>CANQJF010000023.1 GCA_947624225.1 uncultured Clostridia bacterium
AATTCACAAAAATCGACGCTTTTTGTCTTACCTTGCAAATTCGTATTAACCTTGAATTTCTGTCTCGCGGCGCTCTCGCACCGCGTTCTAAGAATTCTGATTGCCTTACGTCTCGTTTCATCCTCCCATCCTCTTTTGAGAATGTTAAGGACTACTCCGTTCTTGCTATGCAGTTGTCAATTTGCAGAAGATCTGCAAAAGCAGACCGCTGAACCGTGCGAAAGCATATGCCCCGCGAGACAGCTTACTTATGATAACACTTGCAGGATGATTCGTCAAGCATTTTTCGAAGATTTTTGCGGATTTTTTTCGGAAATTTATGAAAATTTTCCCTATTCCTATATTTATTACGCGCGCCCGCACCCCGCCACAAGATGTGGGCGGGACGGAGCGTTTCATCCCCGGTAACTTCCGGCGACGGCAAGGTATTCTTCATACGAAACGAGTTCGGGATGGAGCTTTCCCTTGCGCCAAAGTGTGTTGTCTTTCCATTGGTCGGTATCAAGAAGAGCATTGGCACGGTCCATTATTTTCGAATCAAAGTACCGCGATGTTTCATCCGTCCCCTTGACCTCTTCCTTGTAATAGAGCGGCATATCGGCAGAATTGCCGTTAAAGCAGATCCCATAGCTTACACGGCACCCGCCGGAAGTCTGATATGTGATGGCGCCTCTGCATGAGGGAAAAGAAATTTCGCTGAACACATTGGAGACCGTGCCGCTTGAATGATCGCACAGGATTCCCCCAACACGGTTAGTATACTCCCATGAACCTGCGATATAAGACCAGCAGGCGTCTACAAAACCGCCCGCCATGCTACCGATCAGTCCGCCCACCATGCTATCTGTACCCCTTTCTTTTAGAGTGACATCATTTGCACTGCAATAGCGTACGGTGGAGGCAGAGGCGATCACCCCTGCAAATCCGCCGCAAGTCCCCTGCCAAAAATTGATATTGACGCGCTCTGTATGGCAATTTTCCACATGCGCACCCATCTTGATATAGGCGGCAAACGATCCGACCCCATCCCAGCCCAAGTTCTGATAAATTTGCGAATCGCTGAAATTCAAGTTTATGACGGTCCCACCGCTAATCACGCCGAAAAGTCCCGCGATCTTGTTCTTGCAGGAGACATATGCACTATGGATCCGATGGCCTTTCCCGTCCAGTGTTCCCGTAAAGGGGGTTACGCTATCCCCTATCGGGATCAGGTTTTTTTGACCCCCCATGTTGAGATCGGCGGAGAGCTCAAAGCAAGAGGAAAGATGACTGTTTATATTCAACCATTGATAAGGTTGCGAGATGATAAAAGGATCGTTTTCGGTGCCGCTACCGGAGGCAAACTCCGGCTTGGCGACAGGATTTTCGGTCTGCCCGCCATTTCCACTCCCATTGCCATTCCCATTGCTATTGCCGCCCGGCACGTAACCTGTTATACAGCCGCAAAGCGCGACAACAACAAAAATACATACCATGATCACAAGAAGAAAATAGTTTCCGATTTTTCGTTTCATAAGACACCTCTGTATGTTTTTTCCTCATTTTATCACAATATGAGATAATTGTCAATATCTCAGCATGAGATTTTTATACTTTATGATATGGGTATTTCCGAAAGATTAAGAGAATTGCGCACGGGAAGAGGCCTCACACAGCGGTCGCTTGCCGAAATTTTAAATGTCAAACAAAATACCTACTCGCAATACGAAACGGAGCAGCGACAAATCCCCATCGAGGTTTTGATTACCCTCGCGAAATTTTACGACGTCTCAACCGACTATATTTTGGGACTTACCGAAATCGAAGATCCCTATCCAAGACAGTAAAGGCAAAATTCCAAAGATCGGAATTTTGCCTTTTTTATGACATTAGAGCGACACGCACGGTACCATGTCCGCATTCATAAGAAAGCAAAGTGTTCATACCCCTGTACCATTCGACACGGAAAGGGGTTTTCATAGGGAATGCGTGCGGGGTTTTCACTTCCGCCGAAGTTAATTGTCTTTGATACGGACTGAAAAAATGGCAAGAAAAAAGCGAAACTCTTTCAAAGAATTTCGCATGTCGTAAAATTTTGGTATGGGTTAGGACAGTCGAGGGACTACCGAGGACTATTTTTGAACACGGCGCGGCGCCTTTTTGGCGCCGCGCCGCACTTGCTTTTGCGCTGCTTCCTTTATTTTCGGGTCACTGTGCCGTCTTTGGCCACTGTGCCGTCCGTGCAGGTGACGGTGTAGTCGCCCGACCCGTCATCCCAATTGCTTCCTTTCTCGACGTTCTGCCACGCATCGACCGTGCCATGATATACGATGTTTGTAAGTTTGCCGCAACCGTCGAATGCAAAACTTCCGATAGAGGTCACGCCGCTTCCAATCGTGATGCCCGTCAACCCGTCGCAACCCGAGAACGCCCCGGGTCCAATCTCGGTCACACTGTCGGGGATCGTGACGTCTCCCTTGATTGCCCTGGGAATGCAAATGATTGCCGTTTTATCCTTGTTGTAGAGGATGCCGTCTTGACTGCTGTATGCGGGATTGGCCTCGTTGACCTCGATTTTTTCAAGGCCGGCGCAACTCGCGAACACCTCGTCTCCAATCGACGTCACGCCGCTTCCCATCCGCACGTCCGTCAGCGCGTCGCAACCTCTGAACGCTCCGTTTTCGATGGCGGTCACGCCGTTGCCTATCGTGATGCTCGTCAGCCCGCTGCAATTGCAGAAAGCCCCCCATCCGATGGAGGTCACACCGTCGGGGACGGTGATGCCCGTAAGGCCTGCACACCCGTAAAACGCATACCGCCCGATGGAGGTCATGCCGGCGGGGAGCGTGATACCCGTCAATCCACCGCAACCGTCGAACGCCTCGTCGCCGATCACCGTCACGCCGCTGCCCATCGTGAGGTCCGTCAGACCGCTGCATTCCTCGAACGCATAATCCCCAATCGAAGTCACGCTGTCGGGGATCGCGATGCTTGTCAGCCCGCTGCAATGGCGGAATGCAGAGTTTCCAATCGAGGTCACGCTGCCATCGGCGGGGATCTTGCTTGTTTTGCATCCGGCGATCAAAGTCTTGGATTGCGTTTCGATCAAGCAATTTTCTTGGCTATGATAAACGAGATTTCCGTCCTTTACGGCGATGCCCGTCAGCCCGTCGCAATAAGCGAACGCACAATCTCCGATGGAAGTCACGCCTTGGGGAATGATCACGCCCGCCAGCGCGCTGCAACTCTCGAATGCGGAACTGCCGATTGAGGTCACGCCGGCTCCGAGCAGCACACTCGTCAGCCCGCCGCATTGATAGAACGCCTCGTCCCCGATCAAAGTCACGCTGTCGGGAATTATGACGGCCTCGATCCCTTCACGTTCACGGAACGCGCTCTCGCCGATGCCAACGACGGGCAATCCAAGGTGGGTCGAGGGGATATCGATGACGGTGTAAGGACAATCTTTGCTTCCCGAGACGATGTATCCGCTCTTGTCCGCATTGTGTGTAAAGGTGAGATTTTCCGCGAGAATATGCTGATTGCAGACAGAACAGACGGCCTGTCCGTTTTCCAATTTCGTGGCGTGAACTTCAAGAGGCGTCTCTTTCCGCTCTCCAACTTCTCCGCAGACGCAACGGCGGACCAATGTCCCGGGCGCGGTGCAGGTCGCAGGCGTTTCCGTCTCCCAATCTCCGTATTCATGCGTATGATGGATCACTTTTTTGATATAGAGTCGCCCGACGTCCATCAAGCGAATTTGAATTTGGCCATATGTAAGTGTGCCCTCGAAGAGCGTGACCGTTTCATCCGAGACGGATCGGTTCAACGCAAGATGCGTTCCGTCCAACAAGAAATCGCCCGTCTCTCCCGTTTCATCCCTCCATGTTCTGCCATTCAGGATGAGGAATTCCTCCTCGGATAGAGTATCGCCCGTGACGAGATAATAGGTGCCGTCGGTCGAATGCAGCCAAAGGAAATAGCCGCCCACGGCAGCTAAGGCCAAAAGCAACACCAACAGCAGGGATACGATGGCAACTTTCGCCTTGCTGCGCTTTTTGGGCGATCCATTGCCCGCTCTCCTCCCATTTGGTCTGCGCCGCAATTGCCCGTTTTCGTCCCGATAAAACCTCGACGACCGTGAGCGATTGCGATATTTCGGATGATATCTGCGCGGCACATAGGTGGGCGGTGGGAGCTGTGCACCGCAATCATGGCAGTTCCGCGATTTCACGCTGTTCAGGGCATTGCATTCCGGACAATGGACACCGCTGGACATGCCGCATCTCGGACAGCGCGGTCCCTCATAGAAGATGTTGCACTTTTTACATCTGTACATAAAAAACATTATAGCATAATTCGGGCGAAATGGCAAGAAAAAAGCAAAACTCTTTGCAAGAATTTCGCTTGGAGGCAGGAGTGCGAGCCTCTCTACTGTTTAACGGTACTTTTGTTTAACGGCGCTTTGCGGCCTGTGCGGGTCGGGGCACGAGGGGCGAACATGGGACCTGCCGAGGCTGCTTTGCTCCTTGCATGGGCCCGACTTTTTTGCGGTAGGCAAATTTCAACAGCAGGGCGGAGACCAAGGCGGTCGCAAATTCCGTGATCGGGAATGCCCACCAGACCAGCGCGGCGGCATTGTCCGAGAGCGTGAAGAGATACGCGATAGGAAGCACCAACAGGCACAGCCGCAAGAGAGAGATGAGCAGAGGGAACAGTGCATAGCGGAACGCCTGCAAAACGCCCTGCACGGCAATGCTGAACGCCATAAAGAGATAGCCGATGCTTGCAATGCGGATCGCCGCGGTCACGGTGGCTTGAATGGCGCCGCTACCCTCGCCGCTCGCCATTCCGAACAGCGCGGAGAGCGGAACGGCAAGGCACTCGAACAGCACCGCGATCACGCCGGCGACGATCAACGAATCGATGATCCCGAACTTGATGCAATCTTTCACGCGCTCTCTGTTTTGACGGCCGTAATTATAGGACAGCACCGAGATAATCGTATTGGATAGCCCGAAAGCGGCAAACAGCGCGAACTGCATGACCTTGTAGTAGATCCCAAAGCTGCCCTGCAACAGCGCGGCGGTCTCCTGCACCTTGATCGTGCCGAGAATGCTTGTCATCCCGAGCATCATCACCGAGAGCAAGCCCTGCATCAAGGCGGCGGAAATGCCGATCTTATAGATCCCCTTGATGACCGACCAACGCGGAACGAGCGCCTTTAAGGTGTTTTTGAGTTCCCTGTTCGCGAGGTAATGGAAGAGCATCGCCACGGCGAGGGAAAGGATCTGCCCGATCACCGTCGCCCATGCCGCGCCGTCGATCCCCATTTGGCACGGGTAGATAAAGACGTAATCGAGCACGATATTGGTCACGGCGCCCGATACCTGCGAGATGGTGGAAAAGAGCGTTTTGCCCGTGCTCTGCAAAAAGCGCTCATAGACGGTGAAGCCGATTGCCCCGAACGAAAAACAGCAACAGATCTTCAAATAGCTTGCGCCCATGGCGGCGGCCTGTGCATTCCCGCCCGCCTGCATGGAGATAAACCAATCGCAACCGAATAACCCGAACATGAGAAAAACGGCATAGATACAGACGCTGAGGAAGATGCTGTTGCCGACAGTACGCGTCGCGCCCTCGACGTCCTTTTCCCCCAACTCTTTGGAGAGCAGGGCGTTGATGCCCACACCCGTGCCAACGCCGATGGCAATGATCAGAAGCTGCACGGGAAAGGCATACGTAAGGGCAAGGTTGCCCGCGATGCCGTCCGGGCCCATGTTGATCACGAACGCCGTGTCCACAATATTATAGACCGACTGCAAGATCATTGAAACGATCATCGGCAAGCCCATGATCCAAATGAGTTTGTGCATGGGGGTCGTCCCCATTTTGTTCTGCTTGATTTCTTCCATGTTTCACTCCTATAAAAAAATAAGTGCGCAAGTCCAAAGCCGGACTTACGCACGAAATAGTGCCACTCACTTACGATCAGTATATCATTTTTCGGGAAAAAATGCAACCGATTTTTCCCCGAAAATTTTCAAAAAAAGATTGCGGATGTCTGAGATATCTGCAGATTCGCTCCCATCTCTCCCCTCATCCGGGCGGGCTTTTGCTTGTTGGCTCACGGCGGCGGAAGCGCTCAATGGCAGCCGCTGCACTCCGAGCATTTGCCGTTGCATTTTTTGGGCGGTTTGCCCGTGGAAGAATACATCTCCCCCGACCAGACGCGCTCGCTCTCACCCCCACACTTCGGACATGGTACCCCTTGATCGTGTCTCTTGACGAGTTCTTCGAACTCAAACCCGCATTTTTTGCACCGATATGATAAAATGGGCATGGCTCCGCCTCCGCGCTTTGTCATGTCCATTATACTCCGCGCCGCGCAAAATGGCAAGTGTTTTCAAAGCAAAACCGCAGGACGCTGAGAGGTTTGTGGGCTTCTCAGACCGTCTTACCAAGGGCGCACAGCACACAACAAGGTGTTCTAATTGTCATTTCGAGTGCAATCGAGAAATCTCTACCTTATTTTCGTTCTGCCACGCTTGGTCGCAGTAAGATTTCTCGCAGACGAGCAGTGCGTTGAAAATCGTGCCCCGTCGGCTCGAAATGACAGCGGCCCCCTTGCGCTTTACCCCTTGCGTTTTAAATCACGCACTTGCCATCGAGGAAAGAATCGAAGAGCGCGGAGACGTTGGCGCCCGACTTGGAAAAACTGCCGATTAGATCTTGGGGCGTTGCAATCGTGCCGCCATAGGTGTCCGCATAGCGTTTGAGCGCGCCGACGAGCTTCTTGCTCCCGATCACCTCGCGGATCCTGTCAAAGAGGATGACGCCCTTGTCGTAGGCGATGTTGCGGTATTCATAGTCCCCCGAAAACTCCGTGAGCGGCCTGTGCATCACCGTGTTGGCCTCGCCATGCACCTGGGAATACACCGAGAAGAACGCGCGGTAGGAGCGCTCCGATGCCGCGATCAGGTCCTCGTATGTCAGGCCGTAATCGGGATGCTCGCCGAAGAAGAGCGCCGCCGAATACTCCGCCAAGCCCTCGTCCTGCCACGCGTCGTCGAATTGGTTGCTCCCCACCTTGGCATACCACCACTGGTGCGCCGTCTCATGCGCCACGGCCCGTGCCCGCTCGGTGCCGCTCGTTCCGGCCGAGAGCATCGTGAACGCGGGATACTCCATCCCGGCGAAAGCAAGGTTGGTCTCGGCGACGGTATAGCGCGCGCGGTCATACTGCCCGAAGAGGCTGCCGTAATACGCAAGGCTCTCTGCCGCCGTCTTTAAGGTCGCCTCGGGATCGGTGTCCCAAAAGTAATAATACGCCACTTCGGTATCCCCCACCTGTTCGGTGAGGAGATTGAACTTCTCACTGAGCACAAAGGCAACGTCCCTCACCCCCTCGGCTGAGACATGGTATGCCCGTTTCATGTCATCGGCGTTGTCATCCGCCAATTCTTCCACGGCAAAACCCGCGGCGATCGTATAGCTTTGGGGGACGGTGAGTGTGACGTCATAGTCGGAAACGGCGCTCACAAAGGGATCCCCGCTCGAAGCATAGACGTATTCGCGGAAGCCGTCTTTGCCGAGTTCACAGAGGGTGGGATAGAAATTGGCGAGGTTGACGGTGCTCACCGTCACGCCCAAGCGGTGGTTGATCTCGGCGAGCTCGACGTCATATTTGACGGTGACCGTCGCGCACTCCCCCGGTGCGAGCGGAGAGGAGAGTTTGAGGGAGAGAATGTTCTCATCCTCGCCGCCCACGGAAAAACTCTCCGCGCCCGAGATGCCCTTGATCTCCATTTCCCCATAGCTCTTCTTCCCGCCATAGTAGGCGATGGAGTGCAGGCGGTCGGAGATCGGCGCATATTTTGCGCCCTCGCGATAGGCATTCCCCCAGAGCTGAAATTTCAATTCCGAAAGCTCCGTCTCGGACATGTTAGGGACCTCCACGGTCATCTCTGCCGAAAGCGTATGCGTCTCAGACAGATACTCTCCCTGAATGGTATAGTGACTGCGCGCGCATGAGTGCTTCTCACAGGCCGTAAGAGTGAGCGCCGACACAAGCACCGCACCCGTGAGCGCCAGACAAAAAATTTTTCGCATACGTTACCTCCTTCCTGATCGGGTTATTGTATGTGCGAGGAGAGAGGTTTATGCTTACGGGAAAGCGGCGCCCCGCTTTGTCTTTTTTTAAGGGGCGGAACGCTTTTCCAAGGCGTCCGAAGCGCTCTCCCCAAGGAACTTCGGGAGAGCGGCAAAGAAAGTGGCCGCCGAAGCGGCCGCCTTCTTAAAGGGGGGAAATTACTTTTCTTCCAACACAGGTTCGAGATAATCTGTGGGATCCACATAGTCCTCGTTGAGCGTGATTTCGAGATGCAGGTGCTCGCCGTCACGCGCCTCGCTTCCATACGCCGCGGCGACCGCTCCCAGCCGCTGACCCTTTGCAACCGTCTGCCCGGCTTTGAGACCGTCGGTGGGCTCCACAAAGCGATAGAGGGTTTTGAGGCCGTCGCCGTGGTCGACGACGATGAGGTTGCCCAACTCTTGGCTGACGCTCACCGATTCTATCGTGCCGTCCGCCATGCACCTCACCTCCGTGCCGGCAGGCGCGCTGAAATCCACAGCCTTGTGGCGATACCACCAGCCCGTCGTCTCGTTGTGGTAAATGTCCGCGTACACGACGGAGTAATCCTCATAATCGATGGGCGCGACAAAGTTGACAACTTCCTCGCCGCCGGAGGGTTCGCCGGGCTCGTCGTCCCCGGATGCGGGGGGATTTTCTTCGGGCTTGTTGTCGCCGGGATCGACGGCGGGGGGATCCTCGGGCTTGTTGTCACCGGAATCGACAACAGGGGGATTGTCCGCAACCGGATTGCTATTCTGTGTAACAAAATACACCGTCAGCACGATCCCCGCGATCAGCAAGAGCGCGCACACCGTGAGGATCGCATAGTAAATAATTTTCTTTTTGCTTTGAGATTTTTCTTCCATGACATGCCTCCGAATTTTGTATGTAGATGATTGACGCTCTCTTTGCGGTTTATACCCATCGGAGAAAAATTTTTCCCGCACTTTTTTTTGAGGGGGGGGAATGGTCGAGACCTTTCGGGGGCGACAAGGCGTATGCCCCCTCCCATGGGAGGGGGCAACAGAAAACAAATTTCGTGAACCATTCTAATCCCATGCGAATAACCAAAACCACGCTCTTCCAATCCCACAAAAATCCTAACGGCTTTTTGCGGGAACCCTCGGGTTTTCGCCACCAATTTGTCAGCTTGCGACTTCTTGTCCGATGGAACCGCCAATCGGAGCCATACCCTTTCAAGCGCAAGTGCACATTCGCCTCGTAAATTTCTATGCCTTTATTATAAAGAGCTTCTATATGATAGAAATTTACGAAATGTTTCCATTTGCTTGCCTTAGCCCGAATTTATTTCGGGCGTGGGCGACCCAATTTGCCGAGCCCTGTCGGCTTGTTGTCGGATGGAACAGTTGAGAGACAGAATTTGTTAAGGCGCCAACGCACATTTCCGTCACGGAAATTTGTTTTCTGAACAAAGAGGGAGCGGTTTATCAAGGGGATACACTCACTCCGCTGTCGCTCCGTTACTTCGTCGCTCGCGCTCCTCGTGACGCCCTTAGTCCACAATAGAAGCCTCGGGCGGACGGTATGACAGCGGAGGGACAAGGTTCGCGCATTCGGTATGACAGCGGAGGGACAAGGTTCGCGCATTCGGTATGACAGCGTAAGAAAACAAATTTCGTGAACCTTTTCGTGAATTCCTCAATACCCTCCGAAAATCAGCGGCGTGCCGGCGGCGGTATATTCCGCCCCCACGGCAATATGCAGATTGATCAGATGACCGTTTAGGAGGATACCATGTCCCAAAGCGGGGCTATAACAATAATAATTCACCACGCCCGCGGCCTCCTCGGAAAAGCACACCTCGGCATGAAATTTTTCGAGAAGCCGGGCGGCGCAGTCCCCCTCGTAGCGCACGCTCTCCCCGCGGATGTCCGTGCGGCAGAGCTTTGCAAGCGCGGGCATGTCCGTGCGGATGATCTCGGCGGAAGAGGTGCCCGTGTACAGTTCGTAGGCCGATCCCATTTCAAAGACGGGCGCGCTGTACACCGCCCACAGGAGGAATACGGCGAGCAGTGCCGAAAGCAAAATCCCGGCCGGCCGAAAACGTGCAAAGCGCATAAAAAAATCCTCCCGCATGATGATCGGAAGGATTATGGACCGCAAAATTTTATTTTATACAGCCCTCGCGGCCGAACCGTGCGGGCGGACACGTGCCCTTGGGCAGTGCCTCACTCCCAGCCGAGTTTTTGGCCGCCGAGGATGTGGATGTGCAGATGCGGGACGGTCTGGCCGGCGCTGTCGCCCTGGTTGATGACGAGCCGATACCCATCCGCAAGCCCAAAGGCGGGCGCGTTTGCCGCAATTTTTTCAAGCATGCGCCCCACGAGTGCCGTGCGCTCCGCATTCAGCTCCGAAAGGTACTTGAAATGCTCCTTGGGGACGGCCAACAGGTGGATCTTCGCGATGGGCTGAATGTCCTTGAATACGACCATGTCCTCGTCCTCATAGACCTTGGCTGCCGGGAGTTCCCCCGCAACGATCCTGCAAAAGATACAATTTTCCATAACTTTCTCCTTGATCACTCCACACGGGAGAGTAATTCGCATGTTGCGCCCCCCGAACACGTTCCGAGCAAGCGCACGCGGTACATGCCCCCCTCCGATGCGCTCTCATGAAAGACGCGAATATAATTTTCGGTGTAGCCGCCCCCCTCTTCGAAGAGTGCGGTGAATACTTTTCCGACATTGCGCTCGATGTATTTCCTCTCGGCTGTCTCGGCGGCAGAGAGCATGCGCCCCATGCGCTCCGTCTTGACCTCGGGGGGGAGATCCGTCAGTTTCGCGGCGTTGGTCCCCTTGCGCGGGGAGAAAGGAAAGGCGTGCACCTTGGCAAAGCCCGCCTCCTCCACAATCGCGAGCGACGCGGCGAAGTCCTCCTCCGTCTCGGTGGGAAAGCCCACGATGATGTCCGTCGTGATGGCGGCCTCGGGGAATGCAGCATAGATCTTGCGGCAGGCCGCAAGGTATTGTTCCCGCGTATAATGGCGGTTCATGGCGCGGAGCACCTCGCTCGACCCGCTCTGCAAGGAGAGGTGGAAGTGCGGCGCCGTGCCGGCCTCCCGCATGGCCGCGAGCAGTTCGTCCGTGACCGCGCTCACTTCGAGCGATCCCAGACGGATGCGGGCGGGCACCTCCTTTAAGGCGAGCACGAGCCCGTCCAGCCCCACTTCCCCGTCGCGGTAGGAGGAGAGGTCGACGCCCGTGAGCACGATCTCCTTGGCCTCGCACGCCCTCGCCTCCGCAAGAATGCTCGCAAGCGAGCGGGAACGGCTCCTGCCGCGCAAGTAGGGAATGAGGCAATACGAACAAAAACGATTGCACCCGTCTTGCACCCGAAGCAGGGCGCGCGTGCGCGTTCTTTTGGGCATGGGTAGCTCGCAAAAGGTCTGCTCTGTCTCCACGGCCACGCCGCGGGCGTCGAGCATCTGCAAAACTTTATCCTTTCGCATGGCCCCCGTGACCAATGTTACGCCCTCGCGGGCGGCAAAGGCCTCTGCGTTGTTCTGGGCGGCGCATCCAAACACGATGACGGGCGCGGAGGGGTTGAATTTGCGCATGCGCGCGACGGCCTGCCGGCTCTTTTTTTCGGCCTCGGCGGTCACCGCACAGGTGTTGAGCAGGTAAAGATCGGCCTCCCCGAGCACATCGGTGACCTCATAGCCGCACTCTTCGAGCCCCCGCATGAGGGAGGCGCTCTCCGCCTCGTTCAGTTTGCATCCGAGCGTAAAGACACACGCCTTCATCCCAATTCTCCCAAAAAATATGCCGCAACGGAGAGCATGGCAATGGCCGCGGTCTCGGCGCGCAAGATGCGCTTCCCGAGCGAAACACCGCGATATCCCATCTCGCGGGCCATGGAGAATTCCTCCTCGGAAAATCCCCCCTCGCTCCCGACGACGAGCGCGCACGAGCCCTTGATCTCGGACATGGGTGCCCCGTTTTCTTTCAAAAACTCACAGGCAAAGAGTTTGCTCTCATACGGCATCCCCTCTTCGAGCGCCCCTTTCAGGTGCTCGCGATAGACGATCTCGGGCGCACGGGTGCGACGGCACTGTTTGGCTGCCTCCTGCGACACCCGTTTGAGGCGTTCGAGCTTGTTTTCATTCATATAAGCGGAGCAATAGGCCGAGGAGAAGATGACCACTTTCTCCGCGCCGAGCTCTGTCGCCTTTTGCACGACGAGCTCCGTCTTATCCCCTTTCAAAAGCCCTACGATGAGGCACATCGCGGACATGGGTTCGGTGTCTTGCGTCTGTTCCCCCGTAACATGCAGGAGCATGCGCGACTTTTCCACGCGCGAGACGATTGCCGTGTAGGCCTTGCCGGTGCCGTCGAGCAGGGTCACTTCGTCCCCCGCGGCGAGCCTCAGCACATTCTTTGCATGGCGGAATTCGCCCTCTGTGAGCGCGACTTCCTCCCCGATCTCCTCCACAAAAAAGCGCTTGGGTGTGGCCATATGTCAACCTTTGAGAACGAGGGCGCACCACGAGCCCTCCTGCCGCGCGACCACGGCCCCCAATCTTTGCGCCTCGAAGGCGGCTTTCACGGTGGAAAGGCGGTCGTCGAGAATGCCCGAGAGAATGACGGCGCCGCCCGGGTTGAGATGGGCGGGGATGGCGGGCGCGAGCTGTGTGAGGATCTCCGCCGTGATGTTGGCGAGGATGAGATCGGCCTGCATCGCGGTGTCGTCGACAAGGTTGCACTCCGAGACGATGACGCTCCCCTCCACGCCGTTTCTTGCGGCGTTGTGCTTGGCGCTCGCCACGGCAATGGGATCGATGTCCGTGAGGTAGCACAGCTTTGCGCCGAGTTTTGCGGCCGCAATGCCCAAGATGCCGCTCCCGCATCCGACGTCGAGAACGGTATCCCCCTCCCGCAAATAGTCCTGCATGAGTTTTACGCACATGGCCGTCGTCTCATGCTCACCCGTGCCGAATGCCATGTTGTTGTCGAGCAGAATGACCTTTTCATTGGGCTGTGCGCGGTATTCGATCCATTCGGGCACGACGACGACCTCCCCCAAGCGGATGGGGCGGAAGTGCTTCTTCCACACCTCTAACCAATCGTCCCCGTCGATGATCTTTTTGCTCTCTTCGAGGGTGCCGAAGTCCACGGCGCCCGCCGCACGGTCGCGGCGACGATAGATCTCCTGCATGATCGCGGGGATCTCCCCCTCGCGCGCGGGATGCAAAAAGGCCTTGACGAGCACATCGGTGCGGGGCGCGGTGAGCGAATCGTCGATGTAGTCCCAATAGACGCCCGTCTTTCCCGTCTGCAACGCGACGACGTCGGCATAATCCGAGATGGCCACACCGCCCTCGGTGTATTCCCAGAGCACATCGGCGACGAGTTCGCTCGCCACGGACGTGGTGCGGATGGTAAGTTCGATATATTTCATGGGTATTATTATATCTGTTTGCCACACAATTGTCAAGAACCCTTGAAAATCTTCAAAAAATATGTTATAATTGCTACACGCAAACGCAACGGAGGTTTTCATGGAACAAAAGAACTCTCTGCCCGAGACACCGCGGACAGAGGAACCCGGCGAAGAGGCCGCCTTGAAAGAGCCGCCCGTACACAGGGGATTTTGGGGGAAACTCGACAGATTTTTCGGGATCACCGCGTCCGGGTCGGACTTCAAGCGCGAGATGCTCGCCGGCTTGACGTGCTTTATCACTGCGGTCTACATCCTCATGATCAATGCCGAGATGTTCGGCGCCGTGATCCCCGCCGGGAGCGCGGAGGAGGCCTACGGAGCCGCTTACATCGCAACGGCCATGGGCGCCGTGGCGGGCACCATGCTCATGGCCTTTCTCGCACGCATGCCCCTCGCACAGGCGTCCGGCATGGGCATCAGCGCTTTCATCGTCTACACGCTCATCCTCGGAGGGACGGGCCTCAGCTATGCGAACTGCCTCGTGTTCACCCTCTTCGACGGCATCATCTTTATTCTCCTCACGGTGACGGGGCTCCGAAAGAAAATTTTCCGGGCCATTCCGGCGGGCATCCGCAACATCATCCCTGTCGGGATCGGGCTGTTCATCGCCTTTATCGGGATGCAGAATGCCGGCATCATCGTGGCCGATGCGTTCACCCTCGTCTCTCTTGTCTCCTTTAACGTCTTTGGCAACAACACCTTTTTCAACATGGCGGGGGCAATCGTCGCACTGCTCGGTGTCATCGCCATCGCCGTCATGGAGAAGAAAAAGGTGAAAGGCGCCATACTCTGGGGACTGTTGGGGGCCGCCGCCCTCTACTATGCCCTGACGGGACTGGGCGCCGCATGCGGCTCGGTTGCGTGCAGGGCGTTCTATGAGGCGTTCTCCCTCTCGGATCCATTCTCGGCCTTTGCGGCATGGGGGAAGTACTCCGCCGGGACACTCTTCTCTGAGGGCTTCGATTTCTCTGCCTACCTCGCCATCGAGGGGCACAATGTGGGGACGCTCCTCGTCCTGCTCTTTTCCTCCGCGCTGGCGCTGGGCATGATCGCCATGTTCGATACCATCGGCACGCTCTATGCCACCTGTGAGAAAGCCGACCTGCTCGACGGCAGCGGCGCCCCCATTCGCATGGAGAAGATGATGCTCTCGGACGCCATCGCCTCGTGCGCCGGGGCAATCGCGGGGACCTCCACCGTGACCACCCTCTCCGAGTCCTCCGCGGGCGTCGTTGCGGGAGGAAAGACGGGATTCACCGCCCTGACCGCGGGCGTTATGTTCCTCGTCGCCATGTTCCTCTCCCCGCTGGCCCGCCTCATCCCCCGCCCCGCGACAGCCGCCGCGCTCATTTGGGTGGGCGTGCTCATGATGTCCTCCGTCGTCAAGATCGATTGGACGGACCCCGCCCAAGCGGTCGTGGCATTTTTGACGTTCACCGTCATGCTGCTCGGCTACTCCATCTCCAAGGGCATCGGCGCGGGAATCCTCGCCTATCTCCTCATCATGATCTGCACGGGCAAGATCAAGCAGATCTCCGTTCCCACCTACATCCTCGGGGCGCTCTTCTTGCTCACGTTCCTCCTGACATAGCTTTTTTGCATGAAAAAAGCCCGACGGAACTCCCGTTGGGCATTTTTTGTTGTGCCCGCCTGTGCGGGCGCATCTTTTTTAAAGATCCTCTGTTCGGAGCGCCATGTCCTCCGTCTCGTGGAAGTAGCGGTTATACATCCCGTGCAGATAGCGGCAGGTCTCCTCGTCGGTGGACGGCTCGCCCGTAAAGGCATATTTTCCGTTGACGCGCCAGAGATTTAAGAGGGAGATGCGCACGGCGTCCTGCGGGCAGGAAAAGGAGCAGCCCATGCAGCCCACGCAATGAATGCCGAATTTGGGACGGCCGTCTACCATGCGGATATTCCCGCACGGGCAAAGTTTGGCGCATGCACCGCACCCGATGCACTTGTCCTTGGCGACATGAAAGGTCTTGCCGATGAGGGGCATGGCGGGGTGTTCGATCCTGAGGACAAATGCCGCCGAACGCCGCAACGGTCCCACCTTGCGGAGCTCCCCCTGCAAAGTGTCCACCGTGCGGATGTCCCGTTCGATGCGCAAGCATGCGGCCCGCCACATGCGGGAGACCATGCCGTCGGAGTGACGGAAAATGATGTTATACGGCATCACATAGGTGAACTCGCCCTTGACCGAATATCCTTTCTTGGTCAGAATGCGGCGGGGCGTGATACCGGAGGCGTCGTTGAGTTTGGAGGGCTCGCCGGAGGTGCGCAAGAGGTAGACGGGCTTCTCCCCCGCGGGCAGCTCTTTCACAAACGAAATGAGCGCCGTCGGGGCATTGAAAGCATGCACGGGATATCCCACGATCAGCACATCATACTGCCCTACCTCGGGCATGGGTGCCCCCTTTTTGATCATGTAGAGTTCCGTAAGGTGCCCGAGCGAGGTGAGCCCCTCCGCAAAAGTTTGGGCAACGCGGCGGGTATTTCCCGTCCCCGAAAAGACAGCAAATAAAACCTTCATTTCCGCTCCCTGATGACGGGCCTTTCTTCCTTGCCGTAATCGTATAAATAATCTTCGTCGCGCGAATGCGAATCATACCACACCTGTGCGACAAAGGGGCTGCTCTTTGCAATGCGGTCGAAGTCCCAGGGCGTCGGCATGTGGCAGACGGGGCACCAGTGCCCTCCTTTGAGGACGGTGTAGACGCTCGCTTCGAATGCGTGTCCGTCGTGGCAGCGCCACGTGATCTTCTTGTAGGGATCGCCGTCGTATCGGTCCGCAAGGCACTCCCCTCCGCGGAAAGCGGCCGCCGCCTGCAATTCCTCCAACGTGAGTTCGCCGAGCGGCTTCTTCTCGTCGTAACCGTGCGAGAGGAGAACGGCATTCTTGGGATCGCGCATCGCGTCGTAGTCGCCGAAGTCCCCTTTCGCCATGAGCTTGTAGTCTTTCCAATCGTGGGAGAGGGCCTCCGCCGCCTCCTGAGAACCGAAAGTTGCTATGACGCGCGCCGTGTCCCTGTCTTTCACCCAGCGGTAGGGCGAATTGGAGTGATTGCGCAGGCGACGGAAGAGGAAGAAGTCGATGAGGGGCGCGGGCACGAGCTTGCCGAGCGCATAGATCTTGTGATGGCGCGCGATCTCTTTCCAATATTCGTGAACACCGTCCCGCTGATAGTGGAAGAGCGCTTCGAGCTCGCCGCCGTCGTAAAACCACAGGCCGTGGAAATTGCGCGTCGCCAGCCAATGCGGCTTGAAGAACTTCTCGGCCGAACCGCCGATGATGGCAAACCCGTCGTTGAAAGTGTCATAGCCCGTCTCCATGCCCTTGATCCCGGCGCCGATATTGTAGATCTTCTTCCAGAAGTCATCTATCTCGCCCACACTGTCGCGTTCGAGAATGCGCTTGATGAGATAGCCGCTGTCCCGCGCGCTCACCCATTCGAGGGGGGCGTTCAGTGCCGTGTGGAACATGAGACCGTCGGAGACGTTGTTCTTCATCATGTCGGGGTGCAGCATGGCCGTCTGCCTGAGAACGGCCCAGCACGCGAGGTCGGCATCCAAACAATACCGCTCGCCGTAGAGCTTGTCCATGGCATAGCGGTCGAAAGGCGAGACGACAAGGGGATCCCCCACCCGCCCGAATGGATGCTTCTCGTTGCGGTTGCCGTAAAGGGCGACGGTGGAGATGTGGATATATTTGGGTTGCGGCACGGCCGCCTTGACGGCATTGACCATGGCGACGGCGCCCCGTTTGTTGCACTCCTCGCTCGCGCGGTGGCTGGCGTCGGAAGCGGGCGGAATGACCGCTGCCATGTGAATGACATAGTCCATGCCCGCGACAAGCCTTGCACAGAGCAGTTCATCCGCCACCGTGCCGCGCAGGATCTCGATGCGGTCCCCGTATTGTTTTTGAAGTTTTTTGGCGATCTTGTCGTTGTGCTTTTTGGCGCTGAGTAGCACCCGCACCGACCCGACGTTTTCAAGCTCGAACGTCTGCCGCAGGGCCTCCCGCCCCATCTGGCCGTTTACGCCCGTCATTGCGACCTTGATCATACTCTTTCTCCCAATCTGTCGATTTTTCCCGAATAATGGGGAATTCCGTCGTTTTATCTTCCCCATTATACTTGATTTTTCACCGTCTGTCAAGGGTGTATCCCCATCCCGTAATGATTTTCCATGACAGAGCCGCAAAAAAATGCCGCCCCTTTTAAGGGCGGCGATAGAGTTTTGGAGCGTTTATGTTTTATTCCTTGGGCTTTCTCATGGTGAGCGAGATGCGGTTCTTCTTCTCATCCACATCCACGACCCACACCGTCACGACATCCCCCACCGAGACGACCTCCGAGGGGTGACGGATGAATCTGTCCGAGATGCGTGAGATGTGGACGAGGCCGTCCTGGTGCACGCCGATATCCACGAATGCGCCGAAGTCGATGACGTTGCGCACCGTGCCTTTCAATTCCATCCCGGGTTTCAAGTCCTTGATCCCGAGCACGTCCGTCCGAAGAACGGGCGCGGGGAGCTCATCGCGGGGGTCACGGCCGGGTTTCATGAGCTCGGCGGTCACGTCGTTCAGAGTGGGAACGCCCACGCCGCACTCAACGGCCAGTCTTGCCGTCCCGCCCTGTGCCTTGATGCGGTCGCGGATCCCCGTCAGTCTGCCCGCGCGGACATCCGCCTCCGTATATCCGCACAGCGCAAGCAGCCTCTCGGCCGCGGCATAGCTCTCGGGGTGCACGGCGGTGTTGTCGAGCACGTTCTTGCTCTCGGGCACGCGCAGGAAGCCTGCGCACTGCTCAAAGGCTTTCTCGCCGAGTTTGGGCACTTTCAAGAGTTGGCGGCGCGCCGTGAACATCCCGTTTTCCTCGCGGTATTTCACGATCCCCGCCGCAACGCCCGCATTCAGGCCGGACACGCGCGAGAGAAGGGGCGCGGAAGCCGTGTTCACATCCACACCGACCGCGTTGACGCAGTCCTCCACGACGGCATCGAGCGCCTCCGAGAGCCGCTTCTCGGGCATGTCGTGCTGATATTGCCCCACGCCGATGGACTTCGGGTCGATCTTCACGAGCTCGGCGAGCGGGTCTTGCAGACGCCTTGCAATGGAGACGGCGGAGCGGAGATTGACGTCGAAATCGGGGAATTCCTTGGCCGCGAGCGGGGAGGCGGAATACACCGATGCACCCGCTTCGTTGACGATCACATAAGAAACGTCGGCACCATGTCCGAGAGAGGCGATGAGTTCCACGGTCATCTGCTCTGTCTCGCGGCTCGCCGTGCCGTTGCCGATGGCGATGTGGCGGACCTTGTGCTTCTTGATGAGTGCGGCGAGTTTGGCAATGCACTCCTGCTTCTGTTTTTCCCCATAGGTGGGATAGACGACGGCCGTATCGAGCACCTTGCCCGTTCCGTCGACGACGGCCACCTTGCAGCCCATGCGATAGCCGGGGTCCAGCCCCATCGTGACAAAGCCCTTGACGGGCCGCTGCATGAGGAGGGGCCGAAGATTGAGCGCGAATTGCCCGATTGCCCCCTCCGAGGCGGAATCTGTCAGCATGGCGCGGATCTCGCGCTCCACCGAGGGGAAGATGAGGCGGTCGTAAGCGTCCTCGGCAGCCGCACGCACGAGGGGCGTGGAACGGCAAGGGGAGCCTTTCACCGCATACCGGCACACGACGTTAAGCGCCGCTTCGCGGTTCATGGAGATGTTGACCTTTAAGAACTCTTCCCGCTCGCCGCGGTTGATGGCAAGCACCTGGTGCCCCTGTATCTTGCATACGGGCGCGCAAAAGTTGTAATAATTGCGGTAGACGCTGTCCTCGGGATCTTTCTTGGCGGGGACGGAGACGACGTCTGCACATTGCACGAAGAGCGCTTTGAGGTGCTTGCGGATTGCGGCATCGTCGGAGATCCACTCGGCAATGATGTCGCTTGCGCCCGCAAGGGCATCCCCGAAAGTGAGCACGCCTTTCTCGGGATCGATATATTTGCCCGCCTCGGCGACGGGGTCGGGGCAATCGTATGCCTGCGCATAGAGCACTGCCGCCAGCGATTCCAGCCCCTTTTCCTTTGCGACGGTGGCGCGGGTGCGGCGCTTTTGCTTGTAGGGGCGATAGAGGTCCTCGACCTCCGCGAGCGTCACCGCGCTCTCGATGGACTCCGAGAGCTCGGGCGTGAGTTTGCCCTGCCCCTCGATGGAGGTCTTTACTTCCTCCTTGCGCGTTTCGAGGTTGCGGAGATACCCCAGCCGGTCTGCCAAAACGCGGATGGTCTGGTCATCCATCGTGCCGTGCATCTCCTTTCGATAGCGTGCAATAAAGGGCACGGTGTTGCCCTCATCGAGAAGTTTTATGACATTTTCCACGTGTTCTTCCCGTTTTCCAAGCTCGGCGGCGAGCGTTTTTACGATCGACAGCATTTTCTATCCTCCCATGCGCCATTCATGACACCGAAGTATATTGTATCATGAATGAAGAATTTTGACAAGGGGTTGGAGGATATTTTGACAAAATCTCCCTTATTCCCGCAAAAGATAGAGCGCATCGCACGCCCCGCGGGGAATACCATAGGAAAAAGAGGTGCTTATGCAAATTTCATCACTCATCGGAAAACCCGTGCTCTCACCGAGCGGGGAGGCCTACGGCTACATCACGGACGTAAGGCTCTCGCGCAACTTTCAAAAAATCGCCTGCCTCGTGATCGCCGACAGCGAGGAAGAGGAAACCTACCTGCCCATGCAGACGGTGCGCGCGGTCGCGGATGCGGTGATCGCGGGGAAAGCGCGCCTGAGCGAGCCCGCGGGCGTCCCCTCCCCCATCGGCAAACGCGCCTACACGCTCAAAGGAGAAGAGCTCGGCTTTGTCAGCGACGTCACGCTCGGGGATGACCCCTATTTTATGATTTCGAAAGGCAATACCACGGACATGGTACCCATCTCTCTCGTCTCCGTGATGGAATCGGTCATCGTCTATGAGAGCGAGGAGGAGCGCGCGCTCATGAAAAAAACCGTGCGGACAAAGGCGACGGGAGCCGCGCAAAACCCCCGCGAAAGGTCCCAGACAAAGCGGGCAAAGCGGGAAGTTCCGCACCGCCCGGGGGAGGAGCCCGCCGTGGACCTGCCCGACGTTCTCCCGCCGCTCAAAGAGCCCGACCCGACCGCTCCCGTCACCGAGCCGCCCGCGCCCAAGGGACTTTACGACCGCACCAACCTCCTCGGCCGATATGTGAAGAGGCCCGTCTATGACAATGCGGGCGCCCCCATTGCGTTGGAGGGTGAGCGCATCACGCCCGCCCTGCTCTCGAACGCCCGCCGCGCGGGAAAACTCCTCGCTTTGGCAGTGAACACCTTGACACAGTATTGAGCGGAACAATTTGTTCCGCCCAACCGCCTTGTCGCCCCTGAAAGGGATCGACCCATGCTTGGTCGCCACCCCACCCCCTTAGTCCCCCTCCCATGGAGGGGGGTCTCGCGCCCGAGGCTTCTATTGTAGACTAAGGGCGACACAAGGAGCGCAAGCGACGAAGTAGCCGACTGTCATTTCGAGCCGAACAGGTTTGGCTTTCAACGAACTGCACATCTGCGAGAAATCTTATTACGTCCAAGCAAAGGCAGAGCGAATCATAAGGTAGAGATTTCTCCACTTCGGCTTCGCCTCCGTTACTTCGCGCCCGAGATGCCTCGACTTTCGCAACTTCGCCTTTGGCTCGTGCGCTGCTTTGCATCCTCGACATGACAGCGGGCGAAGTAACGCGGGGCTCTACCCGCGTGAGACAGCTCCCGCGGAGCGGGTGATGAGGCCACCTCATTCGTCACGGCTTCGCCGTGCCACCTTCCCCAAAGGGGAAGGCAAGGTCTCGACCATGCTTGATCGCAATAACGCCCACCAAACCTTAATTCAGTGCAAATATTTTGCCGCGATCTTGAACATGGCGGCAAGACTTTCGTTGATGCGCACAAGTTCCTCCGGGGTGAGGGCGGCCCGATTCGCACTCTCCAAACTGTGCGCCAGCACGTCCACTTCCAGCCGGTCCCCCGCCGTAAGCGGGGCGCGGCGAAGCCGTTGCAGATACTCCTCCGCGTGCACCATGTCCAAATTGCACTGCGAAATGGGGATGTAGACGGGCGCTTCAACGGCGGCGCTTTCGAGGCGCGCCGTGTATGCGGACGCATCGGCGGGCTGAGGCGCATGCGTCTCGCGCTGTCTTACGGGCACGGCCGCGGGCACCAAGTTGAGGACAAGACGCGCCACGGCCCCGACGAACGCGCAAAGGCCCGTAAACACGAGATCTGCCATTGCGCCCCGTCCCGCGCCGAGCATTGCCGCGAGCGCGATCAGTGCAAAGGATACATACGGATACGCCCGCCTGCCGCCAAACAGCGCCGTGGCGAGCGTGTAGAGGACGAGGGCGGACGGGACCGCCAAGAGCGCCCAGTCCGGAATGGCGCCGAAAGCGCTTACGACATCATGAAAAAAAGACATAAAATACTCCCACGTAAGGATTGCCGGAAAAGCCGTCCGAAGCGTGGGAGATTTTGTCGTTTTGTGGGGAAACTCGGCGAATTACGGGCACGCGACTTCATAGCCCCGCGCAATGTTCACGAGATACACGGCCACATGCGCGAGATCTGTTTTCATGACGCGGGCGACCGTCAGACGGTAGAGATGCAGCTGCACGGCATAGTGCGCGAGGAGCTTGTCCGCGCCGAGGGAGGAGAATTTGTAATCGACGATCGTGTATCTGCCCTCCCCCTCGTCCACGAGCAGGTCGATGGCGCCCTGGTATAAGACTTCGTCTTGCGCCTCCACACCGTAACTCGAAGAGAATTCGCTCGCCGGGAAGCGCGCAAGGAAGCGCTGCTCGCGGTAAGTTTTCTTCCCCTTGACCCTGCCAAAGACGGGCATAGACAGAATGCGTTTCAGCCTCTCGGAATCCAACAGCGCCAGCTGCTCGGGCGTGAGCGCTCCCTCCTCCCGCATGCGCGCGAGCTCTTTTTCGGGGTCCTCTCCGAATGTCACATGCTCCAAAAAGGCGTGATAGGCCGTCCCGACATCGGGCGAATATCCCGTACCCATGCCCGCATCCTCTGTGCCCATCTCGGACATGGGTAGCTCCGTTTCTTCCGTCTCCTCCCTGTACATGGGTGCCTCCTTTCTACCGAGAAGCCCCGTCGCGGAATCCTTTACGGGAATGCAGGCGCTCTCGGGATGTGCATATGGGCGCGTGGCCTCTCTGATTCTTTCCACCTCCGAGGGGACGGGCCGATAGAGGGGCGCGGTCACGGAGGCGGGCAGCGCATGCGGGGAGATGTTCTCCGCGGAGGCGTGCAAAGACAGGCGCGGGATGAAATCGGAGAGGCACACCGCGTCGGGCACGGAGTAATTCGCGAGCTCCTCTTCGGCGGTCGCATAGGCGGGGGCGCCGCCCGCAAACACCATGTGCAGACGGCAACGGGCCCGCGTCATGGCGACATAGAGCAGGTTGAGCTCGCCGCCGATGGCCTCCTGCATGGCATATTCCTTGGAGGCCTGCCTGAGAATGGTATCCCGATAGATCTTTTTTTCGAGGTCATAGGCGCGAAGAACGATGTGGAATTTGTCCGTCCACAAGAGGTCTTTCCTCATGTCCAGCCCGCGGATCTTATCGTCGAGGTCAATGAGGATGACCACGGGGAATTCCAGCCCCTTGGAGGCGTGCATGGTGAGGACGTGAACGGCATTTTCGCCCCCCGCTTCAGAGAGGTCCACTTCGTAATCACAGTCGCGGAGGCGCGCAAGAAAGCTGTGAACGTCGTCGCACCCGGCGCTCTCGGCGATCAGCTTGCGCACCCGTCCCAAGCGCACCTCGCTCTCGCCCTTTGCCGCAATTTGCGCCTCTAAGCCGTCCGCAAGGAGCACGGCGAGCATCTCGGAGGCAGAGCGCACGCACATGAGATCGCGGTATCTCTCTGCCCGCCGTTCGAAAGCGGCAAATTTTGCCCCTAAGGGATCGTCCGGCCCGCACAGCGCGGCATAGGCACGGCACGCGGCGCGGAAACTCCCCTTAACCCCCGCCCTGTCCGCAAAGAGGCGGATGGCCGCGAGCTCGTCGTCGTTGAACATGCCGAGCACGGAGAGCATCGCCGACGCCATGGGGATATCCTGCTCGGGGTTGTCGAGGAAAGAGAGCCAATCGAGGAGCAGCCGCACTTCGAAGTAATCGCAAATATTGATCTTGGCCTCGGCCGTAACGGGGATACCGCGCTCGGCGAGCGCACGCACAACGGCAGCGGCCGTCTCCTTGTTCTTGCGCACGAGCACGGCGATGTCGCCATAGGAGACTTCGCGGAGCTGTTTGAGATCGGTATCGTAAAACTGTCTGCCCAGCCCCGGCTGCATCCCGCACTCCTCCTCCACGATGGCCGCAACGCGCTCCGCCGTGGCGTTGGTCTTTGCCGCGGCCGCCGCCTCCTTGACCGAGTACACCTTGCGCTCCCCGGCGTCCTCCGTCTCCTCGCTTTCGAGATCGTGCAGGATGACTTCCCCCTCGTAACTCCCGTAAAGCTCGCCGCCATCCAGATTGGGATAGTTTTTCAAGGCCACGGAAAAGACGGCGTTCACGGCGTCGAGGATGGCGTGCGCGGAGCGGAAGTTGGCGCTGAGCGTGAGGCAATTGCCCGTCTCGGAAAACTGTTTTTCCTTTTGCGCGAAGAATACGGACTTGCTCCCGCGGAAAGCATAGATGGCCTGCTTCAAGTCGCCGACGAGAAAGACGTCGCTACCCGCCAACAGCGAGATGATCTCCTCCTGCATGGGATTGACGTCCTGGTATTCATCCACGAATACATAGGCATACTTCTGCCGCAAGAAGTCGCGCACCTCCTCATGGCCGAGCAGTGCAATCGCGAGGTGTTCGAGGTCCTCATAATCCAGCACGCCCGCCTCCCGCTTCACCGCGGTGAAAGCCTCGTCATAGGCGAGGGTGAGCGTCGCGAGCGAGGCGGCCTGTTTTCGACTGCTTTCATACTTTTCTCGCTCCGCATCTCGGTCATGGTACCCCTTGATCATATCTCGAAGCCCCGCGAGCCTCTCCTTGGAGCGGACCCGTTTCAACGTGGAGATCACATGCAACTCCACGGGATCGGTGACATTTTTATCCGAAAGCGACCCCTCGGGGGTGACGGCGATGCGGCGCGCCATTTCAAAGAGATCGGGAGCGCCGGAGGCGTCGAGGAGCACCTGTTCGAGACTTGCATAGTAGGCGTCGATCTTGGCGGAATGCAGCCCGGGCAAAAATTTTGCCACGCTGTGCAACTCGTCCAGACAGCGCGCGATGCGGCGGGCGTATTCCCTCCTTAAAAACTCGGCGGCCTCGTCGAAAGTATCCTCCCGTCCCTCCGCGATGGTTTGCAGCACGTCGCGGTAGTGAGCGTCGCTGCGCACATTCCCATAGACGTCCAAAACCAGCTTTTTGAGGTTTTCATCTTTCTTGCGGAAAAAGACGGCGAGCAGCTCCTCAAACCCTTGGACGTTCCCGTCATAGGCGTCCTCGAACACGCGGTCCATGGCCCGCCCCGAGAGCGCCGTGCACTCGGCGTCCTCCCCGCCGACGATGCGGAAAGAGGGATCGATCCCGACGAGGTAGAAGAAAGTCCTGAGGAGCCTGCCGCAATAGGCGTGAATGGTGCAGATGTCCGCAAGGGGCAAGTTTTTGAGCTGTGCGGAGAGGAATTCACGCTCTTCGCCCGAAGAGGTCGCAATGCCTTCGAGGAGGGCCTTACGGATGCGTTCGCGCATCTGCGCCGCCGCCTTGTTGGTAAACGTGACGGCCAGCATGCTCCTCCCGTCGGCATGTTCCTCGGTGATGAGGCGGACAAAGCGGGTGACCATGACGTGCGTTTTTCCGCTGCCCGCCGCAGCCGAGACAATGGTTTTGCCGTGGCTCTCCACGGCCTTTTGTTGCTGTGCGGTAAGGCTCACTTGACATCCTCCTCCCCAACGCTCTCTTCTTCCTTGGCGCGCCTTGCGATTGCCGCGACCGCGCCCGTCTTGATCGGTTGCTCCTTTCTTACGTCGCCCACAAAGCCGCACATCCCTTTGAGTTTGCAGAACTTGCATGCGCCCTCATAGGGAGAGGGCGCAATGTTCCCCTCGCCCATCTCTTGCTTAGCCTGCCGGGAAACCAGCTCGGCGTAATCCAAAAGATCCTCGAACTGTTCCCGCGGCAATGCGGAGGTGCTCCCGCTCTCGAAGAAAGTGCTCTTTTTGTCATACACCTGCTCGCCCTTTTTGTTGCGCTGTTTCCCGCGGGTGACGTCGAGCGTATCCACGACCTCCTCATCCTTGCAGAAGAAGCCTTTCATGCGGAATCTGTCGTCCGCGCCCTCGCCCACAAAGGCATCCGCGGCGGGGAAATAGAAAGCGCCAGCCGCAAGTTTGCCCCGGGAGGCGGCGCGCAAATACAGCGCGAGTTGGAGCTTCCGCCCCGTGTAATAGGCCACCGTCTCGTTGTCGATGGAGCCCGATTTGTAATCGATCACGCGGACATACTTCCCGGTCTCGTCCACGCGGTCTGCTTTGCCTTTGAGCCCGAGCTCGGGGATGAAGATGTGCGCTTCCGTCTCCTTGACGGAGTAAGCCGAGCCCTTGATCTGCAAAAATGCGGCCTCCGCGACCGTCATGGCGTCCTCCACGAGCCGCTCGCCCGCATAGGAGCCCGCCTTGGTATCCGAGATCGCCGCAAAGCGCGGCTTGGTGAGCAATTCCCGCGCGACCGTCTCGGCCTCCCTGCGCACCTCCTCCGGATCGCGCATGGCGTTGAAACGCGGCCCCACCGCTTCGAGAACGGCATGCAAAAAGGTGCCCGCGTCCGCACCGTCGAGGAGGGTGTGCTCCTCGTTCTCGGTGATGCGGAGCACTTTGAGCGCAAAGCCCTTGTACGGGCAGGTGAAGTATCCCTCCAAATGCGTGGGGGAGAGATCGCGCCCCGTCCAGAGCGCCCCGGCGTTGGGGGAATCTCCTTTCTCGCGCCGCTCCCGAAGCCGCTCCGGGTCCCCCTGGGGCCAATCGGCGCGCGGCGGATCCATGAGCACGGCCCGCACGGAGGAGAAGCGCGCAATGCGTTCGGCGCCCTCTCCCGCCGCGTCGAGATCCCGGAAAAAGGAGAGCAGCGCGGGCGTGTATTCACAGCGATCAAAGGGGTAAGGCGCGGGCATGGGTGCCGTGCAGAACGCCCGTTCGATGTAATAGAAAGCCTCACTGCGCGCCGTTTCGCTCCCGCCCTTGCGCACGGGACAGCTCAAATAGAGCTCCTCCTCGAAAGCGCAAAGATTGAGCGAAAAGGCCTCCTTGGCGCGGGCGTTGACGACGGCGATCTCGGGATCCAATTCAACTTGAAGCCGCCCGAGCAGCCTGATCTCGCCGTCGCTGATCACGGCCGTATCCTGCGAGACGCGGGGGAGGTCCTCGGTGAGCCCCGCACAGAATAAGACGGGCACACGCTTGATCCGGCTCTCGGTCATATCCCCCACAAAGACCGCATCCGCACGGCGGGGAAGCACGGAGACGGTGAGCGCATCCATGCCGCTCTTCAAAATGGCGGCAAACTCGCGGGCCTCATAGACCTCCTCCCCCACGACACGCTCGGTCTCTTTCAGCATGGGTTCGAGGCGGGAAATATCCAAAAAGGCGCGCTCTTCCTCGGGCAGTCTCGCCGCGAGCTCCCCGGTGACGCGCTCTCCGTCCACCGCCGTCCAGAGCGCGCGGATGGCCGCCGTATACTCTTTCCCCTTTGCGCGCCGTCCTTTCATCTTAAAGAGCTCATAGACGGCTTTCATTCGGACATGGCATGCCCCGAGTTGCTCAAAGTCGCCGTATTCCTTGCTCTCCTCCTCTCTGATCTCGCGAAGCGCTCCACCGCGGAACGCGCCGTAACGGCGCAAATAATTGCGAAACGCGCCGCTCTCGCCAAAGTAAACGGAGGCGGCAATGGCGTCCGCTTCATCGGGGAGAAGCCCGTCCGCCGCCGCATCGAGCAGCGACAATACAAAGATACAGAAAGGATGCTCGGAGAATTTGCGCTTGATATCGGCATAGTAAGGGATCCGATAGGCCTCAAACGCCTTGCGCACGGCGAGAAAGTATTCCTGCCCGCCGACGAGCACGGCGATCTCCCGATACCGGCGTCCGCGGGCGGTGAGCATGCGGATGCACGCGGCGATGCGGTCGAGCTCCTCCGTCTCGTCCCGCGGGGTCCAAACGCGGACATGGTCCGTCTGTTTCTTCTCTTGCGACAGGGCGGAGGCATACAGCGTCTGCTGCATATGCAGGGCGTCCCCCGTGAGGGGACACGGCATCTGCGTGCACACGGGCGGGGCAAATTCTTCGGCGACCTTTCGGAAGATGCGCGCCGCCTCGGGATTGTAGAAAGGCTTCTTCCCCGAGAGGAAGATGCCCGTCACGTTGTGACAAGAGATGGCCGCGCGGATGCACGCCTGCGCCTGCCGCGTGAAAGAGGGAAAGGCGAAAAAGATGATGTTGCGCGGGGAGAGCGCCTCGATGCGCGCCGGCAAAAGGGCGAGATAGCCGTTCTCGTCGAGGAGCGCATTCTCCCTCAAAAATTGGTTGTATTTGCCGAGCAGCAGGGCGAGGTCTTGCAGCTTTCTCTTCAAAAGGCCCTCCACCTCCTCCGCGCTCTTCTCCAAGAGCTCCTCGGTGACGCCCGAAGCCGCGAGCTGGGCAAGGGTCTCATAGACGGCCTGTGCCGCATTGCGGCGGAAACAGCCGAGCTCATCGGCATATTTCCCGAGAAGTGCAGCGGTCGCCAGCACAGAGCCGTGCTTCCCTACCGTGCTCTTCTCCCCCGTCTGCTTCAAAAAGCGGCGGAAAGTGGTCACTTCCGTCAAAAAACTTGCGCCGTTTGCATCGACGACCGCTCCCTCGGCAAGAAGCGTCAATCGGTCCTCGCAAAAGACGAGCGTCGTCTCGCCGCGTTGTTCACAGGCCCGCACCGTCTCGGTGAGCGCCGAAAGCGCATCGTCGAGGGTGGAGGCGCCGATGATCTTCGTCATGCTCCCTCCGGAAAAAATATTTTCCCCATTATATCATATTTGCGATAAAATTTCACCGTTTTATTTTTACAAATCCGTAATTTTGTGGTATAATGACGAAAACATCCTCAAAGGAGCCCCTATGAAACTCAAAAAAGTCGCGGGCGCACTTCTCCTCGTGCCCGTTTTCCTCTTGGCGGCGTGCACCTCCACGCCCTCGCTGCCCATCTCCGCGAATTGGTATTCCTCCGTGAATAACTATGGCGGGCTCACGGGCACGAGCGAACAGCTCAGCTATGCCGTCACATTCACGCCGGGCGGGTCCAACGGCAACGTGCGTGCCGAACTCGACGCGGGCACCTACACCGTTTCCCTCCTCGCCGCCAATATCTCCTATGCGGAGGGCAATCCCGTCGGGTATTACCTCGAAAGCAAATTTACAATCGGCGGGCGCTATTTCTTCAACGACGAGAGTTGCGGAGACTTTACGGACAGCATCACCTCCAAGGTGTGGTTCCTCGGCGTGTCCGACGGGCTCCGCCCCATCCGCAGCGAAAAGGAGGTCACGAGCAATCTTCCGCGCACCACTGCGCAAAAGAAAGAGGACGTGACCATGCAATATCACTATAAGTACGTGGCAGAGTACGATGCGGAACTCAAAACCTCCACGGTCACGCTCACCTATCCCGAGAAAGTGGGCACGGAGGGCTATGAACCCTCGGTCACCACGCTGGACATCGGCGGCGGGGGCAGCTTCTTTGACAACGAACAGATCCTGTTTGTTCTGAGGGGCATCGATCCCGCGACGGCTTTCTCTTTCCGCACGGTAAATCCCTCCAAGATCGCCGTGGCGACGTTGGCTTCTTCGGAAGTCCCCACTTCGGAGAAATTTACATGCACGTTCAAACTCAACGGCGAGGAGGCAACGCGGCAGATCGATTCCTATCACATGAATATCGGTTACAGCGGCGCCAACCCGGGCAGCGCGCAAGAGCTCGTCTATGCAAAATGCGTCAATCCCGATTCCAACACCTACCGCAACGTCCTCCTGCACATGGAGAGCAGCATGATTTACGACCTCGGAACATACCGCTTTGACCTCAAAGAGGCCGTTTTCAACAACAAATAATCTTCTTCATTCTCCGCTTTTCGCTTCCCGCTTTCCGTCTCGCCCGCCGCGCTTCTTCCCGTGGGACAAGGGGAGCACATAAAAAACATCACCAAAAAACCGCACACTCTCGGGTGTGCGGTTTTCCGATTTTGTTATCAAATTCCCTAAAATTCTCCCGGGGTGCAAGACCCCGCCGGGCGCAAACCTATGCCAGATACAAACCTCAGACGGGCGCGGACGGCCGCCTTATTCATAAACCTCCCGCTTCAAGATGCCGATATAGGGCAGATTGCGGTATTGCTCATCATAGTCCAAGCCGTAACCGATGACAAATTCATTCTCGATGTCGAAGCAATTGTAATCGGGCATGATGTCATACTCGCGGCGTCCCATCTTGTTGAGCAGGGTGACAATGATCACGGAATTCGCGCCGCGTTCAAGGAGCAGTGCTTTCAAGTTTGCCAACGTAAAGCCGCTGTCGATGATGTCCTCCACGACGATGACGTCCCGCCCTTTCACGTCCTTATCGAGGTCCTTTTTGATATTCAGCTTCCCCGACGACACCGTTCCCGAACCGTAAGAGGAAACGGCCATGAAGTCCAGCTCGACGGGGCAGGAGAGGTGGCGGATGAAGTCCGCATAGAAGATGATGCTGCCTTTCAAGATGCCGACGACGAGCGGGCGCTTGCCCTGATAGCGGGCGTCCACTTCGAGCGCAACTTCCTTGACGCGCGACCTCAGTTGTTCCTCAGTGAGCATGATGCGTTCGCAATCCTTGTGCATAGTTATCCTCCGTAAGTAAGTTTTGATTGTTTTGCATACGAATTTATGTTGAGACGCCCCGCTTTCAGCCGATGGGTTTCATTCGATGACGCCCATCCGCACGGTGTGCTCCGTCACCTTGACGCTGTCCGCGATCTCCACGCCCACGACGGCGAAGATCTCGTTCCCCCTTGCGATGACGGGAAATTTGCGGGAAAGCCGCGCAGAGATCTTTCGATCCGTCAGGAACTTTTTGAGCGTCTTTCTTTGGGCATGGTATGGGGTAATGATGTCCCCCTCCCGTCTCGTGCGCACCACGCACCCCTCGGGAAAGGCATCGAGATCGACGAAAAGTTTGCGCTTCCCACTGCCCCTTTCCGCCATTTCTATGGTTAAGGGACCGTCCGCGCCCACTTCCCGAACGGAAAAGGCGGCGGGCTTGACATACAGCCCGTCCCGGGGCGCAAAGGGAATGTCGGCGGAGGGTTCTTGCCCGAAGTCCCAATCAAAGACGATGTATTGCCCCTCGCGGATGACGATGCGCCGCCACGGCATATTTGTCACGGGCAGTGCGGCCTTTTTGCCGCTTTGCGCATTGCGGAGCCGCGCGAGTTCTTCCAAATTGGCGCGCGTGTAGTCATAGATGCCCGTCTGCCGCAAGCAGGCGAGGCAGGCGCGGGCAAAGAGCACGTCGGGGAGGTCGACGGGCACCCACTCCTCATCCAGCACGCGGACGATTTTCTCCTCGGCGAGCCGTTGAAGATAGTCGTCCTCCTCGGCCGCGAGCGCGGCGAATTCCACGAGATGTTTCTTGGCGCCCTCGTGGATCTTTTCAAAGGCGGGGAGCACGGTGTGACGGATATAATTTCTGGTGTAAGTTTGGTTTTCGTTGGTCGAATCCTCGACATGGGGTAGGCCGTTTGCGTCTGCATAAGCCAAAATCTCGGCGCGGGTGACAGTGAGGAGCGGGCGCCGCAACAGCCCTCCCCGCTCGGTGACGGCTTTCATGCCCGCAACACCCGTCCCGCGGGCGAGACGGAAGAGCACGGTCTCGGCAACGTCGTCGGCGTGGTGCGCCGTTGCCACAAAATCGGCCTCCCCCGCGTCCACGAGGGCAAAAAAGGCGCTGTAACGCACGGTGCGGGCGACTTCCTCCATGCTTCCCCCACCCGACTTTTGCAGCGCGGGCACATCCTCCCGCACGATTTTGAGAGGAATATTCCAATTGTTGCAGAGCTCTTTGCAGAACTCCATATCGCGCAGGGATTCTTCCCCGCGGATGCCGTGTTCGACATGGATGGCAGAAAGCGTGATACCCATGTCCGAGGGCAGGCTCTTAAAAGCATGCAGAAGGCAGACGGAATCCACGCCGCCCGAGAGCGCCACGCACACGCGCTTGCCCCTATATTGTTCCGCATCGAAGAGCTTCATCGACAAGAGTATACCATACCTCAAAGAAAAAAGCAAGGAATGAACGGAGGAGAATTGCAGTCCGTCCGAGCAGGTTCCCTTACGCGAAAATTATAGCATATCGGCGCCGAAAAGGCAAGGATGGGAATGCCGCGGGGCATAGTTTGAAAAAAAATATTTTTATAGGGCAAAAACAGTTGACATTTGGGGCAGATTCCGTTAAAATAAATAAGCTATTCGGTGCAAACCGAATTTTTTATCGCGGGGTAGAGCAGTCAGGTAGCTCGTCGGGCTCATAACCCGGAGGTCGCAGGTTCGAATCCGGCCCCC
>CANQJF010000024.1 GCA_947624225.1 uncultured Clostridia bacterium
AAGCTCATGCACGGGCACATCGAGTCCCTGCTCGACCGGGGCGTGGACTTCATCTTCTATCCCTGTGAGAGCTACAACCTCGACGAGCACGACAGCGTCAACCACTACAACTGCCCCGTCGTCGCCTACTATCCCGAGCTCTTAAAGGCCAACAACGAGCGCCTCAACGACGAAAATCTCATCATGCCCTACCTCGACCCCAACAGCGAGAAAGCCACGGTCAAGACACTCGTTCGCGCGCTCAAACGGTACCATGTCCCAAGCTCCCTCGTCAAAAAGGGATTGCAGGCGGGCATGCGGCGCATGGAAGAATATCACGGTGCCGTCGTTGAAGAGGGCAGGAGGATGCTCGCCGAGGCCGAACGGCTGGGCAAGCACGTCATCGTGCTCGCGGGGCGGCCCTACCACTGCGATCCCGAGATCAACCACGGCATCGACAAATTGCTCTGCTCCCTGGGGCTCGCCGTGCTCTCCGAGGACGCCGTGTTCGAACAGGGCAGCCTCGTCAAGGTGAACGTCCTCAACCAGTGGACATACCATGCGAGACTGTATCGCGCGGCCGAGTATTGCACCCGCCGCACCGATTGCGACCTCGTGCAGCTCGTCTCGTTCGGGTGCGGCATCGACGCCATCACGACGGACGAAGTGCGCGCCATCTTGGAGAAAAACGGCAAGCTGTATACACAGATCAAAATCGATGAGATCACGGGGCTGGGCGTCGTCAAGATCCGTCTCCGCTCCATGCTTGCGGCCATCGAGGAACAGAAGAGGAGGAACGTATGACGCACCATCACGACAAAGCGGCATACCATGTCCGCGATAAGGCCATCGAAAACACGCCCGTTGTGGATCTTACCGACGACTATCCGCGCTTTACGCCCGCCATGAAAGAGACGTATACCATCCTCGTCCCCGACATGCTCCCGTGGCACTTCGATCTTCTCACGGAGGTCATGCGCGAGGAGGGCTACACCGTGGAGGTGCTGCACGGCGAGGGCAGAAAGGTCATCGACGAGGGGCTCAAACACGTCCACAACGACACCTGCTATCCCGCGCTGTGCGTCATCGGGCAGTATCTCGACGCGCTCAAAAGCGGGAAATACGACGTGAACAAGACGGCCGTGCTCATCACGCAGACGGGCGGCGGCTGCCGCGCGAGCAACTATCTGCCCCTCATCCGCAAGGCGTTAAAGGCGGAGTTCCCGCAGGTCCCCGTGCTCTCCCTCAACTTTTCGGGGTTGGAAAAGGACAGCGGCCTGCAACTCAACCTGCAATTCATCCGCAAGCTCGGCTATTCCATCTTCTATGGCGACCTCATCATGAGCTGCCACAACCAGACCAAGCCGTATGAAGTGCACGCGGGCGACAGCGCGCGGGTGCGGGCCGAGGTCGTGGAGACGCTCAAACGGGCGCTCCGTGCGGGCGACTTCAAGCGGCTGAAAAAGTACACCGCGTACATTTTGGATGCCTTTGCGGCGGTGGAGGTGCAGCGCTCGCCCAAGGTAAAGGTGGGCATCGTGGGGGAGATCTATGTCAAATATTCGCCGCTCGGCAATTCCCACCTCGAAGATTTTCTGCTCTCAGAGGATTGCGAGCCCGTCGTGCCGGCGCTGATGGATTTCATCCTCTACTGTGTCGTCAACAATTTGAACGATGTGCGCTATTACGGTCACCGCACGCGCATGACGCCCCTGTTCCGCTTTGCGTATGGCTGGCTCTACCGCAAGCAGAAGAAGATCGTCGCGTGGACAAAGGCGCACGGCAGATATGAGCCGCAACACGACTTCGAACACTTGCGCACATGTGCAGACAAGGTCATCAACCAGGGCGTGAAGATGGGGGAGGGATGGCTCATCCCCGCCGAGATGGCCGCGCTCGCCGAGACGGGGACGGAGAACATCGTCTGTGCCCAGCCTTTCGGGTGCCTGCCCAACCACATCGCGGGCAAGGGAGCGGTGCGCTCGGTGAAAGCGCTGTATCCGCATGTGAACATCGTGCCCGTGGACTATGACCCCTCCGCGACGCGCGTCAACCAAGAGAACCGCATCAAATTGATGCTCGCCACCGCCCGCGAAATGCTCGCACAGTGAACAGGGAGGGGAAAGGGTTCACGAAATTTGTTTTCTGTTGCCCCCTCCCATGGGGGTGGAACGGCGCATGAGCCCCCTCCATGGGAGGGGGTGTAGGGGGTGGGGTGGCGACCAAGCAGTCGAGACCTTGCTTTGGGGAAGGTGTCACAGCAAAGCCGTGACGGATGAGGCCTCCCCCCCACCACCGCCCTCCGGGCAGAGCCTCCCCCCCAAAGGGGTAGGCCTTGGGCTTCCGCTGTCATACCGAGAGTTGTCATACCGAGAGTTGTCATTCCGAGGGCTGTCATTCCGAGCCGAAATGGTATTACAACGTCCGAATTGCTTCTCCGCGAGGGAATCTTATTACGATTCGGCTCAAATGGTACGAGAATGGCATGCTTTTTGTTCGTTCTGCCTATACATAGTCGTAGTAAGATTTCTCGCAGATGAGCTGTTCGTTGAAGTCAAACCTGTTCGGCTACTTCGCGCCGTTGGCGCTCGTGACGCCCTTAGACTACAATAGAAGCCTCGGACGGGCGAAATGACAACATCACTTGGTCGTAATAAGATTTCTCGCAGATGGGCAGTTCGTTGAAAGTCAAACCTGTTCGGCTCGAAATGACAACATCACTTGGTCGTAATAAGATTTCTCGCGGATGAGCTGTTCGTTGAAAGTCAAACCCCGTCGGCTACTTCGCGCCGTTGGCGCTCGTGACGCCCTTAGACTACAATAGAAGCCTCGGGCGGGCGAAATGACAAACAGGCCTCGGGCGGGCGAAATGACAGTCGGCTACTTCGCGCCATGGGCGCTCGTGTCGCCCTTACTGCCTATAAAATGTTCTCCGGGGTGGGGCGGTAGGTGGAGGGCAGACACTCCGAAAGGTGCAATAAAATTTCCAATTTGGCGAGCGCGAGCGTGTAATTCTTTTCCGCAATCAGCCGCACCGATTCGGACATATAGTCGTCGATGCGCGCGATGTCGTTGTGCGGGATCCACACGTGCAGCCGCTCCTTGCGCGTCTCCCACGCAGCCTGCACGACCTTGGCGTCCTCCCCGTTGGCCGTGCCCTCCTCCGTCTTTTCATAGAGGCTCTCCACTTCCTCGCGGAAGCCGTTGAATTCCGCCTCCACGAAGAACCATTCAAAGATGCCCAATCCCAATAACAGCGCGGCCGCAACCGCAATCGCCGTGAGTGATTTCACCATATGTAACGAGGCCTTTACGGCCCAAATGAGGCCTTTAAGGCCCAAACGAGGCTCACCATGTCCTGCCGCCGGGGTAGGAGACGGTGAGCACTTTATATTTTTCGCCCTTGATCTGCAAGTAGATCTTGCCCGTTCCGTCTGCCGTGAGCACGAGCACGCGCCGCCGCCTTACGCCCTCTCCCTCCAAAATGGCGTCGAAGAACTGCTCGTCGAGGCCCGCGAGCTGCAAATTCTTGGCGTCGTATTTCCCGTTGTCGATGATGACGAGGGGGAGCGAGGTCTGCATGCTCTCATAGTTCTCCTTGGGGAGGGCGGAGAACTGCCCGTTGGACTCATAGAGCGCATAGTCCACGCTGTCGAGCGAAAAGTAGCCCGCCGTGCGCAGCGATTCGATGAGGTCGGAGACATCTAAATTGTTGCGTTTGAGCTGGTAGTCGTCGATGCCGTTCTTGTTGATGACGAGGGAGGGCTTTCCGCTGATGAAAGACTTGATGGGCTTGACTTTGAGGTCGAGAACGGTCATGAGCTCGTGCAGGACATAGATGGTCACCACGGCGATGATGCCATAGAGGAGGGGGATGGAGGTGTCGGCCATGGGGATGCAGGCGAGCTCGGCGATGAGCAGCGTGATGACCAGCTCGAACGGCTGCATTTCCCCGATCTGCCGTTTGCCCATGAGCCGCATGATGATGAGCAGGGTGATGAAGATGATGGCGGTGCGGATGATGACGAGTACCATAGCAAGAATTTGTGCAAGCGGCAATAAATTATGCCCAAACGCTTGCCCTTTGCCCGAGAAAGTGGTATCATTTTCCCGAAGAGTAGCCAAGGCGCGTCAAGTGTTGCGAAACGGGACGTTGTTCGCAAACGAAAGGGCGGGGAAAATCTTTTCACCCCGCCCTGCGGTGCCGCGGCGCGTCCGCTTTTTTGGGCCGTGCCCCCTTTTGCACGGCGGCAGCGGACCTCCTCATTCGGGAGGTTTTTTATGTCTGAGACACAAAACAGGGCACCCATGTTCGCGAAAGAGCCTTCGATATTGCAGAAGCTCCTCTTCTCCGACGCCATGCTCGGCAAGTCGTATGCAAGGCGCGTTGCCTATGTGGGCGTGACGGCCGGGCTGTGCACCGTGACGAGCATGTTCCTCGAATTCAAATTCCTCGACGTGCAGTTCTCGCTCACCATCTTCATGTCCGTGCTTGCGGGCATTTTGCTGGGGCCCCTGCTCGGGAGCGCGGCCGTCTTTCTCGGCGATTTCATTGGCTATGTCTACAACAGCTGGGGGCTGCTCTACTATTGGTGGGTGGCGCTCTCGTGCGCGCTCATGGCCGTCGTCGCCGGGCTCGTCATGCGGCTGCCATTCAAATTCCGCGGCAGCGGCTTTGTCAAGCTCGCCCTCATCTGCCTCGTCATCCTCGCCCTCTGCACGGTGGGGGTGAATACGACGGGCTTCTATGTCTACTACACGCAGGTGGGCTTTTCCCAAAAGTCGCTCGACGCGCTCTCGCGCTGGTTCGGCGGCTCCAACACCTATCTCGCCTATGTGCTCGTGCGGCTGTTCTTCCTCGGGCAGATCTGGAACAGCCTCGCAAACTATGTGCTCCTCTTCGTCATGCTGCCCGTCTTGGGGGCAATCAAGCCGCTGCACATCCCCTTTGCATAATTTTGCCCGTTCTTTTGTGCAATTGCCCGCAACGGCGCCCATTCTTTTGCCCAATTGCTTGCATTTTTTTGCGGGCGTGGTATAATATGGATAACGGTATCTTCGGATAGCCGCATTTTAGGAGGATCGTATGCAATCTCTCTTGCTCAATCCGCTGTTCGGCGTGTATGACAAGGGCATCTATGTCTTTTCGGTGCAGGTGCAATACTATGCCATCGTCATCGTATGCGGGATGATCTTGGCGGCGGCGCTCTCCGCGCTGCTCATGAAGCGGCGCAACATGGACCCCAACTTCATCTTCACGCTCTTCATCTTCTGCATTCCCTCGGCCATCATCGGCGCACGGCTCTTCTCCTGCCTCACCGATCCCGCGCTCGGCATCGGCGCTTTCTTCGTCTTTCCGTGGGCGGGGCTGTCCATCACGGGCGGCGTCATCGGCGGCGTCACGGCGGGGCTCATCGTCTGCCTCGTCTGCAAGGTAAACTTCCTGCGCGCGGCCGACTGCGTGGTCATCAACATCCTCATCGCACAGGCCATCGGCAGGTGGGGGAACTATTTCAACGGCGAGGTGTACGGGCAGGTCGTCACCGATCCCGCCCTGCAATGGTTTCCCTTTGCCGTATTCGAGCACGGCGATTGGCACTATGCTTTCTTCTTCTATGAATCCGTCATCAACACCGTCGGCTGGGCGCTGCTCTTCACGTTCACGTGGTTTTACCGCAAAAAGCCCAACGGCATCCCGATGTTCTCCTACTTTGTGTGGTACGGCACCGTGCGCGCCATCATGGAGCCCATGCGCGACCAGCAGTTCATCCTCAACGGCGGCGGCGTGATGTGGAGCGAGCTGTTTGCCATCCTCATGATTGTTTTCGGCGCCGTCGGCATCGTGACGCTGCTCCTCATCAATTACAAGAAAGAGGGCAAGCTCGTCGGGAGCAAGACGGGGGATGCGTGCGGTCTCACCAAATTCCTCACGGCAAGCAAGGAAGAGACCCCGTATTTCTCCAAGATCAACATGCTCGGCGCGAACTATCCCCCCAAGCCGCCCAAGGCAGAAAAGGGGACGCCCGCGGAGGACGGAGCAAAGGTGGCAGGCATGTCCGAGGAAGGGGCCTCCGAAGAGGGCTCTTCCAAGGAAAACGCACCCCAAGCGGGGGACAAGAAAAAGACGCCCCAAGAGGCGCCAAAACAACATGACGGGGGGAAAAAATAATGCGCAATCTCACACTTCTTACCGATCTCTATCAGCTCACGATGGGGCAGGGCTACTTCAACGAAAACAAGCACGAGCAGCTCGCCGTGTTCGACGTATTCTTCCGCCCCAACCGCCTCATCACCTATTCGGTGGCGGCGGGCATGGAGCAGGTGGTGGAGTATCTCGAAAATCTCCACTTCGACGAGGGGGACCTCGCCTACCTCCGCTCGCTCGGGTGCTTCTCGGAGGACTTCCTCGCCTACCTCGCAAAGCTCCGCTTCACGGGGGACGTCGTCTCCGTGCACGAGGGGGAGCTCGTCTTTCCCTATGAACCCATCCTCACGGTGACCGCGCCCATGGTGCAGGCCCAGCTCGTGGAGACGGCCATCCTGACCATCGTCAACCATCAGACGCTCATCGCCTCCAAGTCCGCCAAGATCGTGGACGCGGCGGGCGGCGGCGTGATGGAATTCGGCCTCAGGCGCGCACAGGGTGCGGACGCGGGCGTATACGGGGCGCGGGCTGCCATGATCGGCGGCTGTGTGGGTACCTCCAACGTCTATGCGGGCAAGCTCTTCGGGGTGCCCGTCTCGGGGACGATGGCGCACAGCTGGGTGATGAATTTCCCCTCCGAGCTCGAAGCGTTCCGCGCCTATGCGAGGAGCTTCCCCGATAACTGCCTGCTGCTCGTGGATACCTATGACACCCTCCGCAGCGGCGTGCCCAACGCCATCCAAGTATTCAATGAACTGAGAGAAGCGGGCTATGAGCCCAAGGGCATCCGCCTCGATTCGGGGGACCTCGCCTATCTCTCCAAGCAGGCGCGCAAGATGCTCGACGCGGCGGGCTTCCCCCGTGCCATCATCTGTGCCTCGGGCGACCTCGACGAGTATTCCATCGCCTCCTTAAAGGAACAGGGCGCCAAAATAGACAGCTGGGGCGTGGGCACCAAGCTCATCACGAGTGCCGATCTGCCCGCGCTTGGCGGCGTCTATAAGCTGGCGGCCGTCTTTGAAAACGGAAAGGAGATCCCCAAGATCAAGCTGTCGGATACGACGGAGAAGATCACCAACCCGGGCGTCAAGGAGCTCTACCGCCTCTATGACCCCGAGACCGACAAGGCCATCGCCGACTACATCACGCTGGGCAGCGAGTGCGTGGACGATAGGCAGCCTCTCGAACTCTTCCACCCCGTGGACACGTGGCGGCGCATGACGGTGGAGAAATTCCGCGTGCGCAAATTGCGCGAGAAGATCGTGGAAAAGGGTAAGCGCGTGCACGGGCCCGTGCCCGTCGGGGAGCTTTCGGCCTACTTCCGCGCGGAGAAAGCGCGCTTCTGGGAGGAATACACCCGCCGCGACATGCCCCACATCTACAAGGTGGACCTCTCCCCCGCACTCCATGCGCTCAAAACGGAGCTGGTGCAGAGAAAGGGAGGCGCGGAGTAACCTATGCAAAAACACAAGAGGGCAGCGCGGGCGGCGGAGCCGGCAGAGGGCGCCGCGGCCGAACAGCGCGCAAAAAAACTCAAAGCGGCGAGACGCATCATCGGTTGGACGCTCGCCGTTCTCATCCTGCTCTTTGTTGACCTCGTCACCAAGCAGCTGGCGCAGGAGTACTTAAAGCCCATGCTGCCCGCCGGGGTGGACTTTTTGCCGGGATTCATCGACTTTCGTTACACCGAAAACGACGCCATCGCCTTTGGGATCGGGAGCGGCAACCGTCCCTTTATGATCTGTGTCACCGTCGTCACCTGCCTGTTCATCATCGGCATCGTCTGGCTGACGCTCACGTTTTTCCGGGACCGCCCCGGAGCGAGATACACGCTCGCCTTTATCGAGGCGGGGGCCATCGGCAACCTCGTCGACCGCCTCGCCCTCGGCTATGTGCGGGACTTTTTGGATATGTCCGCCTTTCGGCCCTTTGCCGTCTTTGACTCGCAGTTCAACTTCGGCGTGTGCAACGTGGCCGATTACTTCATCACGGCGGGTGCCGTCGTGTTCTTCTTCATGCTCATCTTCATCGGTCCCGATGCCGTATTCCCGCTGAAAAAGTCTTGGCGGGAGGAAGCCAAGCGGCGCGAGGAGGAGCAGCGCGGGGAAGAACGGCGCAAACAAGAAGAGAAAGATGCAAAAGCGTAAGTTTACCGCCACGGGCGCCATGCGGTGCGACGTGTTTTTGAGCGCACAGGCCGAACTCACCCGCTCGGCCGTAAAAAAGCTCGCCGACGCGGACATGGTATGGGTCAATGGCGTCTTAGCCAAGGCGGGGACCGTGCTGAAAGCGGGCGACGAGGTGGAGCTGTGCATCCCCGATCCCGTGCCCATCGCGGCCGTTCCCGAGGAGATCCCGCTGGATATCGTGTATGAGGACGACGACCTCGCCGTCGTCAACAAGCCGCAGGGCATGACGGTGCACGCGGGCGCGGGCAACTATGAGGGCACCCTCGTCAACGCCCTCCTCTTCCGCCTCTCCTCGCTGAGCGGCATCAACGGGGAGCTTCGGCCGGGCATCGTGCACCGGCTGGATAAGGACACGTCGGGCCTGCTCGTCGTCGCAAAAAATGACATGGCGCACCTCTCCCTCTCCGCACAGATCGCCCAAAAGACGGCGCGGCGGGAGTATCTCGCCCTCCTCGAAGGGGTGGTGAAAGAGGAGCGCGGGACGGTCGTCACCCAGATGGGGCGGGACAAGAAAGACAGGCTCAAACAGGCCGTGCTCCCCGCGGGCGAGGGCAGAAGAGCGGAGACGGACTTCTTCGTGGAGGAGCGCTTTGCGAACAACACGCTGGTGCGCTTTTCGCTCAAAACGGGCCGCACGCACCAGATCCGCGTGCACGCCAAATACATGGGGCACCCCGTGGTGGGGGACCCCCTCTATGGCTACAAGAACCAGCGGTTTTCGCTCAACGGGCAGCTTCTGCACGCCTTTCGGCTGACCTTTACGCACCCGCGCACGGGCGAGGAGATGACATTCACCGCCCCCCTGCCCGATTACTTTTCCCGCATTTTAAATATTTTAAGAAGAGAATGAGAGGGGCATGTGACCAAGTGATGTTGTCATTTCGTCCGCCCGAGGCTTCTATTTGTAATTCTAAGGGCGTCACGAGGAGCGCAAGCGACGAAGTAGCCGCAAGAGTCTGACTTTCAACGAACAGCTCATCTGCGAGAAATCTTATTACGACCAAGCCAAGGCAGAACGAATCATAAGGTAGAGATTTCTCGACTTCGGCTTCGCCTCCACTCGAAATGACATTTGGAACGCCGCTGTCCTGTAAGGGAGGCGTAAGGGAAATTTGCATGACATGCGGTTTTGCCGCATTTTTTTCTTTACAATTTTGGAAAAATCCTCTATAATGATAGCGTTATGAACCCCGTAATTGCCATTGTCGGCCGCCCCAATGTGGGCAAGAGCACTTTCTTCAATAAGGTCGCCGGCCGCAAAATTTCCATCACCGAAAATAGGCCGGGCGTCACGAGAGACCGCATCACCGCCGATTGCGAGTGGCGCGGCAAGCCCTTTACCCTCATCGATACGGGCGGCCTCGAAATGAAGAGCGACGACACCATGTGGAAACAGATCGCCGTGCAGGCCTCCCTCGCCATCGATACGGCCGACGTCATCCTCTTCTTCACCGACGGCCGCGAGGGGCTCACCGCCTCCGATTACGACGTGGCCGCCATGCTCCGCCGCTGCAAAAAGCCCGTCATCCTCATCGTCAATAAGGTGGACGACTATTCGCCCGACAAGATCTCCGAGTTCTATTCGCTCGGTCTCGGCGAGCCATTTGCCGTGTCCTCCGAGCATTCCCGCGGCATCGGTGATGCCCTCGATGCGGCCGTGGAATTCTTTCCGAAAGGGGAGACCGCGGACATGGGTAGCCTCAAAATCGCCGTCGTGGGCAAACCCAACGCCGGCAAATCCTCCATCGTCAACCGTCTGCTCGGGCAGGAGCGCACCATCGTCACGCCCATTGCGGGCACCACGCGCGACGCCATCGACACCCGCTTCGAGGTGAACGGCGAGAGCTACACCATCATCGATACGGCGGGCATCCGCAGAAAGCGGTCGGTGGACGACGATGTGGAGTATTACTCCGTGCTCCGCGCGTTCGACGCCGTGCGCCGTGCAGACGTCTGCCTGCTCGTGGTGGACGCGGCCGAGGGCCTCACCGAACAGGACGTGCGCATCATCGGCTATGTCCATGAACAGGGCAAGCCCTCCGTCGTCGTCATGAACAAGTGGGACACCGTAGAAAAGGACACGAACACCATCCTCGCTTTCGAGAAAAAGCTCAAAGAGGACCTCAAATTTATGGACTACTACAAGTCCGTCTACATCTCCGCCAAGACGGGCCAGCGCGTGGACAAGCTGCTCTCGCTCGCGCGGGAGGTGTATGCGCACGCCAACTTCCGCGTCCCCACGGGCGCGCTCAACGACTTGCTCATCGACGCCGTCCGCGTCTCCGAGCCCCCGAGCTACAACGGCAAGCGCATGAAGCTGTATTACGCCTCCCAGCCCTCCGTCTGCCCGCCCACGTTCGTCTTGATGGTCAACGACGACAAGCTCCTGCACTTCTCCTATGAACGCTACCTCGAAAACGTCATCCGCGGGGCCTATGACTTCTCGGGAACGCCCATCCGCATCACCGTGCGCCCGCGAAAGGAGAAAGACCAATGAACGCATTGCTTTCGGGCGCAAGCAGTCTCTCTTCTGTCATTTCGAGCGGAGGCGCAGCCGTAGCCGAGAAATCTCTCGCTTTCTCCGAGCTGTGGTATTGGTTTTTGCTGATGGCCGTCGTCTGCTACTTCATCGGCTGTTTCAACTTTGCCGTCATCATTGCCAAGGTCAAGCACAAGGATGTCCACAAGATCGGCAGCGGCAACCCGGGCACGATGAATATCAGCCGCGAGTTCGGCTTAAAAGTGGGGCTTTTGAACTTTCTGCTCGACGCCTGCAAGGGGGGCGTCCCCGCCGTCATCAGCTACTTCATCTTCCGCGGCTATGTGTTTGCGGGAACGGCCGTCGCCATCTCCGATTTCACGCGGTATTTTTGCGGCGTGTTCGTCATCATCGGGCACATCTGGCCGGTGACGATGAAGTTCCGAGGGGGGAAAGGCATTGCCTCCACGCTCGGACTGTTCTGGTTTTGCATCTCGTGCGAGAATGCGTGGTTCATCCTCGTCTCGCTCGTCGTTCTGCTCTTCGGCATCGTGGGATTCATCGCCCTCACCGAAATGGGCTCGATGGGCTCGCTGCTCGGCGTGACGGGCTTCTCCATCTGGCAGGGGATCATCTTTTACCTCCGCTACCTCGACTGCCTCTCCAACGTCTGGGTCGTCATGTGCTTTATGATGCTGCTCGCGCTCAACGTTCTCACGTGGACGGCGCATCGGAAAAACCTCGTTCGCCTCTTTGCGGGGGAGGAACACCGCACCTCGGTGCGCAAACTCTCGCACGGCAAGCGCGGCATGAAAAATATGTAAAGAAACCCCATACCACGGACATGGTATGGGGTAATTTTGTCGAAATGAGGAAATTGGGATGAAATATACCTTGCTGACGGGCGCTTGCGGCGGGCTGGGCGGTGCGTTTGCGGAAGTGCTCGCTTCCCGCGGCGAGCCGCTCTTTCTCACGGGAACGAGTGCGGAAAAACTGCAAAAAAAGCGGGAGGAACTTGCCGCGCGCTATCCCGCGCTGTCCGTGGAGACGTGCGTGTGCGATCTCCGCGAGGAGGCTTCCCGGCGGGCCCTCTTCTCCTTTTGCGACGAAAGGGACATGCGCCTTGCGCGGCTGGTGTATGTGGCGGGCGTCGACACGCAGATGGCGTTTGAGAAGTATGACGAGGCGCGCATCGTCACGCAGGCGCGCGTCAATTTGGAGGGCGCGGTCTCCCTCATGCGCGGCATGCTCGCGCGGTGCGACTTAGACGGCACGGCCGAGATCTTGGCGGTGGGCAGCATGTCCGCCTCCACGCCCATGCCCTACTTTGCCCTGTACAGCGCCACCAAGAAAGGGTTGGAGTATCAGTGCATGGCGCTGCACGAAGAGTTCAAGGGGCGGGCCAAGGTGACGTGCGTGCTCCCGGGGAGCACCCCCACGCGGGAGGACATCGTGGAGAACATCAAGACGCACGGCCTGTTCGGCAGACTCTCGCAAAAGACGCCCGAGCAAGTGGCCCGCGCGTCGCTTGCCGCCCTGTCCAAAAACAGGAGGAGGGCGGTCATCGGATTTTGGAACAAGTGCCTCAGAGCGGCAACATCGGTGGTACCCATGTCTGTGAAGCTCCGCTTTATTTGCAAAAAATGGAGCAAAACCGAGAAAGACTTTTTTGCCGGGAAATAGGGTGGATTGTCATTCCGAGCCGAAATGGCAATAACAGCGTCCGAATTGCTTTTCCGCGAGGGAATCTTATTGCGATTCGGCTCAAATGGTACGTGGATGGCATACTCTTTGATTCGTTCTGCCTATGCTTTGGTCGCCACCCCACCCCCTTACCCGTTGCGGCGGCAGGGACCACCGCAACCCCGGAGGCGAGGCCACGCCTCCTGTCACGGCGCCATTCACAGCCCACCGGGCTGTTGAATGAGAATTGCGCCGCTCCTCCCCCATGGAGGGTGCTCCATAGCTTCCATTTGCTTGCCTTAGCCCGAATTTATTTCGGGCGTGGGCGACCCAATTTGCCGAGCCCTGTCGGCTTGGTGTTCGATGAAACGAATGAGAGACCAAAGTCGTTAAGACGTTAAAGCCCATTTCCGTCACGGAAATTTGTTTTCTGAACCTCACAAATACGCTTTACCAAGGGGATACACTCAAAGGGCGTTGCCCTTCTCGGTATGACAGCGTAAGAAAACAAATTTCGTGAGCCCCCATGGAGGGGGCTCGCAAGGCGCTGCCCGCAAACTATTTCTTCTTTTTGAATTCCGCTTCCTCTTCGGCGGTGGAGAACGTGAAGCCGATGCGCGGGTTACGGGCCGTCAGTTCGCGCACAAAATCGTCGAACTGCTCCTCCGCAATCGCAATGGCGATGTAGTCGGTGTGGAAATCGTCGAAGTAGACGGCAAGTTTTTTGGCCCCGCGGAAGAGGTGCACGGAGTAGATCTTTTTGAGCTGAAACCGCTGCTTGATGAGCCCCAACTGCATGATGAGCTCGTCATCCGTGAGCGTATAGCGCGAACGGATGAGCATCCCCGCGACAAACACGGTGAGCCCGATGCTCGCGCCGTACCACAGGATAAATTTTAACCAATCATAGGGCGAGGTGAGCACGCCGTTGCGCAAAAAATCCACAAATTGCCATGTGGAAAAGGCAATGCTCGCCGCACACAGCACAAAACCGAGCACGCACAGCGCGATGAAGAGGGGCGTCAGGCGGTAGGGGAAACAGGCGTTGGAGCCCGAAGAACTTTTTTTCATGCTTCCATTGTAGTTCTTTTGCGCGAGAAAAGCAAGAAATTTTTCGCACGATATTTTTCCGCAACTCTTGAAATTTCTCCGAAAGCATGGTATGATAAATAGGGAGTGAAAAATCAAAATTATGGTAAAGGTAATTCGTGAAGGCGCCTACTATGCGGAGGGGCGCATTGTGAAAGAATCGCAATCCCACCTCACGCTGGACAGAAAGGCGCTCGCCGCCAAGAACACCATCGCATACGGCATCCTCGCCGCCCACAACGAGGCGACAAGGTTGGATCCCGCCCTTCGCTTTGACGTGGTGGCGGCCCTGCCCGATTGCTATATCGACGTCATCCGCGCGGCCGACGCGGGCGGGCTCACCGAGTTCCCCCTGCCCTGCATCTGCATCGATGAAAAGGGAGAAGCGGAGGCGTTCGGCGTAAGCGCCGCAAAGCGATTCGGCGGTGTCTATGTCCCCAAGGATACTTTTTCGGCGGAGGAGTATGTGCGCACGTCCGTCGCCATGGCGAACGACCTCATCCTCTCCTCTTTCCCGCTCACTGTCGGCTCGCTGGGCGCCATGGCAATGTGCGGCGACGCGGGGGACATTTTAAACGTGCTCTTCTCCGAGCGCATCGAAACGGAGCGGCCGGAGATCGTCGCCGTTCACCTCAAAGGGAAACTGCACGCGGGCGTGGGGCCGCTGGATGTGGCGCTCACTGTGTGCCGTGCCTCGGATGCCGCGTGCGGCTTCATCAAGGGGCGCATCCTCGAATTCATCGGAACGGGCATTGCCCGCCTGCCGCAGGAGATGAGAAACGCTATCGACGCCTGCTTCGCGGACATGGGGTGCCTTGCCACGGTGTGGGAGACCGACGACAAGACGGATGAATACTTCCGCGGCATCGGGCGGACAGATGCCTTTTACCGCCTCTCCCCCAAACAGCCCGCCTATTACGACGGCGCCATTCTCGTCGATCTGGGCACTGTGGAGCCCATGGCGAGCATCGGCGGTGCCGTTTTCTCCGTGCGCGAACTGTTAGACGAACCCGCCGAGGTGCTCGGCAAGGCCGAACAGACGGCGCGCCGCGCGGGCCTCTCGTGCGACTTCCGCTCCCTCGTCAAGGGCAAGGATATCCCGGTGGCCGGCGTCCGTATCGACGGGCAGGGGCAATATGAGACGCTTGCGCGCATGGCGGAATTCTTGCGCGGAAAGCAGAGCGTGCCCGTCTCGGTGGCCTGTTCCCAACCCGTCCGCCGCGCGCTCGAAAAGGGGGGATACCTCGAAGTATTCCCGCCGTGCACCCTCCCCGAGGGCCTCATCGTCGGCGACGGCCTCTTGCGCCTCGACGCCTGCACCGCAGCCGCGAGCGCCGTGGCGGGCAAAGTGGTCTCGGTGCCCGATCTCGATTATCCCCGCCGCGTCAAGAAATACCGGCACACGGTCCGCCAGATCGAGCGCAAGATCTCCGACTTCACGGGCGCGCCCAAGAAAGTAAAACTCATCTGGGGGGACATCCCGCCCGCACCCATCTGTGGGAGGCTCCCCGACGCGCTGCTGCTCAAAGCCATCCCCGCGGGGGAAGAGGGCGACTTCTCGGAGGCCTCGGACATCGTGACCAAGTTCTCGCTCCCCATCGGTACGGTGTGCGGCAAGCTGGCGGTCTATCGCGACCTGCCCGTCTATGACGACGGCTTCCGCGCCGCGCTCGCGCTCCGTTCCCGCGGCGTTCTCGCAGTGCTCGCCAAGGAGTACGGAAGTTGGCTCTCTGCATGTATCGATTGGGGCATGGTACCCTTTGTTTCTGTCAAGGCAGAGCAGATCGGCGGGGGATATCTCTATCTCAAAGGGGTGCGCTCGGCCGTGGAACACGGCACGCCATTGCAGGCGCAGTTCCTCGGCGAGGACAAAACTTTGCAGCTCGCCTTTCCCGTGATGCCGCAGGTGGCGCATGCGTGGCTCATTCTCGGCGGCAAGATCCGTGCGCGCGGGGGGGAGCAATGAGCCTCGAAGAATACCGCTCCGCCATCGACCTTACGCCCTATCCGCGGCCGCAGCCTCTCCCCGAGGGGGAGAAAGAGGGGGCGTGCGACGCCCTGCTCCGCTTTCTCATGCGGGAGCGCGGCCTCATTGCGGCATTTTCCTCGACGTATGAGCGCAAACGGGCGCTCGTGCGGGCACAGATGAATGTGCGCGCGCCCCTGCCCGTTCCCGCGGACATCCTCTCCCTCCAAGACCGTCTCTTTTGGACGGAGAGCTTGGAGCGCGGCATCGTGCGCGAGGAGGACATCTCCGCCGGCAAATACGACATCGCGCTTTGGGAGGGGGACATAACGCGGCTGGCGCTCGACGCCATCGTCAACGCGGGCAACAAGTCCCTGCTCGGCTGTTTTTTGGCGGGGCACAACTGCATCGACAACGTCATCCACTCGGCTGCCGGCATGCAGCTCCGCGGCGACTGCCAGCGCATCATCTCGGCGCTCGGCCATGAGGAGGAGAACGGCAACGCGCGCATCACGCGGGCCTACAATCTCCCTGCCCGCTATGTCATCCACACCGTGGGGCCCATGGTGGGGCGGGCGGTCACGGAGGAACAGCGGGCAGATCTGAGGAGCTGCTACCTCTCCTCGCTCGACCTCGCCCGCGAGATGGGCCTGCACAGCATTGCATTCTGCTGCATCGCGACGGGCGTGTTCAACTTCCCCCCCGACGAGGCCGCCGAGATCGCCACGGGCGCCGTGCTCAAATGGAAGCTCCGCAACGCAGACCACCCCATCAAGGTCGTGTTCAACACGTTCCGCCCCCACGATACGGCGGTCTACCGCAACATCCTCGGCATGATGTGAGGGAGTTTTTCAAAAAAATGTTTAAACCCCCGCGCGGGGTGGTATAAAATACATACAATATTTTGATAAGGAGAGAACACTATGAAAGATCTTCTTCTCATTTCCACGGGCGGGATTGTCGGCATCGTCATCGCGGTCGTCGTCGTGGTGATCGCCTTGGCGCTTGTCATCTGGTATATTTCCTGTTACAACGCGCTCAAATCGCTCGTCAACCGCACGGAGGAAGCATGGGCGACCATCGACGTGCAGCTCAAAAAGCGGTATGACCTCATTTCCAACCTCGTTGCGACGGTGAAGGGCTATGCCAAGCACGAATCGGAGACGCTCGAACGCGTGATCGCGGCGAGAAATACCGCCATGTCCGCCCACGGCGGGCAGGAAAAGATGGCGGCCGAAAACGCGCTGTCGGGCACCCTCAAAAGCCTGTTCGCGCTCACCGAGGCCTATCCCGACCTCAAAGCGAACGCCAACTTTGCCGACCTGCAAAAGCAGCTCTATTTGGTGGAGACCGAGCTCGGTTTGGCGAGGAAATACTACAACGGCGTGGTAAAGGAACTCAACACCAAGATCGATCTCTTCCCCTCCAACCTCGTCGCAAAGCGCATGCGTTTGGAGAAACAGCAGTACTTCGAGTTGGAAAACGCGGCAGAACGCGAACCGTTCAAGGTGGAATTTTGACATGAAATGTTTGCAAAGGGGACGGGCAATTGTGCTCGCCCTTCTCCTTTTCCTGCTGCTTGTGCTGCCCGTCGTGCCCGCGCGCGCCGCGGCCGCTTCCGTCACCTTCGAGATCCTCGAAATGGACGTCACGGTCGATGTCTCCCGCGACCGCACGGCCGAGGTGACGGAAAAGTTGGACGTGCGCTTCCAAAGCGGGGGGCACGGGATCATCCGCGACTTCGACCTCACGGAGGGGGTGCGCTACTCTGCGCTCTCCGCCACGCGGGACGGGGCGCCCGTTGCCACGCGGACGGCGTTCGATATGGAGGAGATGCTCTCCCTCTACATCGGCGACGAAAACGAGGCGTTGGAGCGCAACAAAACGTATGAATACGTCATCAATTACACCATGGCCATCCCCACGCGCGGGGAGGAGGGGTATTTGCCCCTCGATGTGGTGGGTTACGACTGGGCCGCTTCCATCCAATCGGTGCGGGTGACCGTCAATCTTCCCGACGGCCTCTTGGACTACCTCATCTACTCCGGCCATGCCGGCATCACGAGCAATTCCCGCGACATCGCGGCAACGAAAACGGGCAACACCGTCGTGCTCACGGGCAAACTGATGTGGGGGGAGGGCATCACGCTGGATCTGCGCTTCGAGGCGGGCGCGCTCACCCATGCCTTTGATTTCTCCATCCTCTACGTCTGCCTTGCCGCGCTCGTGCTTCTTGGCATCTTCCTCCTTTTGAAGTTTGTCTTTGCGCGCCAGCCCCTCCTGACGAGGACGGTCAACTTCACCGCGCCCGGCGAGATGGACCCGCTCATCATGGGCACCCGCCTCGACGGCTGTGCGGACGCGGAGGACCTCGGCGCACTCGTCTTTTGGTTTGCGAGCGAGGGGTACCTTACCATCGATCTCTCGGAGGACAAGGACGATCCCGTGCTCCTCAAAACGCAAAAACCCCTCCCCGAAAATGCGCCGCCCCACCAAAAACTCTTTTACGACGGGCTGTTCAAGGACAGGGAGAGCGTGAAACTCTCCGAGCTCCGCAATACCTTTTACGAGACGGCGGGGTCTGTCAAGATCATGGCGTGCGAGAGCGAAGCGCGCTACGAGAAGAGGAGCTCCACCCTCATGATCGTGTTCGGCCTGCTCAACCTGCTGCTCTTGGGCGTGGGCACGTGGATCTTCGATGTGATCGCGGTGGGCAGTTTCTTCTTCAAATTCATCCCCATGCTGATCGCGGCGGCGAGCTTTGCCATCGCCGTGATCATCTCCCGCAAGGCCATGCACCACATCTTCAAATGGAACAAGGCGTCCACGGTGCTGCTCCTTTTCGCGGCCTTTGTCGCGGGGTGTGCGCCCGCCGTGCTCATGTTCTTCGGATACAGCCCCGCCGTCTCCCAATGGGCCCACCTCATCCTCGCAATTTGTGCCTCTCTCGCGGGCATGGGTGCCTCGTTTTTGGAGGTGCGCACGCAAAAGTACACCGAATGGCTGGGGCAGATCCTCGGCTTTCAGGAGTTCTTGCGCACGGCCGAAAAGGAGCGCATCGAGACCATGCTCTCCGAACAGCCCGCCCTCTATTACAACATCCTGCCCTACGCACAGGTGCTCGGCGTGAGCCGCGTGTGGACGGATAAATTCGAGGGATTGGCGATGTCCGAACCGCCCTACGTGCGCTACCGCACGGGCGACGCGCTCTTCACCGCGCTCATCTGGAACCACACGTTCCGCACGCTCAACGGCCTCATGGCGCAAACTTTCTTCATGCGCCCCTCGGGCAGCGGCGGACACTTCGGCAACGGCCCCTCCAATAGCGGCGGACACTTCGGCGGGGGCTTCGGCGGAGGCTTCGGTGGCGGACATGGTGGCGGCGGATTCGGCGGAGGCGGCGGAAGAGGCTTCTAAGTTGCCGCCGGAAGCGCATCGTTTTCCGCATACATTTTACACCCCAAAAATCAAAAAATCCCCCGAGGGGAGGACTTATGAAACACTATATCATCTCATTGGACGCGGGCACGACCTCCGTGCGCGCGTTCCTGTACGACCCCGCAACGGGCGCCTTTGTGCACCGCGCCCAGCAGGAGGTGGAGAGCAGTTTTCCGCACCCCGGCTGGGTGGAACAGGACGCGAACGAGATCTTCTTTAAGGCGGCCTATGTCGTCAGCGACTGTGCGCGCGCGGCCAAGGACGGGGACATCGCCGGCATCGGCATCACCAACCAGCGGGAGACCGTCGTACTCTTCGACAGTGCAACGGGCGAGCCCGTCTGCCCCGCCATCGTGTGGCAGTGCCGCCGCACGAGCGCCTATTGCGCCTCCATCCCCAAGGCGGATGCCGCGCGCATCCGGGAAAAGACGGGGCTTCTGCCCGACGCCTACTTCTCGGCGAGCAAGATCAAGTGGGTGCTGGAAAACGTCCCCGCCGCGGGCGAACTGCTCAAAAAGGGGCGCCTCCGCGCGGGCACGGTGGATAGTTTCCTCATCTTTAAGTTTACGGAGGGGCGGAGCTTTGCCACCGACTACACCAACGCCTCGCGCACCATGCTCTTCAACCTCCGCACGCTCGCGTGGGACGAGGACCTGTGCGCCTATTTCGGCGTGCCCAAGGAGATCCTCCCCACCCCGCTTCCCTGCGATAGCGTGATGGGTACTCTCGGACATGGTGTGCCCGTTTGCGGTGTGATGGGGGATCAACAGGCCGCGCTGTTCGGGCAGGCTTGCTTCTCGGAGGGGGACGGAAAAGTGACTTACGGCACGGGGCTGTTCATGCTCTTTCCCACGGGCAGCGCTCCCGTATTCCCCCAAAACGGGCTGCTCACGACGGTGGGGGCGGCCTACGCGGGCAAGACGACGTATGCGCTCGAAGGGAGCATCTTCCACGCGGGCAGCGGCGTGCAGTGGCTGCGCGACGAGATGGGGCTCATCCAAAATGCCGCCGAGAGCGAGCGGCTGGCACGGGCCGTGGAGAGCACGGAGGGCGTGTTTTTTGTACCCGCGTTTACGGGCCTCGGCGCGCCCTATTGGGATCCCGATGCGCGGGGGCTGATCGCGGGCATCTCCCGCGGGACGCGGCGCGAACACATCGTGCGGGCCGTTCTCGAAAGCATTGCCTATGGCGCGCGCGACCTTGCCGATTGCATGCAGGCGGGGAGCGGCATCCCCCTCAGGGAGGTGAAGTGCGACGGCGGGGCCTCTGCCAACGACTTTTTGATGCAGTTTCAGGCGGACGTCTTAGGCATCCCCGTGGACAGACCGTCTGAGCGGGAATCCACCGCGCTGGGGGCGGCTCAGATGTGTGCGCTCGCCCTCGGGATGACGGATGAACAGACGCTGGCGTGTTCGCGGCGTTCGGAGCGCATATTCATGCCCTCGACCGACCGTGACGCCTACCAAGCGCTCTACGCGCAATACAGATCCGCCGTCTCCCGGGCAATTTTGAAAACATAATCGTTTCGTAAATTTCTATCATATAGAAGCCTTTTAAGACTAAGGGCATAGAAATTTACGAGACGAATGTGCTCTTGTGCTTGAAAAACATGGCTCCGATTGGTGGTTCCATCGGACAAGAAGCCGACAGGGCTCGGCAAATTGGGTGCGTTCCGCCGAAGTGAATTCGGCTGCACGCATGAGATTAGAACAGGTTCACGAAATTTGTTTTCTGTTTAACGTTGTCATACCGAGGGTCCGCAACGGACCCGAGTGTATCCCCTTGGGAAAGCGCACCAACAAGTAAAGAAAACAAATTTCCGTGACGGAAATGAGCGTTGGCGTCTTAACGGCTTTGGTCTCTTCATCGTTTCAACGGACAACAAGCCGACAGGGCTCGGCAAATTGAGTCGCCCACGGCGGAAGTAATTCCGCCTAAGGCAAGGGAAATGGAAACATTTCGTAAATTTCTATCATATAGAAGCCTTTTAAGACTAAGGGCATAGAAATTTACGAGACGAATGCGCTCTTGCGCTTGAAGAACTTGGTCCCGATTGGTGGTTCCATCGGACAAGAAGCCGACAGGGCTCGGCAAATTGGGTGCGTTCCGCCGAAGTGAATTCGGCTGCACGCATGAGATTAGAACAGGTTCACGAAATTTGTTTTCTGTTTAACGTTGTCATACCGAGGGTCCGCAACGGACCCGAGTGTATCCCCTTGGGAAAGCGCACCAACAAGTAAAGAAAACAAATTTCCGTGACGGAAATGAGCGTTGGCGTCTTAACGGCTTTGGTCTCTTCATCGTTTCAACGGACAACAAGCCGACAGGGCTCGGCAAATTGAGTCGCCCACGGCGGAAGTAATTCCGCCTAAGGCAAGGGAAATGGAAACATTTCGTAAATTTCTATCATATAGAAGCCTTTTAAGACTAAGGGCATAGAAATTTACGAGACGAATGCGCTCTTGCGCTTGAAGAACTTGGTCCCGATTGGTGGTTCCATCGAACAACAAGCCGACAGGGCTCGGCAAATTGGGTGCGTTCCGCCGAAGTGAATTCGGCTGCACGCATGAGATTGGAATGATTTGCCCCCCCTCCATGGGAGGGGGATTTTCTCCTCCTCGGCTCTTCTTTTGTCGGGTGGCACCGGATGCGTTCCGGCGCGCATACGATGAAAGGGGAAAGGAGGGGATTTTTTTGGGTAAATATTTCGGAACGGACGGCTTCCGCGGGGTCGCCAACGAGTCGCTCACCGCCATCCATGCTTTCCGCGTGGGGCGGTTTTTGGGTTACTATTTTGCAAGCGGCAAGGAGGGCCGCGCGCGCATCGTCATCGGCAAGGACACGCGCCGCTCCTCCTACATGCTCGAATATGCACTCACCGCGGGCGCAACGGCCTCGGGCGCCGACGTCTATCTTCTTCACGTCACCACCACGCCTTCCGTCTCCTATGTCACGCGGACGGAGAACTTCGATTGCGGCGTCATGATCTCGGCCAGCCACAATGCTTACACCGACAACGGCATCAAACTGTTCGACGGCAACGGCGAAAAGACAGACGACGCCTTGGAGGCGCGCATCGAGGCATTCGTGGATGGCGGCACGCTCCCCCTCGCCACGGGGGAACGCATCGGCCGAACGGTAGACCACGTGGCCGGGCGTAACCGCTATCTCGCCTACCTGCTCTCCCTGCCCCGCGTCTCTTTCCGCGGCATGCGGGTGGGGCTGGATTGCGCCAACGGCAGCGCCTTTATGCTCGCCAAGGCCGTGTTCGATGCGCTCGGCGCCAAGACCTATGCGGTGGGCGCCCAACCCGACGGGCTCAACATCAATGCGGGGTGCGGAAGCACCCATCCCGAGCGCGTGCGTGCCCTGGTTCTGCAAAACAACCTCGACGTGGGCTTTGCTTTCGACGGGGATGCCGACCGCTGTATCGCCGTGGACGACCGCGGCAGGATCCTCGACGGCGACGCCATTTTATACCTCTCCGCCCGCAGGTTAAAGGCACGCGGCGAGCTCGACGGCAACGGCATCGTCGCCACCGTCATGAGCAATCTCGGGCTGGAACGAAGTCTCGCCCCCGACAATATCTCCGTCGCCTATGCGGGCGTGGGGGACCGCTATGTGGCCGCGGAGATGGCAAAGCGGGGCTATCTTCTCGGCGGCGAATGCTCGGGCCACATCATCTTTCGCAAATACGCGGCGACGGGGGACGGCATCCTCACCGCACTCAAAGTGCTCGAAACGGCGCTTGAAAGCAGGTGCCCAGTCTCCGTGCTCGCCGAGGGCTACCGCGCGCTCCCCCAGATCACGCAGAGCATCCGCGTGCGGGACCGTGCGGCCGCGCTTGCCTCCGATGGCGTCTGTGAGGCCAAGAGAAGGGCAGAATCGCTCCTCGCGGGCGGGCGCGTTCTCTTGCGCGCCTCGGGAACAGAGCCCGTCGTGCGCGTCATGGCGGAGGGGGAGGAGGAAGCAAAGTGCCGCGAAGCGTGCGACCTCCTCGCGCTGGCCCTCCGTGCGGCAGGGGAGGAAGTGTGATGTGCGGGATCGTGGGTTATGTGGGAAACAGGCGCGCCGCACCCCTCCTCTTGGGCGCATTGAAAAAACTTGAATACCGCGGATATGACTCGGCGGGGATCGCGCTCCTCACAGATGAAATTGCCGTAAAAAAGTGCACAGGCTCGGTGAGCGGTCTCTCGGGTGCCCTGCAAATGGCGGGAACATGCGGCATCGGGCACACCCGCTGGGCGACCCACGGCGCACCCTCCGAGCAAAACGCCCACCCCCATGTCTGGAAGCGCTTTGCAGTTGTGCACAACGGCATCATCGAAAATTATAAAACCCTCCGCGCGGAGTGCGAACAGAGAGGGGAGACCTTTTATTCGGAGACGGACAGCGAGGTCATCGCTCACTTGCTTGAATTCTACTTTCAAGGCGATCTCATCGCCGCGCTGCAAAGGGTGTGTTCGCGCCTGAGCGGCTCCTATGCCCTCGCGGTGATTTGCACAAAGTGCCCGGGGACGGTCGCCCTTGCCCGCATGCGCAGTCCGCTCGTCGTCGGCGTGGGGGGAGGGGTGTGGTGCGCGAGCGACATGCCTGCAATTGCCGCGAAAAACAGGACCTATTACACCCTCGCGGACGGCGAGTTCGCGCTTCTCTCGGCGCGGGCCGTCTTTTATGACGGCGAGGGGCGCGTGATCCAAAAAAAGCCCGCCGCGTGCGATGCGGAGGACTGTATTCCCGTCAAAAAGGGGTATCGGCACTATATGCGCAAGGAGATCGGGGAGACGGCGTCGGTGCTCGAAAACCGCTCCCGCATGCTCCGCGCCTGGACTTCTCCCGCCGTGCGGCAGGCGCTCGGGGAGGCGCGGCGGCTCTCGTTTGTCGCGTGCGGGACGGCCTACCACGCCTGTCTGGCCGCAAAGTGCGCGTTCGAGGCGCTTGCGCGGGTGCCCTGCTCGGTGACCGTCGCCAGCGAATACCGTTACGCGGACCCCATCTTAGAGAAGGGCGAGCTCGTCATCGCCGTCTCGCAGAGCGGCGAAACGGCGGACACCATTGCCGCCGCCGAACTTGCCAAACAGCGCGGGGCCGGGGTGCTCGCCGTCGTCAACGTGACCGACAGCACGCTCGCGGGGATGGCCGACCATGTGCTCTCCGTCGGGGCGGGGCGCGAGATCGCGGTGGCCGCCACCAAGAGTTTCAATGCCCAGCTCATGCTCCTCTATTCGCTCGCGGCGACGCTCGCCGAGGCCAAGGGCAAAAGGGGCTATGGCGACCTACTCAAAGAGCTCCCCTCCCTTGCGTCACAGACGGTGTCCGTGGGGGAGGGGGTGCGGGCATGGGTGGCCTATTTTATGTCTGCCTCCTCTGTTTACTTCATCGGACGGGGCGCCGATCACGTCGCGGCGTTGGAGGGCAGCTTAAAGTTGAAAGAGATCACCTACATCCCGAGCGAGGGCTATCCCGCGGGCGAACTTAAACACGGCACGCTCGCGCTCGTGGAGCAGGGGACGCCCGTCGTCGCCGTCCTCACCTCCGAGCGGTTGGCGCAAAAGACGATGAACGCCGTGCACGAGGTGTATGCGCGCGGGGCACGCGTCTTTCTCGTCACGTCGCTCGCGGAGCAGGCGCGGTCCAAGGAGCTCACGGGGGCGGTGGTCATCCCGGAATGCGGGGAAATTTTTTCGCCCATGCTGTCCGTCATCCCGTTGCAGCTGCTGGCCTACTATGTCTCCGTGGCCCGCGGCATCAATCCCGACCGCCCGCGCAACCTCGCCAAATCCGTCACCGTGGAATGAATTTTTTTTGGGGGGGAAGCACGAGCCCCCTCCATGGGGGTGGAGCGGCGCAATTCTCATTCAACAGCCCGGTGGGCTGTGAATGGCGCCGCGACAGGAGGCGTGGCCTCGCCGACCACCCGCACTATTTGTTGTCTAAGGGTGGCACGAGGGGCTATGCCCCGAAGTACGGGGTTGCGGCGGTCCCTGCCGCCGCAACGGACTAAGGGGTGGGGTGGCGACCAACTTTGATGAACGGCGAACACCCCCCACCACCGCCTTGCAGGCGGAGCCTCCCCCCAAAGGGTAGGCCTTGGGTTACGCTGTCATACCGTCCGTCCGAGGCGATTGGGTTATCACTGTTATACCGAGGCCCCAACGGGGCCGAGTGTATCCCCTCAAACGAAGTCCGTGCCCCCTCTATGGGGGAGGAACGGCACATGAGCCCCCTCCATGGGAGGGGGGGAGGGGGTGGGGTGTCGACGGAGGCATTCCTAATGTCATGTCGAAGATGCAAAACAGCGCACGAGCCAAAGGCGAAGTAGCGAAGTCGAGACATCTCTACCTTATGCTTCGCTCTGCCTCTACTTGGTCGTAGTAAGATTTCTCGCAGATGAGCAGTTCGTTGAAAGTCATTCCCTATCGGCTCGAAATGACAGTCGGCTACTTCGCGCCATTGGCGCTCGTGACGCGCTTAGTCCACAATAGAAACCTCGCGCGGACGGTATGACAGCGTAAGAAAACAAATTTCGTGAATAAAAACTCTTGCCTTAGCCCGAATTTATTTCGGGCGTGGGCGACCCAATTTGCCGAGCTCTGTCGGCTTGTTGTCCGTTGAGCAGAGAATCGGGACCAAGTTCTTCAAGCGCAAGAGCGCATTCGGCTCGTAAATTTCTATGCCCTTAGTCTTAAAGGGCTTCTATATGATAGAAATTTACGAAATGTTTTCCTCATCCGATTCTTCTCACGAACGGATGGTAGTCGAGGATGTCCTCGATCTCGGCGAGGATGTCGTCGGCGAGGGTGAGGCCGTTGGCAGCGACATTGGACTTCAATTGCGCCATGCGGCTCGCGCCCGTGATGACCGACGTGATCTCTTTCCGCCGCAAGATCCATGCAAGCGCGAGAACGGAGAGGGGCATGCCCGCGTTCTCGGCCACGGAAAGCAGTTTTTCCACCTTTTCAAGGTTGTCCTCGGTGAGAAGTTTATTGATCTGCTTGTCGGCCTGCCATGTCGCGCGGGAGCCCTCGGGGAGGGGCATCCCCTTGCGGTATTTGCCCGTGAGCAGCCCCTGTGAGAGGGGTGAAAAGGGCGTGATGCCGACGCCGTATTTTTGGCAAATGCCCATGATCTCGTCCTCGATGTAGCGGTCGACCATGTTGTATTGGGGCTGAACGGCCGCGAGCGGGCGGAAACCGTTCTCCTTTGCGAGGTGGATGGCCTCGGTGATCTGCACGGGCGACCATTCGCTCACGCCATAGTATAAGATCTTGCCGCGGGCCACCATGTCCGAAAGCACCTCCAAAGTTTCCTCGATGGGAGTGGTCGGATCGAAGCGATGGCAGAAGTAAATATCGATGTAATCCAGCCCCAAGTTTTTGAGGGACTTGTCGAGCTGTTCGGTGATGTGCTTGCGCGAGAGACCCCACTCGTTGGCGCCCCGCCCCATGGGGAAGAACACCTTGGAGGAGATGACATACTCGCTGCGCGCGTGCTCTTTGAGAGCCTTGCCGAGGAATTTTTCGGCGGCGCCGCCCGAATAGGCATCGGCACAGTCGAAGAAGTTGACGCCGAGGTCAAAAGCGGCATTCACGGTGTCGAGGGCGTCCTTGCGTGCGTCGGGCGTCATGAGGTCGGTCACCCAACTGCCGAGCGCCACCTCGGAGAGTTTGAGACCGTATTTTCCCAAATTGCGGTATTGCATATCGTTTGCTCCTTTTTTCTTGGATTATTTTTTTGTGTTAAGGGGGGACAGGCCCCCTGTCGCCCCTGTAAGGGGAGATGTCACGGGCTCCGCGAGTGACAGAGGGGTTTCTTGGCTTCCCATCTGGGTCGCAAAACGCATTTCTCGCACACCAGCACAGTGTGCTGTGGGCGGCGTTTTGCGGTGAGTGTCCATCCGCTCTTCAAATTGTGCTACTAAGGACGTCACGAGCCAAAGGCGAAGTAGCGCATCGGATGGCGCGAATGGTGACCGAAACGCGGGACTCTACCCGCGTGAGACAGCTCCCGCGAAGCGGGTGATGAGGTCACCTCATCCGTCTCACTCCGTTCGACACCTTCCCCAAAGGGGAAGGCAAGGGTGCGACCATGCCTGTTCGTCACCCCACCCCCTTGGGGAGTCCCCCTCCCATGGAGGGGGCTCATGCGCCGCTCCTCCCCCATGGAGGGGGCAGGCGGACTTCGTACAGGGGATACACTCGCTTCGCTCGGTATGACAGCGAGGAGGGGGCAATGTAATGCCCCAATGGGCTTCCAAATCTCATGCGTGCAGCCGAATTCACTTCGGCGGAACGCCCTCAATTTGCCGAGCCCTGTCGGCTTGTTGTTCGTTGAAACGATTGAGAGACAGAGCTGTTAAGACGTCAACGCACATTTCCGTCACGGAAATTTGTTTTCTTTACTTATTGGAGCGCTTTATCAAGGGGATACACACGCGCTTAGTCCACAATAGAAGCCTCGCGCATTCGGTATGACAGCGCGAAAAGAAAACAAATTTCGTGAATAAAATTTAGTTATTTCACTCTTCGCCCCAGTCGGCGGGGAGGGGCGGGTGAGGACGGTGCTTCTCCTCACTCCGATACGACCATTTGAGCAAAATGGGCGTCAGCACCGAGGAGAGCAGGATGATGAGAAAGATAAAGGGATAAATTGCGTCGGAGACCAGCCCCGCCGCAACGCCTTTCTCCGTGCAGATGAGCACAACTTCCGCACGTACCATCATGCCGAGGCCCACGCGGAGACTGTCGTGCCAGGAGTATTTGCAAAGTTTTGCCCCCGCACCGCATCCGATGAGCTTGCCGAGCAGGGCCATGACCACGAACACCGCCCCAAATGCGAGAAATGCGGGCGTGATGCCGTCGAAGTCGAGATTCATGCCGATGGTCGCAAAGAAGATGGGCGAGAAGAAGAGGTAGCCCATGGTGTCGACCTTGCTCTCCACATAGGGCGTCTCGGAGAGGGTGCCCCCCAGCAGGATGCCCGCGAGATAGGCGCCCGTGATGTCGGCCACGCCAAAGAATTTTTCCGCGCAATAGGCATAGAGGAAGCAGGCCGCCAGCGAGATGATGGGCACCCGCCGGTTGTGCGGGGCGCTGCGCTCCATGCGGTCGAACAGCTTACGGAGGAGCACCCCAACGGCAATCGCCGCCACGAAAAAGACGACGATCTTGATGACGACCAGCCCCGCGTTGGGGTTGAACCAATCCCAGCCCGCCCCCGAACTTCCGCCCGCCGAGAATCCCGTGAGCACGGAGAGGATGATGATGCCGATGACGTCGTCGATGACGGCCGCCGCCACGATGGAGGTGCCCACCTTGGTGTCCAGCTTCCCCAGTTCCTTTAAGACGGCCACCGTCACGGAGACGGAGGTGGCGGTGAGGATGGCGCCGTAAAACAGCCACGAGAGGGCGCCGTTTGCGGGGAAGAAGAGGAAAGCGGTGAGCGTTCCGAGGCCCATGGGCACGATCACGCCCAAGCTCGTGATGACGATGGAGGCAAAGCCCGTCTGGCGGAGTTTTTTGAGGTCGGTGCCGAGGCCGGTGGAGAACATGATGAGCACCACGCCGATCTTCCCCATGACGTCGAGCACGAATCGGACCTGTTCGCCGAAGAAAGCCGTTTGCAGGGGTTCCCACGGGATATAGCGGAGCAGTCCCACGAGGATGCCCGCGGCCAGCATGCCGATGACGGCGGGCATGCCGCATTTGTGTGCCCCGAGGCCCATCGACTTGGAAAGCAAAAGGATGAGCGAGAGGGGGAGTAAGAGTTCAAAAGCTTGCATGGTTTTGAGTGCCTTTTTCCGTGTGGAAAATATTTTACAGCATTCCATATTATATTCCTTTTGAGACAAAAGGCAACTTTTTTCGCGCAAAATTTTTCGGGGGGCGAATTTGGTGACAACGTCACGTTTTTTGGGAGTTTGAAGCCCCGCAACCGCTTGCAATTTTGTGGAAAATCTGCTACAATGGGGAGGATATGATGGACGAGTTTACCGCGCCCGTTCCCGTGGAGCGGGTAAAACAGATGGATCCCGTGGTGCTCGCCTTTGTGGGGGACGCGGTCTACACGCTTTATGTGCGGCGCGCGCTTGCCCTTTCGCACAGGCTGCACACGGGGGAACTGAACAAACTTGCCTCGGAGAAGGTCTCGGCGCACGGCCAGAGCGCTGCGCTTGCCAAGATCTTGCCGCTGATGACCGAGGAGGAAGAGGAGATCTTCCGCCGTGGCCGCAACGCCAAAAAGCCGACCAAGAGCAAGAACGCCTCGGTGGGGGAATATGTGCGCTCGACGGGCTTTGAGGCACTGCTCGGGTATCTCTACCTCACCGGCCAAACCTCCCGCATCGAAGAGCTCTTCTTCTCGGAATAAGGAGGGGGAGGATGCTCACGAAATTTGTTTTCTGACGCTTGCCCCCTCCATGGGGGAGGAGCGGCGTATGAGCCCCCTCCATGGGAGGGGGGTAGGGGGTGGGGTGGCGACGGAGGCTCACGAAATTTGTTTTCTTACGCTGTCATACCGAGAAGGGCAACGCCCTTTGAGTGTATCCCCTTGGCAGAACGCTTTCCTGTCATTTCGTCCGTCCGAGGCTTCTATTGTTGTCTAAGGGCGACACGAGCGCCAATGGCGCGAAGTAGCCGATAGGGTTTGATTTTTAACGAACTGTTCATCTGCGAGAAATCTTACTACGACCAAGTGTGTAAGACTGAAAATAAGGTAGAGATTTCTCGACTTCGCTCGAAATGACAATTAGAGCGCCTTAACAAATTCTGTCTCTCATTCGTTCCATCGTACAACAAGCCGACAGGGCTCGGCAAATTGGGTCGCCCACGCCCGAAATAAATTCGGGCTAAGGCAAGTAAATGGAAGCCATGAGCCCCCTCCATGGGAGGGGGTAGGGGGGTGGGGTGGCGACCAAGCGTGTTTTTCAACGGTGATTTACGACCATGATTCAGAATAGCAATAAAACTCTGACGCCTGTCGCGAAGAAATTGCGCAAAAACATGACGAAAGAGGAAAAGAAGCTCTGGTATGATTGCCTCCGGTTGTTGCCCTGCAAGGTCCATAGGCAGTATGTCATCGGAAAATATGTTGTTGATTTTTACTGTGCTTCGGCCGATCTTGTCATAGAGCTCGACGGTGCACAGCATTATGAGGATGACGCACTTCGCTATGATGCGGAACGGGACGCATATCTCCGTTCGCAGGGGATGACGGTGTTGCGCTATACAAATATTGAATTGAATCAGAATTTTAAGGGAATCTGTGAGGACATTTGGGCGCACCTGCCCGATTGGGTCACGGCACAATAGCGGCGCTACTTGACGTGCTCATTTGCCACCCCACCCCCTTAGTCCGTTGCGGCGGCAGGGACCGCCGCAACCCCGTACTTCGGGGCATAGCCCCTCGTGCCACCCTTAGACAACAAATAGTGCGGGTGGTCGGCGAGGCCACGCCTCCTGTCGCGGCGCCATTCACAGCCCACCGGGCTGTTGAATGAGAATTGCGCCAGTGAAT
>CANQJF010000025.1 GCA_947624225.1 uncultured Clostridia bacterium
TCGCACACCAGCACAGTGTGCTGTGGGCGGCGTTTTGCGGTGAGTGTCCGTCCGCTCTTCAAATTGTGCTACTAAGGGCGTCACGAGCCCCTTGGGGGCGAAGTAAGGCGGGGCTCTACCCGCGTGAGACAGTGGCGCACTGCTCTTGTGCGCCGAAAGGGTTTCCACAACATTTCGAATTGCAGGTTGAAACCCCTCTGTCACTCGCGGGGCTCGTGACATCTCCCCTTACAGGGGCGACAAGGAACTTTCCCCTCTATCCGATCCCCTCCGCGGGGCGGATGTTGGAGATCTTGCCGTCCTCTTCGAGCGTCACGCAAAAGTAGCGCACTTCAAAGACGCGCGGCCGCACTTCATAGACGAGCCCCACCTCCTCGGGGCGGTTGCCGAGCACGACGGAACGGAATGGCCCGAGGTATTCCCCCAGCGCAGACGCTTTCTCCAAGAGATTTTCGGCGAGAAAGGGGAGGACGTCGCCGCCGATGAGAACGGTCTCGAAGAGGGCGAGCGCGTAAGTCGCGGCAGTGGGGCTTTCGCTCGTCAATATGCTGCACGCCGTCAACTTCCCGCCCTCGTAGCTGCAACGGGCGATGTGGCCGAGGCTGTCGTGAAAGGGGATATCCGCTGTTACGATGCGCCCTCTTTCGGACACGGTACCCTCCGATTTCGTCAACACGGTCCCGTTACGGTCGAGAATGCAGAATGCCGAGGGGGCTTCGAGCAGGATGTCGTCCCCCGCGGGATAGATCTTCGCCCCCGCAAATTCATCGCCGAGGTCGACGATTTGGAACCCCTCCCCCGTCTGCACCGAGAGCTGAACGCCGCCCTGGCGGTAGAGCGTGCACAAAATGTCCCCGATGCGCTCTTGCGCGAGCGGCCTGAGGGCGGTGTCCACGGGCCGGAACGCGGCGACATAGACGGCCACGCCGCGCTTCGTGAAGTAGAGACGGATGTCCTCGGGCGGCGAGAAGAGAAATTGCTCGGAGAACGTGCAGACGACGGGGTGGTGGCCGGGGCAGAGGAATTCGAGGAGCACATTGTCCGCGGGGTCCAGCTCGGCCGTGCGTTCAAAGCCGTCTACGGTGCCGACGGGGAGCCCCGCCGCTTTGAGGTAGCAAGGTTTTTCGGATAAAAAATATACACGCATCATTATAGAGAATGTATAAGACGGGAAAATTATGTCAACAATTCGTCCGAGGTGGTTCATGATGAATAAAATCAACGGCTACACGGAAGAGGAGGCCATGGGGCTGATCGAGTATATTTACCTTGGGAAGAATGCGGGCAAGACGCTCTCTTACCTCTTTGAGACGTATGGCAAGGAACACAGCCGGGCCAAGGGCAGCGTGCGGAACTATTATTACGCCTTTTTGAAGAAGCAAGACGATGCCCGCGTGAAGCGCATCTTGGAGGGCAAAGGATTGGCGGCCGGCACGATCAAGCCTTTCACGGAGGAGGAGACGGAGGAGCTGCTTTCCAAGGTGATCGACGGCAGAAAGCGCGGGCTGTCTGTGCGGCGGAGCATCATCGAGGCCTCCGGTGGCGACGAAAAGCGCATGCTTCGCATGCAGAATAAGTACAGAAATTTATTGAAGAAACAGCCCGAACGCGTGGAACAGGCAGCAAAGGCGGCAGGCATGTCCGAGGTCAACCCGTTCCTGCAACGTCGATTGGAGCGTGAGATCGACGCCCTCTACGAGCGCATTGCGGAGGATCTGCGCAAGGAGAACGAGCGCCTCCGCGCGGAGATCGAAAAGCTCAAACAGGGCGAATGAGCGCATTTTGGGTTTCCAACAACTCCCAAGCGGCCGCCGCGCATAAGCGGTTGATAGCTTCACAAACTGCAAGCAACGGGAGGAACGTATGGAAAAGTTGTTTTGTCTCGGTGTTGCACTCGGCATGGTCGGCGGCGCACTTCTCGTTGCCAACAGCTACAAATTTCGCTCGCTCGTGAAGAAGAGCCAGGCGGAAGTGATGCAGAAAGTGGACGAGATGATGGACGAGCGCTTGAAAGCCTGTGAAAACGGCGAGTGCGGCGACAAAGAGAAGCCCGAGAAAAAGAGCCCCAAAAAGTAACGGGCCGGCTGCCCCAATCGCGGGATGAAGTCCCAAACCGCGGGCATGGTACCCCGATTTGCGGTCATAAATCCCTAAGATGCGGGAGAAGAAGCCCTGAGATCGCGGGCAAAAAAAGGCGGAAAGCAATGCTTTCCGTTTTTTCTCTCTCGCACGACGAGGAGGCCCTCGGCTTCCCCTCTGTCACCGACCGAGGCTTCTATTGTAGACTAAGGGCGACACGAGCGCCAACGGCGCGAAGTAGCCGACTGTCATACCGTCCGCCCGAGATTTCTATTGTAGACTAAGGACGACACGAGCGCCAACGGCGCGAAGTAGCCGACTGTCATTTCGAGCCGAACAAGTCTGACTTTCAACGAACTGCTCATCTGCGAGAAATCTTACTACGACCAAGTAGAGGCAGAACGTATCATAAGGTAGAGATTTCTCCACGCGCCGCCAAAGCGGCTTGGTCGAAATGACATTTAGTATGCCTCCGTCAAAGTCGAGAAAACTCGGCCTTTTTCCTTGCCAAAGGGCAAAAAGTGTGCTATACTCTTTGTATGAAGATCGTTGCATTCGACATCGGGGACAGGCGTATCGGCGTTGCCGTCTCCGATCCCTTTGCCTCCTATGCCATGCCCTCCGATACCTATTTCCGCACGGGCAATTTTTCCGAGGACGTCGCCGCCATCGCCGCGATCGCAAGCGAGAAAGAGGCGGGGCTCATCGTGTGCGGTCTGCCCTTAAATGCCGACGGCACCGAGAGCGTGCAATCGGAGAAAACGCGCCGTTTCGTGAGGGCTCTTTCGGACATGGTAGGGGTGGATGTTGTCTTGCAGGACGAACGCTTCACGACGCGTGAAGCGCGCGGAGACTTGGGCATCATGGGCGTCAGCGCCAAAAGGGACAAAAAAAAGAAGCATGTCGACTCATTGGCAGCGGCATATATTCTCGAAAATTATTTGCAGACGGTCAAAAGGAGTGAAAGTATGAAAGAGGAACGCAACGATTACGACGAAGAGAACAACATCGTGGAGATCGTGGACGATGACGGCATGAGCTATCGCTATGAGCATCTTCTCACCTTTGAATATCGGGGGGAGTGGTATGTTGCGCTCACGCCTGAGAAAGCGGCCGAGGAGCAGAGCGAGGAGGCGGAGGAGGAGGGCGACGAGGTCGCCATCTATCACCTCGTGGGCGACGAGGATGACGAACGGCTCGAAACCATTGAGGACGATGCGCTCTTGGAGGAGGTTTTCTCGGAATTTTGCGCACAGTATGAGGACTTCGAGGATTCCGACGAGGCCGCCGCGCTCGAACCCGACGAGGCCGCCGCGCTCGAACCCGACGAGGACGACGATTGACAACGCCCGAAAACGACGCATCAAAAGTGTCCCCTTTGCTCACCGCAAGGGGGATTTTTTGTGTTAAGTCGACGGAGGGGTGGCGACAAAGGCTCACGAAATTTGTTTTCTGTTGCCCCCTCCATGGGAGGGGGGTAGGGGGGTGGGGTGGCGACAAAGGCTCACGAAATTTGTTTTCTGAGGATGTCATACCGACCCCAAGGCGAAGCCGAGCGGGGAGGTATCCCCTTGATAAAGCGTTCCACCATGGTTCAGAAAACAAATTTCCGTGACGGAAATGAGCGTTGGCGCCTTAACGACTTTGGTCTCTCAATCGTTTCAACGAACACCAAGCCGACAGGGCTCGGCAAATTGGGTCGCCCACGCCCGAAATAAATTTGGGCTAAGGCAAGTAATTGGAAGCTATGAGCCCCCTCCATGGGGGTGGAACGGCGCATGAGCCCCCTCCATGGGAGGGGGGTAGGGGGTGGGGTGGCGACAAAGGTTCACGAAATTTGTTTTCTTTTCGCGCTGTCATACCGTTCGCGCGAACCTTGTCCCTCCGCTGTCATACCGACCCCGAGGCAGAGCCGAGCGGGGAGTGTATCCCCTTGGTAGAACGCTTTCCTGTCATTTCGTCCGCCCGAGGTCTGTTTGTCATTTCGAGCCGAACAAGTCCGACTTTCAACGAACTGTTCATCTGCGAGAAATCTTATTGCGACCAAGTGTGTAAGACTGAAAATAAGGTAGAGATTTCTCGACTTCGCTCGAAATGACAATTAGAGCGTTTTAACGACTTTGGTCTCTCAATCGTTTCAACGAACACCAAGCCGACAGGGCTCGGCAAATTGGGTCGCCCACGGCGGAAGTAATTCCGCCTAAGGCAAACAATCGTAAGCCCTACCCCTTTTGGGGGGGGAGGCTCCGCCTGCAAGGCGGTGGTGGGGGGGGGATCAAGGCGTTCTCCAAGGGACAGTAAAAACCCCATTGCCTCGGGCGGGCGAAATGACAGTCGCGCGAATTCCCCCAAAAAAATTCACGAAGGGCATTAAAAATACTTGACAGGGGGGGGGTCTATGCTATAATCCCCTTAATTGGGATGGCCCAAAAATTATACGGAGGAAGTATATGAAAAATTGGACACGTTTGTCTGCACTCGTTTTGACGCTCGCGGTTGCACTGTGCTTCGCGGGTTGCGGCGGCGAAACAGACAAACAGCAGGAAGAAGAAGAGACGGCGACGTATTCCGTCACTTATGTCGGCGGCGAGGGCGCCACGGGCACCGCGCCCGAAGTCAAGCGCTACAAAGAGGGCGAGACCGTGACGCTCGCGGAGAATCCTTTCACAAAAGAGGGCTACACTTTTACGGCGTGGAGCGACGGCACAAAGACCTATGAGTCATCATCGGCCTATACCATGCCTGCGAATGACGTTACATTTACGGCTCAGTGGGAAGAAGTTGTGCCGCAGCTTCTCGGTGTTTGGACTAACACACATGAGGAGGAAGGAGCGACTGTCCACGAAAAAATCATCTTGATGGAGGGGGATGAGGAATACGACCTCTATTGTCTGTTCATCAGGACGGCAGAGGACGGAAAGCATGGATTTGGGATTCGTGACGGGATGCATAAAGATGAGAACACGGAGGGCCTTTATAGCACAGTGTCTGTTATGTTGAATGTCTTGTGGTCTGAGACGGATAAAACTTTGCAGTACATTGATCCTCATAGCGGAGAGCCGTCTTACGATTACGCTTACAGCCCGCTGTCTACAACGACGCAGTATGTCGAGGATGGCGACTATGTGTGGACGGAGGGAGAAGAAACATTCGGTAGGGTTGTAGTGAAAGGGGAGAAAGCTACAATCTATTATTCTGAGAAATATCCCGACAGAGAGGCAGAGGAGTACGAATTGCGTCACATTGGCCCTTATAGTGTCTTGATGATTGCACCGGCTTCGATGCCGATGGGCCTCATCTTTTTCAAAACGGAGGATGGTTTTATCATGCCGCCTTTGAGCGGAGATGAGTTCACATTCTTTGCGAAGGCCGCCGAATAAATTTATCGAAAAAAAGCTCTCTTCCGTGATTTGGGAGAGAGCTTTTGTTTTGTCTACCAACCGAAGTTGGCAATTGTGCCCTTTATGGGTGAGGCGTGGCGACGGAGGCATTCTAAATGTCATTTCGAACGGAGGCGAAGCCGGAGCCGAGAAATCTCTACCTTATTTTTGTTCTGCCTTTGCTTGGTCGTAATAAGATTTCTCGCGGATGTACAGTTCGTTGAAAGTCAAACTCTTGCGGCTACTTCGCGCCGTTGGCGCTCGTGACGCCCTTAGATTACAATAGAAGCCTCGGGCGGGCGAAATGACAGGCCGTCCCACGGGCGAAATGACAGTCGGGCGAAAGCTCGTGCATGTTTTCACCGCGTTTCTCTTGACAAAAACTTCCGCGTCATGTAAAATAAACGTATGATTATTTTGGGCCTTGATCCCGGTTACGGCACGATGGGATACGGGGTGATCGAGAAAGACAGCCGCGGCAATTGCAGTGCGGTCGATTACGGCGTCGTCAAGACGCCCGCGAGCGAGAATTTTGCCGTTCGGCTGTGCATTTTGGAGAATGGCGTCAATGCGCTCTTCGATCGATTTCATCCCGAGGAAACAGCCATGGAAGAGCTCTTCTTTTCCAAAAATGTCACCACGGGGATCGCCGTTGCGCATGCACGCGGCGTGATATTGCTCACCTGCAACAAGCGGTGCGGCAAGATCTTTGAGTATAAGCCCAACCAAATCAAACAGGCACTCACCGGTTACGGCGCGGCCGACAAGGGTCAGATGCAGCGGTGCGTGGTCTCGCACTTGCGCCTTACCGCCATCCCCCGCCCCGACGATGCCGCCGACGCCCTCGCCGTTGCCCTCTGCCATGCTTTCACCAACCGCTTTTCGGGCATGTTCGGCATCAAATAGGGAAAAATAAGGAAAAAGATATGATCGGTTATCTCAAAGGAAAAGTGAAATACGTTGCGCCGGAGTATGTGCTCTTGGAAGTGAACGGCGTGGGCTACGAGGTGGTCTGCTCGGGCGCGGCTTTCTCGCGGCTCGCGAGCGTGCGGGCGGGCGAGGACGGCGAGGTCTACACCTATCTGCGCATCCAGGAGGACGACATCACGCTCTTCGGGTTTGCGGATATGCAGGAGAAGAGCCTCTTTTTGCGGCTGACCTCGGTGCAGGGCGTGGGCGCGCGGCTGGCCATCGCCATCCTCTCCTCCATGCGGCCCTCCGACGTCTCGGATGCCATCGCGTCGGCCGATTCCAAGCGGCTCTCCGCCGTGAAAGGCGTCGGCAAAAAGACGGCGGAACGCATCATCTTGGAGCTGCACGGGAAGATCTCGGCAGACGAGCTCCTCGGCGGCGAAACGGTGGGTGGGAGAGTATCCGTGGCACCCATGTCCGAGGATGACGATGCGGTTTCCGGTTTGATGGGGCTCGGCTTCACCAAACAGGAGAGTGTGCAGGCAGTGGCCCGAGCCAAGGCAAAGGGCGCAAAGACGGTGGAAGATATCATCGCGGGCGCCCTGCGCGGGCTGTAATTGACAGGGCCTCGGCGGGGCAGGTTGTCCCCGAGGGGCCATAGGAGTGAGACATGTTTGACGACCAATTCGACAGCGGCATGATCCTTTCGAGTACCAAGAACGAGCTGGATATCGAGGAAAACGTCCTCCGTCCCAAGACGATGGAGGAATACATCGGGCAGGACAAGGTGAAAGAGAACCTCGCCGTGTATATCGCTGCGGCCAAGGCGCGCGGGGAGGCCTTAGACCATGTGCTGCTCTACGGCCCTCCCGGGCTGGGCAAGACGACGCTCGCGCACATCATCGCCAACACGATGGGGACGCAAATCAAGGTGACGAGCGGCCCCGCCATCGAGCGCTCGGGCGACCTCGCCGCCATCCTCACCAACCTCAACGAGGGGGATGTGCTCTTCATCGACGAGATCCACCGCCTCAACCGCGCCGTGGAGGAGATTTTGTATTCCGCCATGGAGGACTACGCCCTCGACATCATCGTGGGCAAGGGGCCCTCGGCGCGCAACATCCGGTTCTCCCTCAAACGCTTCACCTTGGTGGGGGCAACGACGCGCGCGGGGATGCTCTCTTCCCCCCTGCGTGACCGCTTCGGGATCATGTGCCGTTTGGACATGTATACCCCCGAAGAGCTCAAACGCATCATTGATCGCTCTGCCCGCACCCTCGGCATTGCCGTCGAGGAGGAGGGTGCCTACGAGATCGCCCGCCGTTCGCGCGGGACGCCGCGCATTGCCAACCGCCTCTTAAAGCGCGTGCGGGACTTCTCTGCCGTCTTGGGCAGTGCCGCCATCTCCGTCTCCGACGCCAAAAAGGCGCTCGCCCGCATGGAGATCGACGAACTCGGCCTCGACGAGACGGACAGAAATCTTCTCCGGGCGCTCATCGAGAAGTTCAACGGCGGTCCCGCGGGGCTGGACACGCTGGCCGCCACCATCAACGAGGACACCAACACCATCGAGGACGTCTACGAGCCCTATCTTTTGCAACTCGGCTTCATCGCGCGCACCCCGCGCGGGCGCGTCTGCCTCAGGGGCGGCTATGAACACATGGGCTGCCAAATGCCAGAGACCGTGCGGCGGCAGATGAGCGTCTTTGACGGTGGAGATCAAACTTAGACCGAATCGGGGGGTACCATGTCCGAATTTATCATTGAAAACAGCGTCATCAAGGGCTACACGGGGAAAGGCGGAAATATTGCGATCCCGAGCGGAGTTGTGGAGATCGGGCAGGGAGCTTTCTCCTATAAGCGGGAGCTCACGGGCGTCATCGTCCCGAGAGGCGTGAGGGCCATCGGCCAATTGGCGTTCCTCGAATGCCGCAACTTAAAGACGGTCAGTCTCCCCGAGGGGCTGATCAGGATCGAGAACTGTGCGTTCGAGTGGTGCACGTCTCTCGAAAGCATCGTCATCCCCGACAGCGTGAAAGAACTCGGCTTTGGCTTTAACGGCTGCACCTCGCTCAAAAGCATCCGGTTCGGGCGAGGGATCACGGTTGTCCGCGGCGGGTTTCTGAACTGCACCTCGCTCGAACGGTTGGAGATCCCCGACACGGTGACCGAGATCGCGCCCTTTGCTTTCGACGGCTGCACTTCGCTCAAAACCGTGAAAGTGGGCCGCGGCGTTGCCGCGCTGGATCTCGACGCCTTTGCGCACTGCACTTCGCTCAAAGAGATCGCCGTCTCCCCGAGCTGCAAAATCGTGGGGAACATGCCCGCGGGCTGCAAGATCGTGCGGGTTGCAAAGTAAAACGAATTGTAAAACGGGCAGCAATGTAAAACGGGCTGCAAAGTAAAACGGGTCACAAGGCCGCGAGGAAACAGAACACATGAAAACATCGGATTTTTATTATGATCTGCCCGAGGAACTCATCGCGCAGACACCCGCCGAGCCGCGCGACAGTGCGCGGCTTTTGGTGTATCACAGAGACACCAAGGTCATCGAGCACCGCATCTTCCGCGACCTTTGCGACTATTTAAGGGCGGGCGACGTGCTCGTTCTCAACCGCACGCGCGTGCTCCCCGCGAGGCTCTTTGCCTATACCATGTCCGGGGGTAAGGTGGAAGTTTTGCTCTTAAAGCGCCTCGAACTCGATTGCTGGGAGGTGCTCGTGAAGCCGGGGAAGAAGTGCAAGATCGGCACGCGGCTGGTCGTAAACGAGGAGCTCTCCTTGGAGGTCGTCGGCGTCACGGAGACGGGCGAGCGGCATGTGCGCTTCTTTTACGAGGGGGCGTTTGAGGACGTGCTCTCCCGCGCGGGCAGCATGCCTCTTCCCCCCTATATCCATGAAAAACTCAAAGACCCCGAGCGCTACCAGACCGTTTACAGCAAGGAAAACGGCTCGGCGGCGGCGCCCACGGCGGGGCTGCACTTCACGCCCGAACTGCTCGAAAGGGTCCGCGCGATGGGCGTGGAGATCGTGGAAGTGCTGTTGCACGTGGGGCTGGGGACTTTTCGCCCCGTCAAGGTGGACGACGTGGAGAAGCACGTCATGCACAGCGAGTATTACGAGGTCACCGAGGAGGCGGCGGAGCGCATCAACCGTGCCAAAAGAGAGGGGCGGAGAATTGTTTGCGTGGGGACCACTTCGGTGCGTACGTTGGAGACTGTTGCGGACATGGGTGGCCTTGTTCACGCGGGGAGGGGGGAGACGAGCATCTTTTTGTACCCGCCCTATCGGATGAAGTGCGTGGATGCGCTCATCACCAATTTCCACCTGCCCGAGAGCACGCTCTTGATGCTCGTATCCTGCCTCTGCTCGCGCGAGGAGGTGCTGGATGTGTATCGGACGGCGGTATTAGAAAGATATCGTTTCTTCTCTTTCGGCGACGCTATGCTCGTCTTATAGCCGTCGAAATACGTCGTCGCGCTGTGGCAACCCTTAGTCATTTACCTTTTTAGTAAACTCCCTCGGGTTTTCCTCGCGCTCCTTGTCTTTCTCGGCTCTAAGCCAAGCATTTCGCTCTCTCGGAGCCTGTTTGAAGAACGAGGCTTCGCTCTCTCGGGCATGCCTCTTCCTTTGAACTTCGCAATACGGCGTCGAGTTTGCGCACTCCTCGGTCACGTACGTCATAGTACGCTCCCGTCGTCGTTTACGCACTCTCCTGGTCTTGCTGTGTTCATAGAAAGAGGCTTCGCTCTTTCGGGCTCTCCTCGTGTTCCTGCGTTTTGGCCTACCGCTCTTTTGATCCCCAAGAGTCAAAAAATTCCCCCGTTGCGGGGCAACGGGGGGAGGAGAGAGGAACGGACTTAACATTGCCCGAGGATGCGTCGGATAAAGTACATTTAACCCAATATTTGCCTGAGGTAATCGGTGAGCACGGCGCTCTGCTTGATCGCGCCCGCCTCGGAGGGGTGGGCCTGTGCGCCCGCGGTGTCGCGCGGGACTTCGAGGTAGCTCGCGCCCTCCATGCTGGCGACGGCCGCCTTGATCCCCCGTTCCACGACGGGATTCTTTTCCATGAGGCCATAGATGCACACGATCTTCGCCGCGGGATTGCGCGTGCGGATGAGCCCCAACAGCTCTTGATAGTCCGCGATGAATTGCGCCTCGGTATACTCGGGGTGGTTGGACATGTAGTAAGAATCGTTGGTGCCGAGCGCGACCACCACCACGTCATACTGCACGCTCTCGGAAAGGGGCGTGGTGTTCGTGGAGGAGTGCCCGCCGTACATTTCGAGCATGTTCACTTGCAGCGCCGATTTGGCCTTGGTGCAGATGCCCTCCGTGGCGACAAACGAGCACGTGCTCTGTGCGCCGAGGGCCATGGCCGTGCGGTAGGCATAGGAGCGCGCCGCGTCGGAATTTTCCACTTTGCAGAGGTCGCTCGACTGGCCAAAGACGCCCGCGCCCACCGTGATGGAATCGCCGACGAACTCGATGCGGGGAGCCGAACTCTCCTTGGGGACGAGGAAACTGCCGTCCGTCGAGATCTCGGTGACGCGGATGATTCCGTTTTGCGAGCTCGTGGACTTGACGACGCGCACGGTGTGCACGCCCTCTTCCAGATCCTTGGCCATCCTGTGGGCGCCGCTCCTCACGTTGACGAACTTGCCCTCCGCGTCATCGTCCACAAAGTAGCGCATGTAGAGATAGGTCGTCGTGGGGGCAAATTTCACGCTGAGGTTGGTGCCGTAGAAAGTGACCTCGAAGCCCGTGGCGGCATTGTCGAGATTGAGCTTGCCCGTCGTCTGATAGGTGCGGCCGAAGATGCGGAGCACGGACGGGTCGAAAGAATTCACGGCCTCTTCCGAGGCGACGGTGTACCCCTCGATGGTGGTGACGGGGGGCGGAAGCGAATCGTCGGGCTCTTCGGGCGTCTCGGAGGCGCAACCGAACATGGCGGGCATGAGCAGCATGGCCGCGGCGAGCGCGGCGGCGAAGAACTTCTTCATTGTGCACCTCCCTCACCGAGCAATCCTTGAATGTGCTTTATGAGCTTCTTGGCGTTGGAGCTGTTTGCCTGTAAATTGGGGTGCTTGTTGGCGCCCGCTTCATTGCTTATCATAAAGACCGAGGAGATCTTGCTATCACCCATGTCCGCGATTGCCCCCTCGATCAGGCTCTTGGCCTGATAGGTGGAGGAGGCGGGCATCATGCCGTAAACGCACACGATTAGCGCCTCCGGATTCTTCTCGCGGATGCGTGCGAGCATGGCTTTGTAGTCCTCGGCAAGCTGCTCCAAGGAGTAGTTGGGGAATGTGGCATGCCACATGTCGTTTTCGGCGAGCGCCAACACCACGACGTCGGCATCGAAGGGCCCCTCGTAGGGAATGGAGCTGTTCACGGACACCGTGAGATAGCTGTCGTATCCGCACACCGGCGGATCCTTGATGCACATGCCGTCGCGGGCAACGATGGAGAAGTCGGCACCCAGCTGCCGGGCGGTGAGGTAGGCATACGTCTTGGTGGCGTCGGAATTGTCGGGCGTGGCGCTCGGTTCGCCGGCGCTCCCGAGGTTGCCGCACCCCTGTGTGATGGAGTCGCCGATAAATTCGATCTTGAAGTCGGGCTTGGGCGGGGGCACGAGGAAGATGCCGTCCGTCGAGAACGGCTCGGCGTCGAAGAGGATCTCGCCCGTGGGGGCCGAGGCTTTGAGGATGCGCACGGTGTGCACGCCCTCCGCAAGGCCGCCGATGGGCATGGAGAAAGCCGTTTTCGCAAACGTGCCCTCCTCGTCCCCGTCGACGAAATAGCGGACGCGCCCGTTCAGGCTGGAAAATTTGCAGGTGAGCTCGGTGCCGTAGAAAGCCAGCTCCACGCCCGTGCACACGTTGCCCAAGGCCAGCTTGTTCTTGGATAAATACGTCCTGCCGAACAGGTTGATGTCCTCTAAGGCATTCACTTTCTCCGCCGAAGAGCTCCCCAGCACGGTGACATCGGCAGTCGCGGTGAGCGTCTTTCCGTCCGCGGTAAAGGAGGCGGTAAGCGTCGTCTTGCCCGCGCCGGCGGCCGTGAGCGTGCCGTCTGCATAGGTTGCGACGTTCTTATCTCCCACGGTGTAAGTTACGGTCTCCTGTGCCGGTGCGCCGTCCTTTGTGAGCACGGCAGACACGGACATGGTACCCCCCGATTGCGCGGCGGCGAGCCGATATTCCTCTTGCGGGAAAGCGAGCTCGTAGACGGCGGCGGGCTGAGGCGGGTCGGGCTCCGGGATGACGTCGTCCGTCGTGCAGGCGGCGGCCAGACCCAATAGCAGCGCGGCGAACATACACGCGAACAGGCGCTTGAACAATTTCATGGCATCTGTCTCCTTGTATTCTCTTTTTTCTATTGTAATACAAAAGTCGCATTTTGTCAATGGAATGTCTGAAAAAAGAAAAAAATTTTCATCATTTTTACCCTTGACAGCGCAATCATTCCACGATATAATAATTTTTGTAGGGAAAATTTCCATGGATAAAAAATACTTTTTTTTCGAAGTCATCAAGACGGACCCCGCGACGGGGGCGCGCGCCGGCATCTTTCACACCCCGCACGGCGACATCGAGACGCCCGTCTTTATGCCCGTGGGGACACAGGCGACCGTCAAGGGCGTGCTGCCCTGTGACCTCAAAGAGATCGGCTCCCAGATCATTCTTTCCAACACCTATCACCTCTACATGCGCCCCGGCGACGAGCTGATCGCGCGGGCGGGCGGCCTGCACAAGTTCATGAATTGGGACCGTCCCATCCTGACGGACAGCGGCGGATTTCAAGTCTTTTCGCTCTCTTCCCTCAGGCAGATCACGGACATGGGTGTCACCTTTGCCTCGCATGTGGACGGAAGCAAGCACATCTTCACGCCCGAAAAAGTGATGCAGATCGAGCACAATCTGGGCTCGGACATCATGATGCCCCTCGATGTGTGTTCGGAATACGGCTACACGCACGAACAGGCGGAGAAAGCGATGGTGCAGACGCTCCGCTGGTTGGAGCGGTGCAAAAAGGCGCACAATGTGCCCCAGCAGGCGCTCTTCCCCATCGTGCAGGGCAATTTTTACAAGGACTTGCGGAGAAGATCCCTCGAAGAGACGCTGCCCTTCGTGGAGCACGGCATTGCCATCGGGGGGCTCTCGGTGGGGGAACCCAAGCCGCTCATGTATGAACTCATGGACGAGTTACAGCCCCTCCTGCCCACCCATGTCCCGCGTTACCTCATGGGCGTGGGCTCGCCCGACTGCCTTGTGGAGGGCGTGGTGCGCGGCATCGACATGTTCGACTGCGTGCTGCCCACCCGCGTCGCGCGCAACGGCATGGCGCTCACCTCCAAGGGCAAAGTGGTCGTGCGCAACGGCAAGTACAAGGAGGACTTCTCCCCGCTCGATCCCGCGTGCGATTGCTACTGCTGCCGCAACTACACCAAGGCCTACTTGCGCCATCTTCTGAACGTGGGGGAGATGACGGCGGCCATGCTGCTCTCCATCCACAACATCCGCTACCTCCACAATCTCATGCGCACGCTCCGGCAGTGCATCCTCGACGGGACGGTCAAGGAGTTTGCGGAGAACTTCCGTGCGGATGCCGACCATGCCTCCTATTTCGACAAATAATGCGTGAAAATCGGATGAAGGGGAAATTTTCTCTTAAAAATCGCTTGCCAAAGCGCATAAAATACGGTATCATATTGAAATGAAAGGAGATCGTCTATGATTTGGAATCTTTTGGAAAATGAAACCAACGCAAACGGCGGGCTTCCCACGTGGGCCTTTGCCGTCATCTTTGCGGTGCTCATCGTGTTGCTCGTGGTGTGGTTCTTCTTCTCGGGAAGAAAGAACAGGCAGGCCGATAAGGAATATGCCGAACAGCTCGAAGCGCTCGCGCCCGGCAACAAGGTAAAGACGGCCGGCGGCATCTGCGGCATCGTCGTGGAGGTCTGCGACGACAACACCGTCGTCATCGAGACGGGAACGGAGGCGTCGGGCAAGTCCCATATCAAGATCGACAAACTCTCCATCGTGTTGACGGACGCCAAGGGTCCCACGCAACTCGCGCGCGAGGCCGCCGCGGCCCAAAAGGGGGAGGCAAAGCCCGCGAGCACGGCGCCCGTGGCACCCATGTCCGAGGAGACCCCTGCGGAAACGGCCGCTTCGGAGCCCGCACCCGCCGAGCAGGAGGCCCCCGCCGAGCCCGCGACCGAGAGCGAACAGGCGCCCGAGGATAAGCCCGCGGAATGAGCCCGAGGCCGGCTTCAAACGCATAACGCACGGTAGAGCCGCCGCTCTGCATGTGAGCCGCCGGTCCGTTTCGCCCGAAGAGGTGGCACGGACGGGAAAACTGCGCATATTGAGGAAATTCTCCGCATAGGGTAATACCGTGCGGAGGTTTTTTTATGCAAAATTGGAAAGAGGTGTGCAAAGAGGAATTGCTCGCGGCGGTCACGGGGGCCGTGTTTTATCTGTTCGCGGCGGCGCTGTTTGCCGTGTTTTTGCGGGCATGTACGCCCGCGGAGGGCGTGGTGACGGCCGTCAACTGGACGCTCAAAGCCGTGGGCGCGCTGGTCTTTTGCATGATCTTCATCCACGGCGAACGGGCGCTCTTCAAGGGCATGGCGGCGGGTGCGCTCTCGGCGGTGCTGGCGCTTCTTCTCTTTGCGGCCATCGGCGGCGGGTTTCATGTGACGGCGTGGTTTATCTTAGAACTGCTGCTCACGGCGGTGATGGGCGGGATCGGGGCGCTCATCGGCGTAAAAACGCGAAAAGAGATGTGAGATTTTCTGTCGGGCAAGCGTTTTTTGCTTGCCAAACGCTTCGCCGTGTAGTATAATAGAAAAAAACACGAGGTGAAGTCATGATCAAGACGATAGCAAAACCTGCCGAAAAGAAGGTCACCGGTTGCGGCGAGTGCAGGAGCACCTGCCAATCCGCGTGCAAGACGAGCTGCACCGTTGGGAACCAATCCTGCGAACGCATCACGCGGGAACAGAAGATCGAGAGAAAGTAACAGGCACGATACGGGAGCGACGGTTTTCCGTCGCTTCTTTTTTCAGTGTCGAAAAAACAGAAAAGCCGAAAAGAGAGAGAAGCGGCGCTTGCGGCGAAGAGGCAGTGGGGTATTGGCGGAGGCGCGCGGCGCCTGCCCCCTCCATGGGGGTGGAGCGGCGCAATTCTCATTCAACAGCCCGGTGGGCTGTGAATGGCGCCGCGACAGGAGGCGTGGCCTCGCCGACCACCTGCACTATTTGTTGTCCAAGGGTGGCACGAGGGGCTATGCCCCGAAGTACGGGGTTGCGGCGGTCCCTGCCGCCGCAACGGATTGAGGGGGTGGGGTGGCAACCAACTTTGATGAACGGAACATTCCCCCCCACCACCGCCTTGCAGGCGGAGCCTCCCCCCGTTGGGGGTAGGCCTTACGATTGCTTGCCTTAGCCCGAATTCACTTCGGCGGAACGCACTCAATTTGCCGAGCCCTGTCGGCTTGTTGTTCGTTGAAACGAATGAGAGACCAAAGCTGTTAAGGCGTAAGAGCCCATTTCCGTCACGGAAATTTGTTTTCTGTGCCATACCAAAGCGCTTTCCCAAGGGGATACACACGCGCTTAGTCCACAATAGAAGCCTCGCGCGGACGGTATGACAGCGCGAAAAGAAAACAAATTTCGTGAATCCATTCTAAATCCCATGCGTGTAGCCGAATTCACTTCGGCGGAACGCACTCAATTTGCCGAGCCCTGTCGGCTTGGTTTCGGATGGAACGATTGAGACACCAAAATTGTTAAGGCGCCAACGCCCATTTCCGTCACGGAAATTTGTTTTCTGAACCATGGGGGAGCGCTTTAATAAGGGGATACTCTCATGCGGCAAGGGCGCCGCGTTACTTCGTCGCTTGCGCTCCTCGTGTCGCCCTTAGACTACAATAGAAGCCTCGGGCGGACGGTATGACAGCGGGGACACTGGCCGTTTTGCCACCCCACCCCCTTGGGGAGTCCCCCTCCCATGGAGGGGGCAACAGAAAACAAATTTCGTGAATCCATTCTAAATCCCATGCGAATAACCAAAACCACGCTTTTGGTTTTCGCCCTCAATTTGTCAGCTTGCGACTTCTTGTCCGACAAAGCGATTTTCGGTGCCCAAGAGGATTTATGCACGAGGAGGGTTCGCTCACGAAATTTCTTTTCGAACGAAGTGAGCAAAGAAATTTGTGAACATGTGAATATTAGCTTATGATACACGTTTTTTCCTATCGAGATAAGTATTACATTTACGACACGGGGAGCGGGGCGCTCCATGCGTGCGATGAGCAGACGGCGCACTACTTGAAAGGCGAGACGGCCACCATGTCCGAGGAGGAGTGCGAGAAGATCCGCGCGGAAGTGGAGGCGCTCAAACGGGAGGGGCTCCTCGACGCGCCCGAGACGGAGGCACGGCCCATCAAATCGCACGAGGTGAAAGCGCTCTGCCTGCACATTTCGCACGATTGCAACCTCCGCTGCCGCTATTGCTTTGCCGACGAGGGGGCTTACCACTCGGTGCGCGAGGTGATGTCGTTCGAGACGGCCAAGGCGGCCATCGATTTTCTGCTCCGCGAGAGCGGGAACAGAAAGGTGCTCGAAGTGGACTTCTTCGGCGGCGAACCGCTCATGAATTTCGGCGTCCTCAAACAGACGGTGTACTATGCCAAGGCGGAGGCCGCGGCGCGCGGCAAAAAATTCCTCTTCACCACGACGACCAACGGGCTCTTGCTCGATGACGAGCGCGTCAAGTTCCTCAACGAGGAGATGGAAAACGTCGTCCTTTCCCTCGACGGCAGGCCCGAAGTGCACGATGCCGTGAGAAAAACGGTGAACGGCAAGGGCAGTTTCGATGCCGTCATTGCGCACATCAAGCAGTTCGTCAAGGTGCGCGGGGACAAGCATTACTATGTCCGCGGCACGTTCACTTCCAAGAACCTGGATTTTTCCAAGGACGTCCTCTTCCTCGCCGACAGCGGATTCGACAGCATCTCCATGGAGCCCGTGGTCACGGATATCCCCGACCTCGCCATCACGGAGGAGCACCTGCCCGCCATCGAGCGGGAGTATGAGGCGCTCGCCGACGAATACATCAAGCGCGAAGCGGAGGGGAGAGGCTTCCTCTTCTTCCACTTCAACATCGACCTCGAGGGGGGGCCCTGCCTGCAAAAGCGCGTCTCGGCGTGCGGCGCGGGCAACGAATACTTCTCCGTCGTCCCCAACGGCGACCTCTACCCCTGCCATCAATTCGCGAGCGATCCCGAATTCAAGATGGGCAGCGTGTTCACGGGCATCGAGCGGGAGGATCTCCGCGCAAAATTTGCAACCAGTTGCCTCTTCACGCGCGAGAAATGCCAAACGTGCTTTGCCAAGTTCATCTGCTCGGGCGGGTGCAGCGCCAACAACTATCACTTCATGGGGAACATCGAAGAACCCTATCCCATCACGTGCGCCATGATGAAAAAACGCGTGGAATGCGCGATGCACGTCCTCGCCGAGCGGAAAGCGCGGGAAAATTAGGAAAAAATCACAGAAAATTCAACAAAGCAATGCAATTCGGCTTGACGGCGGGCCTCTTTTCCTATATAATATGAAAAGTGGATTTTCCGCATTCGGATCGGCCGGAAACGGACGCTCGGGCCTAAGGCAAAAAACAGAGAGTCCGCTCACATACAGGAGGAGCCAATGAGCAAGGTAAAATCGGCGGTCGCGCTCATCTTGATCACCATACTGATCCTCGGCGTGTGCTTTATGTGCACCGTCTCGTTTTCGTATGGCACAGATCAGATGTACACGTTCAATTCCGTCGTCAGCATGCTGACCAAGGATGCTAAGCTCGGGGGAGAGCTCGCAGACGGCGAGCACTACCTCGGAGGCGGCTACACGGCAGTTTACTATCCGGAGGGCGTCATCTCGGCGCAGGAGTATGAGGACGATCTGAACGCCCTCAAAGAGGCGGCCGCAAATGCCGCCGCAGGCGAAAAGGAGGACGCAGAGAAAGCCGTCAGCGATTACGAGGGCAAGTACATGCGCTATCCCGACGCGAACGGCCCCATCTTCCTCGAAAAGGAGACGGCTTGCGGCAGCAAGGACGGCACGGAGATCTCCGCTGAGTTCAAGGAGGACTTCGCAAGTGCGGTGTCGCTGTTCCGCGCCCGCTATGAGGGCCTGCACCTCGAGGACGTGAAAGTGCAGATCGCCGACGACTACACGGTGCAGATCGGTATTCCCGCTTACACGGGTGCGCAGAGCGTCATCCTCACGCAGTTCGCCTCAACGGGCGCATTCAACATGGGGTACGGCTCGGACGCCGCTTCCGCGACCAAGCTCACCGTTGCCAAGGGTGAGACGGTCAACGATTACGTCAAGGGCGCGCACGCGACGTTCAACGGCAGCACCTACTTTGTGGTCATCGACCTCACCGATTTCGGCAGGAAAGTGATCGCGGACTGGACGGCCACGGCCGCCGACACGGCGGTCACCCTCTACTTCTATGTCGGGGACGATGCGCTCATCTCGCTGTCCGTCAATCAGACCATCGACTTGAACACGCTCGGCATCAGCGGCAACTACACCGATGAGACCTCCAAGGTGGTGGCGCTCGCCATCGATACCGCGCTCAACGGCGCCAAGACCGATCTCGCTTTCCGCGTGGAGGACGTCGTCCGCACGCATGCGGCGATGACCGACCTTGCGCTCATCCTCATCTATGTCTCCGTGGGTGCGCTCATCCTCGGCATGCTGGCATTCTTCTTTGTCCGCTATCACGGCCTGGGGCTCGCGCATTTGTACACTTTCCTGATCTGGTTCTTTGCAATGATCCTCATCGTGTGGGGCGTTCCCCAGCTTCACCTCGGGATCGAGACGCTCCTCGCGCTGCTCCTCGGCGGCACGCTGCTGTGCGTTTCGGACATGCTCACCTATGAGGCCGTCCGCAAGGAATACGCCCTCGGCAAGACGATGGCTTCCTCCGTCAAGGAGGGGTATAAGAAGAGCTTTTGGAGGCTGTTCGACCTGCACATCGCGGTGGCCGGCTTCGGCGTGTTGCTCTTCGCGATCGCGCTCACCGAGTTGCAGGCATTCGGGCTTGCGCTGTGCATCGGCGCGGTGCTCTCGGGGCTGTGCTCGCTGTTCGTGAGCAGGTTCCACTGGGCCGCCTTCATGAGCTTTGCCTCCAAAGAGGGCAAGGGCAAGTTCTGCAACTTCAAGCAGGAGGTGGAAGATGATGACTAAGTTCAAGGGAAACAAGCTCTTCGCCTTGCTCGTGGCGATCTCGTCCGTCATTATCATTGCAGGCATCATCCTGTATGCCGTGCTCGGCTTCAACACCGCAAACGACAAGTTCGACGGCTATCGCGTGGACATCAATTATAATGTAATGATCGAGCTCGACAAGAAAGAGGAGGCTCTCGCCAAGGCGTGCGAGGACGCATTCTCCCAAAACGGGGTGAAGTTCTCCGAGAAGAACACGCTCTCCTCCGTCGACGCTGCCTCGATGAACGAGTCGATGGACAAGGTGCTCACCTACACGTTTGCGGCAGGGACCAAGGAAGAGGCGCTCGGGAAAGCCGTGGCGGCCATCAATGCGGCCGTCGGGAGCGGCACGGAATTTGCCGACGCGGAAGTGTTTGCCCGCTGGCATGCCCTCGAGGGAGAGCGCTTCTACGATCCCGCATGGCGCGGCGCCATTGCCATTGCGGTGGCGGTGGTGGTGGCCCTCGGCTACATCTGTGCCCGCTACGGGCTGAGTTGCGGCGTTGCCGGGCTCGCATGCTGTGCGCACGACGCGCTCTTCACCGTGGCACTGCTCGCCATCACGCGCTTCCCCGTCTATGCGTTCGCACCCGTGCTGTATGCCGCCATTGCGGCGTTCATGTCCGTCGTGCTCTGGCTGGTCCTCGCCTCCAAGTTTAAGGCAGGATTCAAGGCCGGCGAGAAACCCGGCGCGGAGATCGTGGGCGAAGCCGTTCAGGCCAACAGGAAAGACCTGCTGTTCACGGCGCTTGCTTTCGGGATCGCCATCGTCGTCGTGGGCGCCATTGCGGTGGGCGGAACGGCCCTCGCCGTGTTGCCCGCCATCCTCGCCGTGGCAGTTCCCATCTACTCCACGCTCTTCATCGGGCCCGAGGTGACAGTTGCCATCCGCACGGCGCTCGAAAAGCGCAAGGAAAAGAAGAAAGGCGGCTACGTCGGGAAAAAGAAAGCGGAAAGCCGTGAATGACCGCTGAACAAAGACAAGCGGCGGGGCGAAGGTCCCGCCGTGTTTTTATAGATGAAAAGATAGGGAAAGCATGAAGAGACTGGTCCGCGAATTTGAATTTTCGCCCGAACAACTTCAAACGGTGCGCATGCTTGCGGAGGCCACCCATCTCACGGAGACGACGGCGGGCATCCTGTATGCGCGCGGCGTGGATACGGAGGACAAGATGCGGGCCTTTCTGCAACCGTCTGCCGAGCACTTTCTCTCGCCTTTTTTGATGCACGGCATGCGCGAGGCGGCGGAGCTCATCACGCGTGCGCGAAACGAGGGATGGCGTGTGGCGGTATTCGGCGACTATGATGCGGACGGCATCGGCGCCTGTGCCGTGCTCTCCCGCGCGCTCGTGCAGTTCGGGATCGAGCCTTTCCTCTTTGTCCCCGAGCGCACGGACGGATACGGGCTGTCCGTGAGGGCGGTCGACAGGATCTTCGCCGAGTTTTCCCCCGAGCTCTTCATCACGGTCGATTGCGGTGTCTCCTGTCGGGAAGAGGTGGCGTATATCCGCGCCAAGGGAGCGGAGGTCATCGTCACCGATCACCACGAGCTGCCCCCCGAATTGCCCGATTGCATCGTCATAGATCCCAAGATCAAGGACGACTACCCTTACGACAATCTGTGCGGTGCGGGGGTGGCCTTTAAACTTTCGGAGGCCCTCATCGGCATCCGCGCGCACGCCCTGCTCGACTTTGCGGCCCTTTCCACCGTGGCGGACAGCGTTCCCCTCGTGGGGGAGAACCGCGACATCGTCGCCGAGGGGCTGAGGCGCATGGAGGGAAACGCGCGCCCCGTGTTTTCCGCTCTGCTCGGCAAGACGAGCGAACTCACCGCTCAGACGCTGGCCTTTTCCGTTGCGCCGCGGGTCAATGCCGCGGGCAGAATGGGCAATGCCGCCGCCGCGCTCCAACTGTTCACGAGCGAGGACGAGGAGGAGATCGCGCGGCTCGCCGCCCGTCTCGGCGAGTACAACAGCGAGCGGCAGAAGTATTGCGAAGAACTGTTCGCGGAGGTCCGCACGCGCGTGGAGGCGCAGGGGGCTTACGGGAACGTCATCATGCTCGCGGGCGAGAATTGGAACGCGGGCTTTGTCGGCATCGTCGCCGCCCGCATTGCCGAGCTGTTTTCGCGGCCCACGCTGCTCTTTGTCCGCCGCGGCAACATGTTTAAGGGCAGTGCGCGGAGCATCGAGAATGTCAACATCTTTGAGGCGCTCAGGAGCTGTTCCGACCTCATCACGGAGTTCGGCGGCCATGCACAGGCGGCAGGCGTCAATGTCACCGAGGACAACTTCGAGGCGTTGCGTGCCGCGCTCGACGGCTACATCGGGGCGCACTATGCGCGCGAGGAATTTTTGCCCTGTGTCTATGTGGCGGGGGAGGGGACGGGGGATTTCCGCCGCGTCGCCCATGAGCTGGAACTGCTCGAACCCTATGGCGTGGGCAACCGCCGTCCGCTCTTCTATGTGGAGGCGGGCCGCGTCAACGCGTCCCTCATGAAACCCGATTCTCCCCACGTCACCATGAACATGGGTGGCATCGATTTCGTCTACTTCGGCGGCGCCAAGGATCTCGACATCTTAAAGAGCGATGTGCGCAAGCAGATCGTCTTTGAATACAACATCTCGCATTTCCGCGGAAAGGAATACGTCAAGGGCTTTGTCAAGGGCGTGCTCTATGACGGCGCAACGGGCGAGGACATCCGCCTCGACGCCTTTGAGAATGCCGTGCGCCTGTGCGCGCGCCCGCCCGTCTTTGCGGAGTATTTTTCGCGGGAAAAGTTGGAAAACTTCTTAGAGGAGCGCATCCGCGGCTGTGCTTACGGCCTGTGCGTGGTCACGGCGGACAGGGGCGCCCTCGCCCGCTATCCCGTGCTCAAAGAGCTTGGCATCGACGTGTTCCGCCTCTCCTCGGGCAGCTGCATGAACACGGTGCTCTATGCGCCCGCGCCCGATTGCGACCTCTCCGCTTTCCGCGAAGTTGTGGTCATCGGCAGTCCCATGCGGTTGCCGCCATGCGGCCATGCAAAGGTTATCGGAGAGTCGGATGCGGACATGGGTGCCACGTTTGACGTCTCATGCGAGCGTGAGACGCTGCTCAAAGTGTTCTCCCACTTGCGCACGCGGGAGGGGTTGGAGGCAGAGAGCTATGCCGAATTCGCCCGCCTCGCCGGGGGAGACTTCGGGGAGGGGCAGGTGGTGTTCTCCCTCGCCGTGTTCGAAGAGCTCGGGCTTCTCTCCACGCGGGAGGGGCGGCTCGTGTTCGCGCGCGGGAAGAAGTCCGACCTCGCGCTCTCGGAAATCTACAAGACGGTCAGCCGCATCAAGGAGGGGTGAGATGGAATCCATCCTCATGAAAATTTATGAGTTCTACACGGGGGAGGACAGAGACCTCCTCCTGCATGCCTATGACTTTGCCAAAGCCGCGCATCAAAACCAAAAGCGGGCGTCCGGGGAGCCTTACTTCATCCATCCGTGCGCCGTTGCGGAGATCTTGGTGGAGCTTGGGCTGGACGCCGAGACCATCGCCGCGGCGCTTTTGCACGACGTCATCGAGGACACGCCTGCCACGGAGGAGGACATCCGCCGCGAGTTCGGCGAAAATGTGCTCACGCTTGTCTCGGGCGTGACCAAGCTCGACAAGATCGTCTTTAAATCGCAAGAAGAGGAGGAGGCCGAGAACTTCCGCAAGATCTTTATCGCGATGGCCAAGGACATCCGCGTCATCATCATCAAGCTGGCCGACCGCCTGCACAACATGCGCTCCCTCAACTACCTCTCCTCCGACCGCCAGCAGCGCATGGCCAAGGAGACGCTGGATATCTATGCCCCCATCGCGGGGAGATTGGGTATCAGCCAGATCAAGTGCGAGCTCGAAGATCTGTGCCTCAAATACCTCGATCCCGCGGCGTTCGAGTTCCTCGTGGAGAACATCCATCAAAAGCTCGAAGAGCGCAACCGCTTTGTGGACTTTGTGGTGGAGGAGATCAACGAGATCCTCATGGAATCCAACATCCACGGCGAGGTGTTCGGGCGCCCCAAGCACTTCTATTCCATTTACCGGAAGATGAAAACCAAGGGCAAGACGCTCGACCAGATCTATGACTTGACGGCGGTGCGCGTCATCGTGGGGACGGTGGACGAGTGCTATGAGGTGCTCGGCAAGATCCACAAGAAGTGGAAGCCCGTGCCCGGGCGCATCAAGGACTACATCGCAACGCCCAAGCCCAACCTCTATCAATCGCTGCACACGACGGTCGTCACCAACTTCGGTCAGCCCTTTGAGATCCAGATCCGCACGGTGGAGATGCACCGCACGGCCGAATACGGTATTGCCGCGCATTGGAAATATAAGGAAAACCGCACCGAGGAGACCACCCTCGACGAGCGCATCACGTGGATCCGCGAGATGATGGATATCCAGGGCGGGTTCCGCGATTCGCGGGAATTCCTCGATTCCGTCAAGGCCGAGCTGTATAGCCCGGAACTGCTCGTCTTTACGCCGCAGAGCAAGGTCATCTCCCTCCCGGAGGGCTCGTCGCCCGTGGACTTTGCTTACGCCATCCACTCCGAGGTGGGCAACCACTGCATCGGCGCCAAAGTCAACGGGAAGATCGTCCCGCTCAATTCCACGTTGGAGCTGGGGGACGTGGTGGAGATCATCACCTCGCCCACGAGCAAGGGCCCCTCGCGCGATTGGTTGAAGTTTATCAAATCGTCGTCGGCCAAGGCCAAGATCAAGACGTTTTTCAAGCGCGAGACCAAGGAAGAGAACATCCGCATGGGCAAATCCATGCTCGAAGACATTGCCAAGCGCAAGGGCTATTCCCTCTCGGAGATCCTCACGCCCGAGAGCTTTAAAAAGGTCTCGGAGAAGCTGTCTTTCGATACGCAGGAGGAGATGTTCGCGGCCATCGGCTATGGCGCCGTCTCCGCGTCGCAGGTCTTTTTCAAACTCATCGATTATTTCAGAAAGGAAGTGCCCCAGCCCATCGAGGTGCGCCCGTTCAAGGAGAAGCATGAGTCGGGCGCCGTGCTCGTCAGGGGTACAACGGGTCTGCTCGTCTCCTTTGCGGGCTGCTGTTCCCCCGTGCCGGGCGACGAGATCGTGGGGTTTGTCACGCGCGGGAGGGGAGTTGTCATTCACCGCAAGGACTGCCCCAATCTGAAAAATGCAGAGCCCGACCGCCTGCAACCCGCCGAGTGGACGGATAAATCGCGCGATGTGCGCTACAAGGCCTCCATCGTCATCTTGGCGGAGGACCAGGGCGTGGCGCTCTCGGCCGTCTCCCAGAGCCTCACGGAGATGAAGCTCTCCCTCTCCTCCATCAACGGCCGTTACGACAAGAACGGCGACGCGGTGGTGGAGGTGACCGTGAGCCTCGAAAGCCGCGAGGACGTGGAAGTGCTCATCAAGAAAATCGACTCCCATCCCAAGATCATCAACGTAAGAAGATTGAGCAACTGAAAAAGTTTCGTAAATTTCTATCATATAGAAGCTCTTTAAAACTAAGGGCATAGAAATTTACGAGGCGAATGCACTCTTGCGCTTGAAGAGCGTGGTTCCGATTGGTGGTTCCAACGAACAACAAGCCGACAGGGCTCGGCAAATTGAGTCGCCCACGCCCGAAATAAATTCGGGCTAAGGCAAGTAATTTTATTCACGAAATTTGTTTTTTATCGACTGTCATACCGTTCGCGCGAGGTTTCTATTGTGGACTAAGCGCATCACGAGCGCCCGCTGTCATGTCGAGCGAAGTCGAGACATCTCGGGCGCGAAGTAACGGAGCAACGCCCTTTGAGTGTATCCCCTTATTAAACCGCTTTGGTAGGGTTCAGAAAACAAATTTCCGTGACGGAAATGTGCGTTAGCGCCTTAATAAAGTCAGCCTCTCAATCGTTTCATCGAACACCAATCCGACAGGGCTCGGCAAATTGAGTCGCCCACGCCCGAAATAAATTCGGGCTAAGGCAAACAATCGAAAGGCCTACCCCCAACGGGGGGAGGCTCTGCCTGTAAGGCGGTGGTGGGGGGGGGTGTCGACGGAGGCGTTCCAATTGTCATTTCGAAGGCGCGAAGCGACGCACGAGCCGAAGGCGAAGTACCAAGGGGCAAAGCCCCGCGTGGAGAAATCTCTACCTTATGAATCGCTTTCCCTTGGCTTGGTCGTAATAAGATTCCCTCGCGGAGAAGCAATTCGGACGCTGTAATGCCATTTCGGATCGGAATGACAAAAAGAGTGTCCGTCCGCATTTTTATTGTAGACGAATGACGCGTGAATCCCCTCAAACGAGATCCGTTGTTCCAATGCTGACGGGAGGCAATTTAGCATGCAAATTCACCTCATAAAACCGCGCGGGTTTGCGGCCAATTCCTATTTTGTGACGTCAGATCGCGGACATGGTATTGCCGTCGACGCTGCCCAGCCCCAAATTCGGGAGGAGGCGGCGCGGTTGGGCATCACGATAGACCGCGTCTTTCTGACGCACGGCCACTTCGATCACATCGGCGGATGTGCCGCTCTGCAAGAGGCGGGCGCGAAGATCGGCTGTCCCGCCCAAGACAGGGATCTCTCGCTCTTTCATAACCTCGGCCCCCAAATGACGGGCACGGCCGTTGCGCCTTTCGACGTGGATTTTGTCTACGGGGACGGCGACGTCTTTGCGCTCGGCGGCCTCGTCATCCATGTCATCGCCACGCCCGGCCACACCGCGGGAAGCTGCTGTCTGCTGATCGGCGACGACTCTCCCGCCCCGCCGGCCCTGTTTACGGGCGACACCCTCTTTCAAGGCGACGTCGGCCGGTGCGACCTCCCGACGGGCGACGGCAATGCCCTGCGGGAGAGCCTCGATAAACTTTGGGCGCTCGCGGGCGACTATGCCGTCTACCCCGGCCACGGCGGCGCAACAACGCTGGAACGCGAACGCCGCTTCAATCCCTATCGCTAAGGCCCGCGCGCGGGCCGCAAATCATCTGCGCGGCCGTCCGTAAGCCAAAACTGCAACCCACAACGCCCGCAAGCCGCGAGGCGCGCCACGAGAGGAATCCCATGCTATCCACAAACGCGCAATTTCTTCATCCCGAGCTCATGGACGTCGTCCGTCTCTTCGATGCGGACGCGCGCGACATCGCGCACGTTTTTTCTTACGACGGCGAGACTTTTTTCAACGCGTTCACCCTCGGCGGCGACACCTATGAGTTCAAACGGGCATACCATGTCCGCAACGACCTCGAATATAAGAGCATGGCAAAGCGCTATTCCAAGCTCGCGCTCTACCTCGTTCTCTCCGAACTCACGGGCAAAAAACTGCCGTGGGGAGCGCTCACGGGCATCCGTCCTACGCGCCTCGCCTATGCCGAAGAGGCCGCGGGGCGGGATTTTCGGCCGCTCTTTCGGGAGATGGGCGTTTCGGAGGAGAACACCGAGCTCGTCGCGCGCGTCATAGAGGGCCAGCGCGGCGTCTATGAACGGCGGGAGGGCAATTGCGACCTCTTCATCTCCCTGCCTTTCTGCCCCACGAAGTGCACCTACTGCTCCTTTATCACCGCGCCCATCGCGCGCACCAAGCAATTTGTGCCCGCCTATTTGGAGGCCTTGACGCGCGAGCTTGATACCATGCCCGCGATTGGGTGTCTCCGTTCTGTCTACATCGGCGGTGGAACGCCCTTTGTCTTGGAGCCCGAGGAGCTGGAAGTCGTGCTGCGCGCGGTGCAGAAGATCCGCACGAACGGGTGCGAATTCACCGTGGAGGCGGGGCGGCCCGACGTATTCACCGCGCAAAAACTTGCCCTGTGCCGCGACTACGGCGTGACGCGCATCTGCATCAACGCACAGAGCTTTTCCGATCGCACGCTCGAAGCCATCGGCAGAAAACACACCGCCGCCGACGTCTTGCGGGCCTTTGAGATGGCCGCGCCCTACGGCTTCGACGTCAACTGCGACCTCATCGCCGGTCTCACGGGCGAGAGCGTGGAGGAGTTCATGGGCAGCATCGACACGGCGGTCTCCTTAGCCCCCGAAAATATCACCGTGCACACCCTCTGCCTCAAAAAGGGCGCCAAGCTCAAAGAGGAGACGGAGACGCTCTCGGAGGGGGGCATGTCCGAGATGATCGCTTACTCACGCCAAAAACTCTCGGCCGCGGGCTATGAGCCGTACTACCTCTACCGTCAAAAATACATGGCGGGCGCGCACGAGAACGTGGGCTGGACCAAGCCCGGAAAAGCGTGCGTCTACAACGTGGACGTGATGGAGGAGAGCGCCGACAACCTCGCCGTGGGCAGCAATGCCATCTCCAAGCGGGTCATCTTGGGGGAGGGCCGCATCGAGCGCCTCGGCAGCCCCAAGGACATCCCCACTTATCTCAATAAAGTGGATGAACTCATCGCGGAGAAGCAAAAGCTTTTCGGCTAAATGCCCGTTCGGGCTCAAACGTGACGGCGGAGTGGGACAAGTACGCACAGTACGATTTTTGTGTACACAAATTTATCAAAACATTTGGATAAGGAGGGAATGGGAAGCTGATTTTCCCGCCTCCTGTGGAAAAAGAGGGACGAAGAGCGACATTCGTTCCTTTTTTTGTTTTGCGGACTTCATGGGGTTCACGAAATTTGTTTTCTATACGCGCTGTCATAAGGGGCCCGAGTGTATCCCCTTGGTAAAGCGCTCCCCATGGGTCAGAAAACAAATTTCCGTGACGGAAATGAGCGTTGGCGCCTTAACGGCTTTGGTGTCTCAATCGTTTTAACGGACAACAAGCCGACAGGGCTCGGCAAATTGAGTCGCCCACGCCCGAAATAAATTCGGGCTAAGGCAAGCAATCGAAAGGCCTACCCCCAACGGTACAATGGGGGCCAAGCCACACCTCATCCGTACACAAAAAAATCCGCTGCAAAAGCAGCGGATTGATGGTTTTCTTTGCGTTACGACAGCTTCTCCATCAGCTTGAAGTCGATGCCCTTTTCGCCGATCTTGATGATGCGCACCTTTACCACGTCGCCGATGACGAGCACGTCGTCCACCTTGTCGATGCGGTGGTCGCTCATCTTGGAGATGTGGATCATGCCGTCTTTGCCGGGGGCAAATTCCACCCAAGCGCCCATCTCCGAACGGATGCGCACCACGCGGCCGATGAACATGTCGCCCACTTCGGGATCGTGCACGATGCTCTCCACAATGGCCTTGGCCTTTTCCGCGGCCTCATAGTCGCCATAGGAGGCGATGCACACGGTGCCGTCGTCCTCGATGTCGATCTTGGTGCCCGTCTCCGCGATGATGGA
>CANQJF010000026.1 GCA_947624225.1 uncultured Clostridia bacterium
CGTTGAACAGAGAATCGGGACCAAGCTCTTCAAGCGCAAGAGCGCATTCGCCTCGTAAATTTCTATGCCCTTAGTCTGAAAGGGCTTCTATATGATAGAAATTTACGAAATGTTTCCATTTCTCATGCGTGCAGCCGGATTCACTTCGGCGGAACGCACTCAATTTGCCGAGCCCTGTCGGCTTGTTGTCCGTTGAAACGATGAAGAGACCAAAGTCGTTAAGGCGCAAACGCCCATTTCCGTCACGGAAATTTGTTTTCTGAACCTCACAAAGGCGCTTTCCCAAGGGGATACGCTCGGGTCCGTTGGGGCTTACTTCGCGCCCGAGATGTCTCGACTTCGCAACTTCGCCTTTGGCTCGTGCGCTGCTTTGCATCTTCGACATGACAGCGGGCGCTCGTGACGCGCTTAGTCCACAATAGAAACCTCGCGCGAACGGTATGACAACGTAAGAAAACAAATTTCGTGAATATAGTTTCGTGAACTCCTCCTGCAATTTTTATCAAAAAACTTTTCCGCTTTGCCTTGCCTTTCCCCGCGCGACGTGTTATAATGTACGCGTATGGGAAAAAGAAAGGATCTATGGCGACAATGGGAAACCGATTGCTTTTGCTTTGGACTTCGAGGATGACATAATATTTTTCCTCTATGAGAACTATATCGTAAGGGCTTCGCTCGAACCCTTGAATATACCCGCGTAATACAAGCCAAAGAAAAAAGGTCGAACATGAACTCAATGAAAAGTACTTGCAAAAAAAATTTCATATGGATACTTCTTGCGTTCTGCTTTGTCTTGGCAAGCGCGAGTGCTTTTGTATGTGCTTTTATCGATGTTTATGCGGAAACGGAGAACTCCGAGAATACAGAAGATGCCGCACTCTTTTTGCCGTCATCTTATGAACAATACCTCGGATTGGAGGCCCCCGGGGGGATTGCGATAAGTGAAAAATATATCGCTGTAACAGATGCAAACCGCATTTATATATGCACACGCGAGAAAGAAACCTATCGAGTCTTTACTCACGGGACAGTAGGTTCGAACTTTGGAAACATCCAAATTGTAGAGGACAAGTTGTACTTCACAGATGCTGCTATGCAACTGTACTCTCTTTCTCTCAACGCCGACGATCTTTTGGAGCAAAAGGAAGCATACAATCTCGTCAATTTTGTTGTGACAGACAGCAAGATTTATGGCACTACTTCCTCCGGCACTACTACAACGCTCTATGCGCTTGCCTCCGACGGAACAACGTCCATTTCGGAGACGGATCCCCTGCAATCTAATTTACCGGCCCAGCTCCCCATGACTTATGCAGACGGGGTTCTTTATTACGCCGTCAATAATCTCATTTTCAGAGTGGATACCGCTACCGATGAGCAGAGCAACTTTCTTACTCTTCCCACCAACAGTCTTATTTCCCCCTATGCGATTGCCCGCCTGGATCAATACATCTTTTACACAGATAAAACAGGTCTTTATTACGCGAACGTTGCCGGAACAGAAGAGGAGCGGATGCCTCAGTCCATTGTAAACGACACAGGATTTTCCTCGCTTACCGTCTATAACGACAAACTTTATGCCGTTTGGAACAACGCGGTGCGGGAGTTTGATTTAGCCACAATGCAATTCACCTCTTTCGAGATCGCCACCTCTTCGGATTCCGTCGGTCGTCTTGCGGGGGCGGTGGATACGGCACGTGCGGGGGATCTCCTCGTCACGGCGGACGCGGGCAATCAGCGCATCTCCGTTGCAAGCCTCACGCGCACGGAGACCGGGCTCACGGGCACAGATACCTATGTCATCCCCTGCCGCAACGAGAGCGGCGAGCCCTACACGCCCACCCGCATCTCCACGGACGGAACGATCATTGCCGTGGCCTCCGAAGATTGCCAGATCTACCTCTACAACAACGAGGAGACGAGAGACGGCGCGGGATATTACTACCGCCACTCCACACAGAGCAATCCCGTCACGGGTCTCGCGTGTGTCTACGGAAACGTCTACTTCATCACAGAACATACCTATGGCAAGGCCGAGGAGGGCAGCGAACTCATCCAGCGCAACAACGGCAAGACGAATGCCGCCCTCACCGCCGACGTATACGGCAATCTCTATGTCGTCCACGGCGACAGGACAGTGACAAAATTCTTGGAAACCGAGTTTTTAAACGGTGCCGTGCAGGGAGAACCGATGGGTTTCTCAATGCCCGAACGCTTCTCCTCCCTCCGCGCCGACTTCGAGGGCAATCTCTACTGTCTGTGCGGAAACGAACTCATGAAAAACGGCTTAGAGACCCTCACCACCATTCATGGGAGCGATTATGTCTATACCATGTCCGAGGGTACCCCCCTCGCGTTTGGTTTGAGTTACGAAGATGACGAGGTGTTCTTCCTCTTTGGGGACTACATCGTAAAGACGAATGCGAGCGTGCTGGATATCCCCACGCTCTCCAAGATCTCCGCCGAGGGCGTGGCGGAGGACGTATTCCGCGCCCACGGGCAGGAAAACCTCCTCATCGATGTGCCCGCGGGCACCATCGGCGTACGCACCGACTTAGAGAAGTTCCACACCGACGCGCCGGAGTATTTCCCCTACCTCTCCTACTACCGCACCGAGGAGGCCAAGCGCGGCATTTTGCTCGCGACCAAGGGCCGCTATGCCCTCGTCATTCTCTATGAAGTGAGCGACAGCGACCGCGTGTTCGAGGCCGATCTCTTCCTCCTCGAGGGTGCCTCCCCCGTGCCCGAGGAGGAGTATTTCCGCGCCGCCGAGCAGACGGCGTATCTCTCCAACAGCGTCTCGGCCTACTTCTTCCCCTGTCTGCACGGGGCCCTCACGGACACCCGCCTTGCGCGCGGGGCGAGCGTGCGCGTGAAAGGGTTTGTCACCGCGCCCGAGCGGGAGTATGCCCTCATCGAGTATACCGTTCAAGCGGACGCCTCGCGGAGTGGCGAGGAACAGGGCCGCGCGACGGGCTTTGTGCCCTCGGCCTACCTCACCGCCGTCGACCCCGTTCCCGGGGATGCTGCCGTCTTTGAGCCCGCCTACCTCAAAGCCTCCGCGGAGGGCACGGAGTTTGTTGCGGACGACGGCACCACGCTTCTCATCACCGAGCACACGCGCGCCGAATTCACCGACAACGGCGACGGCACTTTCACGGCCCGCATCACCGTGGAGGGCAAAGTCTACCGCGCCACGGTCACGGCGGACAAGATCGACCGCGGCGAATCGGATGCCGTCCGCATTGCCCTCATCGTCATTTTGACCGCGCTCGCGGTGGGCATCATCGGCGGCTACATCTACCTTCTCCCCCGCAAAGTTGCGCCGGGAAAGTATGAAGAATTTGAAGATTAGACCTCATCGGCATACCCCATGTCTAAGGTATGCCTTAATATATTCATTCAAAGGCGGTATGGAAAATGGCTAAGTATCTCTCACCTCTCGCGCTGCAACGCGCCGATCCCTATCTCATGCGTCACACGGACGGCAAGTATTATTTTACTGCCACCTGCCCGCAATACGACCGCATCGAGATCCGCCGGAGCGACACGGTAAACGGCATCGCCTCGGCACCCGCGCGCGTCGTCTGGCACCGTCACCCTTACGGGAAGATGGCCTGTCACATCTGGGCGCCCGAGATCCACTATATCATGGGCAAATGGGTCATCTATTTTGCCGCGGGGAATGTCCCGGGCAAGTGGAACATCCGCCCGTACACGCTCATCTGTCAGGGGGACGACCCCATGGAGGACGCATGGGTGGAGGGCGGTATGATGCAGGCGGCCGACGGCGACCCCTATCCTTTCACCAATTTCTCGCTGGACATGACCGTGTTCGAGCACCGCGGCAAGTGGTATACGATTTGGGCGCAGAAATTCGGCACGCCCGAGGCGGAAAAGGACATCTCCAATCTCTACATCGCCGAGCTGGAAACGCCCGTCAAGCTCAAAAGTTTTCATGTCCTGCTCTCCACGCCCGACTATGATTGGGAGCGCGACGGAGGCTTTTGGGTCAACGAGGGCCCTGCCATTTTGAAGCATGACGGCATGATCTACTGCACTTTCTCGGCCTCGGCGACGGGGGCGTGTTACTGCATGGGGCTCTTGCGCGCCTCTGAGGACGATGACCTCATCGACCCGCGCAGCTGGAAGAAGGACCGCTGGCCCGTCTTAAAGACGGATGCGGCGCTCAAAGTGTTCGGCCCGGGGCACAACTGTTTTGTGACGGGCGACGAGGGCGAGCAGCTCGCGCTGTTGCATTTTCGCAGCTATGAGGAGATCAACGGGGACCCGTTGGACGACCACAACCGCCATGCGCACGTTGTGAAAGTGGAATACGGCCCCGACGGCGCGCCCACGTTCCCCCTCCGCGCCGACGAACTCTACACCGTCCCTTTCGAAAACGAAAAACAGAAGAATATTAACTCGTAATTCACGAAATTTGTTTTCTTTTCGACTGTCATACCGTTCGCGCGGCAAATGCGCTACTTCGCCTTTGGCTCGTGACATCTCCCCTTTCAGGGGCGACAAGAGTATCGGACTTCGTTTGAGGGGGTACACTCAAAGGGCGTTGCCCTTCTCGGTATGACAGCGATGAGGAAGCCTCCATCCCTTGCACGGGAGCAACAACCCATCATCCCATTCAAAAAACAGCGGGTCCGCGAGGGCCCGCTTTCTTCATGCTTTTATGCTTCCATTCCCCCATTCCCACCGATTCCCCCATTGCCGCCATTTCTTCCTCTAACTTTCTTTCCCACCGTTTCCACCGTTGCCGCCATTTCTTCCACTAACCTTCTTCCCCGCCGATTCCCCCATTGCCGCCACCTCCACCGTCTAAGCGGGCACCATGTCCGCGAACAGGCCTTAAAAAGCCCAAAACAATCCCAAAATAATTTCACAAAAAAACACGGGCCCCTGCGCCCGCGTACAAAAAAATTTTGCGACGTCATATACTGTCAGTATGAAAATTCTGTTTACGGGCGGGGGAAGCGCGGGCCACGTGGTGCCCAATCTTGCCCTCATGCACGAGCTCCGCTACACCCATGCCCTCGTCTACATGGGGACCGACGGCATCGAGGAGGCACTCGTCACACAGGCGGGCTACCCCTTTTTGCGCGTCAACTGCCCCAAGCTCATCCGTTCGTTCACGCTGCAAAACCTCGCCATCCCCCACCGCCTGCACCGCGCCAAAAGGCAGGCGCTCGAACTCATGCGCGCGCAAAAGCCCGATCTCGTGTTTTCCAAGGGCGGCTTTGCCAGCTATCCCGCCGTGTGGGCCGCCTCCCGCCTCGGCATTCCCATCCTCACCCACGAGAGCGACCTCTCGCCCGGCCTCTGCACCAAGCTCATTGCCAAAAAATGCAAGTTCGTGCTCACCTCATTCGAGGAGACGGCACGGGCATTTCCCAACGGAAAATACGTCGGTCCGCCCATCCGGAAAGAGCTCTTTTCGGGCGACCGTCCGCGCGCTCTGCACAAGCTCGGCCTCTCCCCCCAAAAGCCCGTTTTACTCGTCTTTGGCGGTGGAAGTGGCAGCCATGTCTTAAACGAGGCTCTCAAAAACGCGCTCGACGACCTCCTTTGCGGCTTCACCGTCTACCACATTGCGGGCAAAAATGACGGGGAGCAGCGGGCGCGGGCGGGGTACATCTGCAAGCCGTATGAAGCGGACATGGCGAGCGCCTACGCGGCGGCCGACGTCGTTGTGTCCCGCGCGGGGAGCAACACCGTCTTTGAGCTACTGGCACTCAAAAAGCGCGCCGTCCTCGTCCCCCTCGAACGAGGTTCGCGCGGCGATCAGCTGGAAAATGCCGCCTACTTCGAGCGGCAGGGGCTCGTCCGCGTTCTGCCCGAACGCTGCCTCGGGGATCTGGCCGGGGAGGTCCGCGCCGCCTACAAGGACAGGGCGCTCGCCGAAAACCTCGCCGCGCATGCCCCCCAAAACGGCACGGCCGAGATCGTGCGCGTCATCCGCGAGGTCCTCGGCCAAGGCGGGGCAAGCGATTCAAATATTATGAATTAAGGCCGAAGTGGGCGCCACCCGATTCCGATAACAAGCACGGAGCGGGCGATTTCAGCAATTGCACCCGTTTACGAATTGAGGCTCGGGCGGGCGCCACCCGATTCCGATAACAAGCCGGAGCGGGCGATTTGACCCATTTCCCCATCCGAAAAAATCAAGGCGGGGCGAGCGAATAGCCGCCACCGAAGAGGTCGGCCTGCAAAAAGCTCTCGGGCACTTTCCCCACGAGAACGCTTTCGGCGATGAGCACCTCTGTGAGCGAGGCAAAATTGCTCGTGCCGGAGGGCATGATGATGGAGATGTCGGCGACGATTTCGAGGTAGATGGAGTGCTTGGTCTGGTTGATGCCCGCCTCTTGGAACTTGGAGACGAAGCGGCATTCCACGTTGGAGATGGGGATGATGCGCATGTGCACTTTGGGCCCGAAGCCCGCCCATGCCTCGATGCCGAAGAAAGCGCCGAGGGGCACGTCCACACCGTCCTCGCTCATGCGCTGCAAATTTTGTTGGGACATGTAGGCGGTGTCGCGCGCGATGCGGTTGATGGCGAGGGGATCGGAGGTGATGGCGACCACGTTTCCCGCGCTGTCCCGCTCCACCGTGACGAGGTCCTCATAGCGGAGAGCGTCGGAGAGGGTGTAGAAGATGGCGTCGTTTACGGCCACGGTGGTGATCGAGCGCATGTTGGCTTCGGCGATGGATTTGAGGACGCGCGTGACGTTGACGTGCAGGATGATCACGGCGGCCGCAACAATTGCGACCGCCGCTGTGAGGATGAAAAAAACCTTTCTTCGCCCGCGGGACCTCATGTCCCTATTGTATTCCCCCCGCACAGAGGAATAGTACAATTTTGTCATTTCGGGCCGACTCGGCTGCACGCGCATGAGATTGGAATGGCTCTTGCCCCCTCCATGGGAGGGGGACTCCCCAAGGGGGTGGGGTGGCGACAGACTTCGTTTGAGGGGATACACTCCCCGGTCGCTTCGCTCCGGGTCGGTATGACAGCGATAAACCCATTGCCTTGCGCGGGCGGTATGACAGCGGATCCCAAGGCCTACCCCTTGTCATTCCGAGCCGAAATGGCATTACAGCGTCCGAATTGCTTCTCCGCGAGGGAATCTTATTGCGATTCGGCTCAAATGGTACGTGAATGCCATGCTCTTTGATTCGTTTTGCCTATTCTTGGTCGTAATAAGATTTCTCGCAGATGAGCTGTTCGATGAAAGTCAAACTTTATCGGCTCGAAATGACAGGCGTTCGGTATGACAGCGTTAACCCAGGGCCTACCCCCAACGGGGGGAGGGCTTAGCACCGCCCCTCATTTTTCGAGAATTCAATTCTTTTTATAGATGCAGGCGATAAAGGGCGGGAGGTAGATATCGTTGAGGTTGCGCACCTCGCCCGTGAGCAGGTCCACGCCCTCGGCCTCCTCCACGCGCACGGTGCAATCGGTCTCGGCGATGTTGATGGCCACGATGATGCGCTCCCCCTCGCACTCGCGCACAAAGGAGAAGTTGGTGTTCATGCAAGTCGCCTTGCGATAGCTGCCATAGGCGAGTGCCTTGGAGTGCGTGCGGATATACGCAAGTTTTTGAATTCTCGCATACAGCTCCCCCTCCGCGCGGGGGATGTCGTCGATGCAGGGGCGCAACTTGTAGTCGAGGTCGCTCTTGTCCCCCTCGGCGGCGTATTCCGAACCGTAGTAGATGCACGGAATGCCCGGCATGGTGAAGAGCAAGGTATATAAATTCAAAAGATTTCTCTTCTCTTTGAGGGCGGTGGCCGCGCGCACGACGTCGTGGTTGTCCACGAACGAGAAGAGGTTTTTGCGGGGGAAGAGCGCCCACGGGAGATCGGCGAAGAGGCGGGTCATGGAGTGCTCGATCTCAAAGAGATTGCGGCTGTTGAACGCCGAAAGCATGCCGCGGAAGCACTCGTAGTCGGTGGCCGAATTTAGCCGCGCGGGCGTCAAAAACTGCCCGAAATTTTGCAGATGAATGACTTCTCCCATCAAAAAGAAGTCCTTTTTGACGCTGACGGTGCGCCGCACGAGCTCCATGAACCACCCGGGCAGAAGATAGGAAACATCCAGCCGCAGCCCGTCGATGTCGAACTCGCGGATCCAGAAGCGCACGGCGTCCATGAGGTAATTTTGCACGTCGGCATTTTCCAACCGCAGCTTGACGAGCTCGGGATGCCCCTCCCAATCGGCATAGCCGAAGCCGTCGTTGTAACGAGAGTTTCCAAAGAAGTTGATGTCAAACCAAAAGCGATAATCCGTTCCCTCGCGCATGCGCCTCACCTCCTCGAAAGGGCCGAATTTTCTGCCGACGTGGTTGAACACACCGTCGAGCACGACGCGGATACCCGCCTCGTGCAGCTTGTTTACCAATTCTTTGAATTCCTCGTTGGTTCCGAGACGGCGGTCGACGGTGAAGAAGTCGACGGTGTCGTAGCCGTGGCGCTCGCTCTCGAAGAGCGGATTGAAGAGGACGGCCGTCACGCCCAGCTCTTTCAACCGCCCGATCTCGGCGCCGATCTTGCCGAGGCGATGGCGCACCGCCCCGAAATCGTTCTCGCGTTCCGCCCCGCAAAAGCCGAGCGGATAGATCTGATAAAAGACGCTCTCATCAAACCACATCGTTTTTCTCCCATGATCCTCCGCCCACGCTTATGTGCATAAAACGGAGAGTTTTCTATCTTTTGAGCGCCCGCATCGGGCGCGTTCATCCCGCAAAGGGCGCGTTCTTCCCGCAAAGGGCGCGTTCATCCCGCAAAGGGCGCGTTCTTCCCGAAAAACTTATTTCTTGCCGAGGCGCAGAATTGTTTGGAGCACTTCGGCGGCGTTGCGCTGCAACTCGGCGCGGGTGAGGCCGTTCTTTTTGCCGACGGCGGGCGGCCCGAATTGGATGCCTTTTCCCACATAGTTGCCGCCCGGCATCAGCACATTCACGCCGGCGCGGATGCGGTAGGCGTTGTTCTTGACGGGGCGGAAGTCGGGGCTCCTGCCCTTGCGCATCCACCAATCGGTGACGACGCAGCCCGCGAACCCCCACTCCTCCCGCACGATCCCGCGCACGAGGGCGTAATGATAGTGGGCGTAGACGCCGTTAATTTTATTGTAAGCGGTCATGAGGAAATCGAGCTGTCCCTCGCGGACGGCGATCTCGAACGGGCGAAGATAGAGCTCGCGGAGCGTGCGCTCGTCCACGTTGGAACTATACAAATTTCTGCCGAACTCCTGGTTATTGCAGGCAAAGTGCTTGGGGCAGGCCGCCGCGCCCCCCTCGCGGAGACCGCACACCGCCGCGGCCGCAAGTTTGCCGGCGAGGAGCGGGTCCTCCGAAAAGTACTCGAAATTCCTGCCGCACAGCGGATGGCGTTGGAGGTTTAAGGCGGGCGCGAGCAACACATCCGTGCCGCGCTCCTTGCACTCCTGCCCGAGCAGGCGGTAGACCTCGCGCACCAGCGCGGGATCGAAGGTGGAAGCGAGCAATGTCGCAATGGGCACGAGGGAGGCGGGGGCACGCAGCCGCACGCCGGAGGGACCGTCTGCCATGGATACGGCCGGCACGCCGCGCGCACGGAGGGAGGGAGTCACCCCGCCCATCACGCCCGCATTGCCGCTCGGGCCGAGGGGAGAATCCATTTTAAGGTCCCCGCGCGAGAGCGCGATGAGGTCGTCATCGGACAGGCCGCCCACAAATTCCTCCACGCTCCTCTTGCCGCTGCACACCTCTTCCCAGCTCGAAAGCGGGCAATTGGGCAGCGCGGTGGGGAGCTCTCTTTGGATGCGCGCCTTTAAATTCTCGTGCAAAACAGGCGTGCACTGCTCGACGATTTTCTCCTCGTTGACAGCAAACGTGCCCACCATGTCCGCGGTGTGGGCGTCAAAACCGACAAAGACCGCATAAGTTCCCCTCTGCAAGACAAAGGCCGAACGCGCGGGATCGTAGGCGCTCAAAAGGCGCTCTTCGAGGAGGACTTCCCCCGTCTGCTCCTCTTGCGGCGCGAGCAGCGCCGTCTTACGGAAGCATACGAGCTCGCGTTGGGGGCAGCCCTTGTCGCCCGTGCGGAGCTGTCCGCTCGGCTTGCCGACGTAGATCTGGACGACCGTCTTGCCCGCGCACGGTCCGCTGTTGCGCACCGTAAACTGCACGCGCCCCTGCCCCACTCGGGCTCTGAGCTCGAAGTTCGTGTAAGAGAGGCCGTGGCCGAATGGATAGATGGCGGGGATGCCCCGCGTCTCGGTGGCGCGGTAGCCGAGGTAGATGCCCTCGTCGTAGCTGTTCTCGCGCGGGTCGCCGAAATTTTTGGGATAGTCGTCGAGGCGCAACACGCTCATGGGGAGCTTGCCGCACGGGTTTTGCCTGCCGAGGAGCACGTCGGCACAGGCGTTCCCCGTCTCCATGCCGCCCTGCCAAATGAGCAACACCGCACCGATGGAGGCGCGTTTGGTCCATACCATGTCCATGACACTGCCGATATTCAGCACGACGGCGACGTGTGCAAAGCGGGCCGTCACGTCTGAGAGAAGTTTCTCCTCGGCATCGGTGAGGTAGTAGCTCCCCCTCTCGGGCTCGCTGTCGCGGTCCTCTCCCGAGGCCCGCCCGATGACGACGACGGCGCGGTCCGTCTTGGCTGCCGCCTCGTCGAGAACGCTCTGTGGCACCTCGGGCTCGGGGTAAGAAAAGGGCCAATCCCCCCACCCGCCGCGGTCGGCGGGATGTGCCGCGAGGAAGTCCTCATAAAATTTGCGCACGCCCTCCTCGATGGATGCCCCCTGCTCCGTAAGGCCCCGGACGATGCTCACGGCGTAGGGCCGTCGCACGTCACCGCCCGTGCCGTAACCCGAATAGAGGGTATCCTGCTGGCAGCGCCCGAAGAGCGCAAACGTACCCGAGAGCGGCAGCGTGCCGTCGTTTTTGAGCAGCACGGCGCCCTCGGCGGCAGCGCGGCGAAGAATTTCCCCCCTTTGGGGATCGCGCGGGCCCTCTTCCTCCCCGCCCTGTTCGCTCTGGGCGAGGCTGCTGCCCGTGAGGCGGATATAGAGCTGCACGATGGCATTCATGATGCGTTTTTTCAATGTTTTTGGCATGCGGCACCTCACTTTTCATTATACCATAGCGCGGGGCAAAAGTCAACACACAAAATTTTTTGAATACGGTTGGGTTTTTGCGCGCAACGGTTGCGTTTTTGCGCCCGAGGGTGTATAATGGACGTCGGAAAATTCACTTTTGCGGAGAATGCCATGGACATTTTACAATTTTTAAAGACCTCCTACACGGCCTACCATGCCGTGGAGAATGCAAAAAAAATGCTCGAAGAAGCGGGCTTTCGTCCCCTGCTCGAAACCCAGCCTTGGTCGCTCGAAGCGGGCGGGGCCTACTACACGGTGCGCGGGGACGCGAGCATCATTGCCTTTCGTTACCGCGGGGGCCCGCTCAAAATCGTCGCCTCGCACACCGATTCCCCCTGCCTCAAACTCAAAGCAAACGCCCCCCTTGCGGAGGGCGACTTCACGCGGCTGAACACCGAGCCCTACGGCGGAGGGCTGTGGTATACCTTTTTCGACAGGCCCCTGCGCATTGCGGGGCGAGCGGCCGTAAAGCGGGGTGAGCGGGTGGTGGCGGAGACCGTCGTCTCGCCGTTCCGCGTCATTCTGCCCTCGCTCGCCATCCACATGGACCGCACCGCCAACGAAAAATTTGCGCCCGATCTGCAAACCGAGCTGCCCCTCCTCTCCTTAGGGAAAGCCGAGGCGGAGGCCCTTGTTCCCGCGGGCACGCTTGCCTACGACCTCTTTGCCGTGTGCGACGAGGAGCCCTTTTTCTCGGGCGAGCACGGGGAGTTTTTGAGTGCGCCGCGCCTCGACGACTTGACGGGCGTGTATGCCTCGTTAAGCGCTCTCATCGAGGAGAACGCGGACATGGGTACCACCGTTGCGGCCTGTTTGGATGCGGAGGAGATCGGGAGCCGCACCTACGGCGGCGCGGGGGGCGACTTTTTACGGGCCGTTTTCACGAGGATCGCGGGCGCGAGCGAGGAGGAGCGGCTGCGCACGTATGCGAATTCCTTTTTGGTCTCCTTTGACAACGCGCACTCGTTGCACCCCAACCACCCCGAGAAGTGCGACCCCACCAACCGCGCCGTAATGGGCAAGGGAGCGGTCATCAAGGGACACGCGGGCGGGGCATATACGTCGGATGCGGTGTCCATTGCCATCATCAAGGACATTTTGGAGCGCGCGAACGTGCCCTGCCAGACCTTTTATAACCGCTCCAACATGCGGAGCGGCTCCACGCTCGGGAGCATCTCCACGGGGCAGGTATCCATCCGCGCCGTCGACATCGGCATCGCCCAACTCGCCATGCACTCGGCGGTGGAGACGGTATCCATGTCCGACATTGAGGCCTCAAAAAGCGCCTTGCGCGCTTTCTACCGCGCCGCGCTCGACTTCTCCGACGGCATCCGCATCTCATGAGATAAAGTCGTCATTTGATGAACGGAACATTCCCCCCCCCACCACCGCCTTGCAGGCGGAGCCTCCCCCCCAAAAACAAGGGGTAGGCCTTAGGTTCACCGCTGTCATACCGACCCCAAGGCAATGGGGTTTTCGCTGTCATACCGTCCGCCCGAGGCTTCTATTGTGGTCTAAGGGCGTGTGTATCCCCTCATACGAAGTCCGCTCTCTCGGCGCCCCTGTAAGGGGCGACAAGACATATGCCCCCTCCCATAGGAGGGGGCATATGTTACGTTCTGACGGGCTTGTTGTCCGATGGAACGATGAAGAGACAGAACTTGTTAAACCGCAAACGCTCATTTCCGTCACGGAAATTTTATTTTCTTTACTTTTTAGAGCGCTTTACCAAGGGGATACACTCCCTCCGCTGTCGCTCCGTTCGGTATGACAGCGGAGGACAAGGTTCGCGCGAATGGTATGACAGTCGAAAAGAAAACAAATTTCGTAAGCCTCCGCCGCCTGTCCTCCTCAACTGCGGAGAAGCAAGCGAGACGAGGAAAAGGAGCATTCCCGCCGGGAGTGTACTAAGGGCGTACATGACCAAGGAAAGCGCATCTTCGACAAAAGGGTAGGGCTACCATGCTTGGTCGACACCCCACCCCCCTTACCCGTTGCGGCGGCAGGGACCACCGCAACCCCGTCGGCGAGGCCACGCCTCCTGTCACGGCGCCATTCACAGCCCACCGGGCTGTTGAATGAGAATTGCGCCGTTCCACCCCCATGGAGGGGGCAACAGAAAACAAATTTCGCGAACCTGTTCTAATTCTCTTGCCTTAGGCAGAATTTACTTCCGCCGTGGGCGACTCAATTTGCCGAGCCCTGTCGGCTTGTTGTCCGCTGAGCAGAGAATCGGGACCAAGCTCTTCAAGCGCGGATGCACATTCGCCTCGTAAATTTTTATGCCCTTAGTCTTAAAGGGCTTCTATACGATAGAAATTTACGAAATGTTTCCATTTCTCATGCGTGCAGCCGAATTCACTTCGGCGGAACGCACTCAATTTGCCGAGCCCTGTCGGCTTGTTGTCCGTTGAAACGAATGAGAGACAGAGCTGTTAAGCCGCCAACGTCCATTTCCGTCACGGAAATTTGTTTTCTGTGCCATACCATAGCGTTCTGCCAAGGGGATACACTCAAAGGGCGTTGCCCTTCTCGGTATGACAACGTTTCAGAAAACAAATTTCGTGAATCACTCCAATTCGAATGCTCCCGTGTAAAGCTGGTAGTACTTCCCTTTCAAGTCGATGAGCTGTTCGTGGGTACCGCGCTCGATAATGCGGCCCTGCTCCAAGACCATAATGACGTTGGAATTCTTGACGGTGGACAGCCGGTGCGCAATGACAAACACCGTTCTGCCCTCCATGAGCTTATCCATGCCTCGCTGCACGATGGCCTCCGTGCGCGTATCGATGGAGCTCGTGGCCTCGTCCAAGATCATGACGGGCGGGTCGGCAACGGCCGCGCGCGCAATGGAGAGCAGCTGGCGCTGCCCCTGCGAGAGGTTGGCGCCGTTCTGATGTAACATGGTATTATAGCCCTCGGGGAGGCGGGTGATGAAGTCGTCCGCGCCCGCCAGCTTGGCCGCCGCAATGCACTCCTCGTCGGTGGCGTCGAGACGGCCGTAACGGATGTTGTCCATGACCGTGCCCGTGAACAGGTTGGTATCCTGCAACACCATGCCGATGGCCCGCCTCAGCTCCCCTTTCTTGATCTTGGTGACGTTGATGCCGTCGTAACGGATGCGGCCGTCCTGGATGTCATAGAAGCGGGTGAGCAGGTTGGTGATGGTCGTCTTGCCGGCGCCCGTTGCACCCACAAAGGCCACTTTCTGCCCCGGCTTGGCATAGAGACTGATGTCGTGCAGCACGATCTTCTCGGGGTCATAGCCGAAGTCCACGTCGAACATGCGGATGTCGCCGCAAAGTTTTTCGTAAGTGACCGTGCCGTCCTCCTTGTGCGGGTGCTTCCATGCCCACATGCCCGTGCGCTCCTTCGTCTCGGTGAGGGAGCCGTCCTCCCCCTCCTTGACGTTGACGAGCGTCACGTATCCCTCGTCCGCCTCGGGCTTTTCGTCGATGAGCGCAAACACGCGCGCCGCGCCCGCGAGCGACATGATGACGGGGTTGATCTGGTTGGAGACCTGGTTGACGTTGTTGGAGAACTGCCGCGTCATTTGCAGGAAAGAGACGATGAGGGCGACATCGAACACCGCGAGCGCGGGATCGAAGTAGACGCCGATGCTCCAATTGGCGGTGCCGTTGAGGATGAACACCGCGCCCACGATGGCCACGATGACATAGAGGATGTGCCCGATGTTGCCGAGGATGGGCATGAGCATGTTGGCATAGGCGTTGGCCTTGGTGGACTGCTCGCACAGGTGATCGTTCACCTTGTCGAAGTCGGCCTTGGCGGCCTCCTCATGGCAGAACACCTTGACGACCTTTTGGCCGTTCATCATCTCCTCGATGAAGCCCTCCGTACGGGCGACCGCGCGCTGCACTTCGAGGAAATACTTGCCTGCGCCGCCGCCCACGACCTTGGTCACAAAGAAGATGGCGAAGATGCACCCGAGCACGATGAGGGTGAGCCACACGCTGTAAAAGAGCATGATGAAGAAGAGCGTGGTCACCATGATGCCCGAGGTCAGGAGCTGGGGCAGGGACTGCGAGATGAGCTGGCGCATCGTGTCGATGTCGTTGGTGTAGTAGCTCATGATGTCGCCATGGTGGTGGGTATCGAAGTATTTGATGGGCAGATCCTGCATGCCGTTGAACATGTAGCCGCGCATCTTTTTGAGATAGCCCTGCGTGATGATGGCCATGAGCTGCTTATCCACCGCCCCCGCGACGAGCGAGATGACATAGAGGCTGATGAGCGTGAGCATGATGCCCGTGATCTCGCCCCCCACCTCTGCCCAGCCGAGCATGACGCCCGGGTGCGCCGCGTTCTTGATATCCACCGCCGCCTCCACGACGGTGAACACGCGCTGCATGAAGATGGAGGGAAGTGCCGAGATGACGGCGTTGAACACGATGAGGATGACGGTGAGCGTCATCATCTTGGGATAAAATTTGAATACCGACTTGATGATGCGTTTAAAGGTCCCCTTGGGGGCTTTTAGCGCGGGCCCTCTGCCCCTTGCGTTAGCGCCCTTTGCGGACATGGGTCGGGGTGATTTCATGTTAGGCATTGCCGTTCCCTCCTTCCTCCGCATTGCTTTCCCCCATCTCTGCCAGCGAAGAGATGGCCTTGCCGCCCTTGTTCTGGGTGCGGTAGACCTCGGTGTAGATGGGGTCGACGTCCAAGAGCTCCTCATGGGTGCCCACGGCCTCGATGCGGCCGTTGTCCATGATGACGATGCGGTCGGCGTCCTCCACGGAGGAGGTGCGCTGGGCGATGATGATCTTGGTCGTCGTGGGGATGTATTCGCGGAAAGCCTTGCGGATGAGGGCGTCCGTGTGGGTATCGACGGCGGAAGTGGAGTCGTCGAGGATGAGGATCTTGGGTTTTTTGAGGAGGGCGCGCGCAATGCACAGGCGCTGTTTTTGCCCGCCCGAGACGTTGGTGCCCCCCTGCTCAATGTGGGTATCGTATTTATCGGGGAAAGTTTGGATGAACTCATCCGCCTGTGCCAGCTTGCACGCCTCGATGAGCTCCTCGTCGGTGGCGTCGGGGTCCCCCCAGCGGAGGTTCTCCTTGATGGAGCCCGAGAAGAGCACGTTCTTTTGCAGCACCACGGCGACTTGGTTGCGGAGCGCTTCGAGGTCATACTCGCGCACGTCCTTTCCCCCCACTTTCACACAGCCCTCGGTGACGTCATAGAGGCGCGAAATGAGGTTGACGAGCGAGGTCTTGGAGGAACCCGTGCCGCCGATGATGCCGATGGTCTCGCCCGACTTGATGTGCAAGTTGATATCTTCGAGCACGTTGCGTGCGGCGGAGGCGGAGTATTTAAAGGAGACGTTTTCGAAGTCGATGGAGCCGTCCGCCACCTCGAAGATGGGATTTTCGGGATCGTGCAGGGTGGACTTTTCGTTGAGCACTTCGCAGATACGGCGGGCACTCTCCACGGACATGGCCACCATGGCGAAGATCATGGAGAACATCATGAGCGACGTCAGGATCTGCATGCCGTAGACGATGAGCTGGGAGACGCTCCACACGGACAGCCCGGTGTGTTCGAGGATGAGGTAGGAACCCAGAAAGAGCACGGTGGAGAGCACGCCGTAAAAGCACAGCTGCATGGCGGGGTTGTTCCACGCGAGGATGCGCTCTGCCTTGGTGAAGTCCATCTGCACGTCGGTGGCGGCGCGGTCGAACTTCTGCTTTTCGTAGTCCTCGCGCACATACGACTTGACGACGCGGATGCCCTTCACGTTCTCCTGGATGGATTCGTTGAGGTTGTCGTATTTCTTGAATACGCGGTGGAAGAGGGGCATGGTTTTCCACATGATGAAGAAGAGCACGGCGGCGAGCGGCGGCACCACGACCACGAACACCCACGCGAGGTTGCCCCCCATCACAAAGGCCATGACGAGGGAGAAGATCATCATCATGGGGCTCCGGATGGCCGTGCGGATGATCATCATGAAGGACATCTGCACGTTGTTGGCGTCCGTCGTCATGCGGGTGACGAGGGAGGAAGTGGAGAACTTATCGATGTTCTCGAAAGAGAATTCCTGCACCTTGTAGTAGATATCCTTGCGGAGGTTTTTGGCAAAGCCCGAGGAGGCCTTGGCACAGAAAGCGCCGGCGAGCGCACCGCAAACGAGGGAGAGAATGGCCATAGCCACGAGGATGAGGGCATACTGCACGATGCCGAGCGAACCCGTGCCCCAGAGCACGACGCCGCCCTCTGCTTCGATGGCCTCACCGAGCTTGGCGATGACGAATGGGATGAGGCATTCGAGCACCACTTCGCCGGACACGAAGAGGGGCGAAAGGATGGCCGAGAGCTTGTATTCCCGCACGCATTTCATGAGTGTTTTGAGCAAAAAATCACCTCCATAACCAAGTAAAACACCGTGAAAAGAGCAAAGAAACGTAAGGACCCCCGCGGAGGCTTACGCTTCTTTATATAATAGTTATAGATATATTAGCACGAACGGGAGATGATGTCAAACAGTTGCGTGCGAAAAAAATATTTTCACAGAATTTTCATACCGCCGTTCTCTTTTTGTTCCCCCCTTACAAACCGAGCACTCTTGCGCCCCCGCTGTCATTTCGCCCGCCCGAGGCTTCTATTGTGGTCTAAGGGCGTCACGAGCGCCAACGGCGCGAAGTAGCCGACGGGGTTTGATTTGTCATTTCGCCCGCCCGAGGCTTCTATTGTAGTCTAAGGGCGTCACGAGCGCCAACGGCGCGAAGTAGCCGAACAGGTTTGGCTTTCAACGAACTGCCCATCTGCGAGAAATCTTACTACGACCAAGCATAGGCAGAGCGAATCACAAGGTAGAGATTTCTCGACTTCGCTCGAAATGACAGAAGCATGGCTTTCAACGAACTGCCCATCTGCGAGAAATCTTACTACGACCAAGCCAAGGCAGAGCGAAAATAAGGTAGAGATTTCTCGACTTCGGCTTCGCCTCCGCTACTTCGCGCCCGAGATGTCTCGACTTTTGCAACTTCGCCTTTGGCTCGTGCGCTACTTTGCATCTTCGACATGACAGCGGGCGCTCGTGTCGCCCTTAGACAACAAATATGTGCGGGCGGACGAAATGACAATAAGAATGCCTCATCGCCACCCCACCCCCCCTAGTCCGTTGCGGCGGCAGGGACCGCCGCAACCCCGTCGGCGAGGCCACGCCTCCTGTCACGGCGCCATTCACAGCCCACCGGGCTGTTGAATGAGAATTGCGCCGTTCCACCCCCATGGAGGGGGCGATCAGAAAACAAATTTCGTGAATAAAATCTCTTGCCTTAGGCGGAATTCACTTCCGCCGACCGCCCGCACGTTCTATTATTAACTAAGGGCGACACGAGCGCTTTGCGCGAAGTAGGGCGACTCAATTTGCCGAGCCCTGTCGGCTTGTTGTCCGATGGAACCACCAATCGGGACCAAGCACTTCAAGCGTAAGAGCGCATTCGCCTCGTAAATTTCTATGCCCTTATTCTTGAAGAGCTTCTATATGATAGAAATTTACGACAATTATTCCATTTCTTTCCTCATGGCTTTCATCACGCGGGTTTCGATGCGCGAGATCTGCACTTGCGACACCCCGATGGCCTTGGCCACTTCACTCTGGGTCATGTCGCGGAAGTAGCGCAACACGATGATCTTCCTCTCCCGCTCGGGCAGCCGCGCAATGGCCTCTTTGAGCACGAGACGGTCCACGAGCCTGTCCGGGTCGTCGTCGGAGGGCAGCTTGTCGGCAAGGGTACCCGTCTTGTCGTCCTTATAGTCCGTCTGCTCATAGATAGAGACAGGCATGCGCGCCGAACCCAGCGTGAGCACCACGTCGCCCTCCTCCATGGAAAAGGCCTCGGCGAGTGCCTGCACGGAGGGCTGTTCCCCGTGCGCCACGGCATATTCCTCGATGAAGCGGTTCATCTCCCGCGCCGTCTTTTTCATGGCACGCGAGACTTTCACGCTCCCGTCATCCCGCAAGAAGCGCTTGATCTCCCCCGCGATCATGGGGACGGCATAGGTGGAAAAGCGCACGCCGAAGCTCTCGTCGAAGCCCGCGATGGCCTTTAACAGGCCGATGGAGGCGAGCTGGAAGAGATCGTCATACTCCGCGCCCTTGCCGAGGTAGCGCCTAAGGATGCTTTTGAGGAGGGAAGTGTTGCGCGCGAGGAGCTCTTCCTTGGCGGCCATGTCCCCCGTCTTGGCGCGGCGGATGAGCGCGAGGGTGGCTTCCTCATCCGACATCCGCCTGCCCCGTCCCGAACTGTTTTGTCATCGTGACCGTCGTCCCCTCGTTCTCCTTGGATCGCACTTGGAGGTCGGTCATAAAGGTCTGCATGATGGTAAAGCCCATGCCCGAGCGCTCCTCGGAGGGCTGTGTGGTGAAGAAAGGTTCGAGGGCCTGTTCGATGTCGGCGATGCCGCGGCCCTCGTCGATGACCTCCACGGTGAAGAGATTGCCGTCTGTGCGGCAGCGGACGGTGATCCAGCCCTCCCGCCCGCGATAGCCGTGCACGATGCAGTTGGTGACGGCCTCCGAGACGGCAGTTTTCACATCGGAGAGTTCGGAGAGGGAGGGTTCGAGGGTGAGGGCAAAGGCGGCAACGGCGTTGCGCGCAAACACTTCATTCTCCGAGCGGGCGGGAAATTTTAAGATCATTTGGTTCATAAGTCATCACTCCTGTATCTTGGGCATCAGCGAATAGAGACCGCTGAGGGAGAGGATCTTGTCTGCGCCCGACTCGGGGCTTTCGAGGTACATCCCCATGCCATAGCGTTTGAGACGCTTGTAGCGGCCGATGAGAAAGCCGATGCCGGTGGAATCCATAAAGCGGAGCCCGGCCAAATTGAACACCGCGCGGGAGAGCCCGGCATTTTCGTCGATGAGTTTATCGGCGCGGGCGCGGATCTCGGCGACGGAATGTTCATCGAGCTCGCCGGAGAGGTAGATATAGAGGTTTTCCCCTCTTCGTCCCCATTGCATTTTCATAAAGACTTCCTCCTTTCTGCATAAATCAATCGTATGTAGGCCCCACGTATGTAGGCCCCGCCTGAGCCCCCTCCTCGCTGTCATACCGAGCGAAGCGAGTGTATCCCCTGTACGAAGTCCACCTGCCCCCTCCATGGGGGTGGAGCGGCGCTTGCCCCCTCCATGGGAGGGGGGTAGGGGGGTGGGGTGGCGACCAACTTTGATGAACAGCGAGCATCCCCCCCACCACCGCCCTCCGGGCAGAGCCTCCCCCCGTTGGGGGTAGGCCTTGGGCTCGACTGTCATACCGAGGGCGAAGCCCGAGTGTATCCCCTCAAACGAAGTCCACCCGCCCCCTCCAAACGAAGTCCGTCCCACGTGCTCCCTCATTCTCCGTGCGGATTGCATTTTAGCACAAGTCATACCGTCGAAAGCGCGGGGATTCTGTCGCTTTCTGCCAACCCCTGCCGAAACCCCCTCTCCACCATCCTCGCTGCCCCACGACTGTCATACCGTCCGACTGTCATTTCGACACGAGCGCCAACGGCGCAAAGTAGCCGACGGGGCTTAATTTGTCATTTCGCCCGCCCGAGGCTTCTATTGTGGTCTAAGGGCGACACGAGGAGCGCAAGCGACGAAGTAGCCGACTGTCATTTCGAGCCGACGGGGTTTGGCTTTCAACGAACTGTTCATCTGCGAGAAATCTTACTACGACCAAGCATAGGTAGAACGACTCATAAGGTAGAGATTTCTCGACTTCGGCTTCGCCTCCGCTCGAAATGACAATTAGAGCATCTGCTCGTGAATCATCTCATACCGTCCCCGAGACTTCTATTGTGGTCTAAGGGCGTCACGAGGAGCGTAAACGACGAAGTATGTATCCCCTTATACGAAGTCCGCTCCTCCCCCATGGAGGGGGCAATAGAAAACAAATTTCGTGAATGAAATCTCATGCGTGCAGCCGAATTCACTTCGGCGGAACGCACTCAATTTGCCGAGCCCTGTCGGCTTGTTGTCCGTTGAGCAGAGAATCGGAACCAAGCTCTTCAAGCGCCAGAGCATATTCGCCTCGTAAATTTCTATGCCCTTATTCTTAAAGGGCTTCTATATGATAGAAATTTACGACAATTATTCCCCTTTTCAATATCCCAAAAACTCCACGCCTTTGAGGAGGACGTCGTTGACGATCTCGTCGTAGAGCGAGTAAAAAATGATCTTGCCGTGGCGGTCGGTGCGTACCATGCCCGCGTCTTTGAGGAATCTGAGCTGATGCGAGACGGTCGTTTGGTTGAGGCCGAGCACGCGGGAGATATCGGTCACGCACATTTCTGAGATGGCGAGCGCGGACAAAATTCTCAGGCGGGTGTGGTCGGCGAAGATGGAGAAAAAGCGCACGAGCGACTCCAAAAGTTCGCCCTCGGGGACGTAGCCCTCGATGAGCCCTTGCGTACGGCGGTCCAATAGCAGCATATCCATATTCTTTCACCTCGTTATGAAAAGCATAGCATATGTACGGCGGCGCATGTGCAAAACTTGCGTCGAATGCAGGGAGAACCCGTCGAAATCAACTTTGGGACAGACTTTTTTAAGACGGCGCTGTTGGAGGCAAGTGTTTTGTAATCCATGTGGCTTTTTAAGATGAGGACTTTTAAAGACGAGGGACTGTTTGAGAGGGAGGACCGTTTGAGGCAGAGGACTTTTTAAGAGGGATTAAGCGGGGGACCGTTTGGGGATAGGTGGCCTTTTTAGGGCAGAAAAAACCCGCCGAAGCGGATTTTTAAATGATTTTTTTGGAGGGCGACAGCAAGTCTCCCCGATGTCATACCGTCCGCCCGAGGCTGTCATACCGTCCGAGCCCCGTCTTTCGCTGTCATACCGAACGCGCACGGCGCGTGAGTGTATCCCCTTATACGAAGTCCGCGCCCCTCCATGGAGGTGGAGCGGCGCTTGCCCCCTCCATGGGGGTGGAACGGCGCAATTCTCATTCAACAGCCCGGTGGGCTGTGAATGGCGCCGTGACAGGAGGCGTGGCCTCGCCTCCGGGGTTGCGGCGGTCCCTGCCGCCGCAACGGTGTAGGGGGTGGGGTGTCGACCAAGCATGATCGAAAGTCAATCCCCCCCATCCGTCACGGCTTCGCCGTGCCACCCTCCCCCCCCAAAGGGGTAGGGCTTCCAATCCCATGCGTGCAGCCGAATTCACTTCGGCGGAACGCACTCAATTTGCCGAGCCCTGTCGGCTTGTTGTTTGATGGAACGAATGAGAGACCAAAGTCGTTCAGGCGCTAACGCCCATTTCCGTCACGGAAATTTGTTTTCTGAGCCTTACCATAGCGCTTTCCCAAGGGGATACACTCGGGTCCGTTACGGACCCTCGGTATGACATCGTAAGAAAACAAATTTCGTGAACCCCATGGAGGGGGCAATAGAAAACAAATTTCGTGAGCCTATTTACGAATTGTTTTTCCCGTCAAGCGGAGGGCGTTGGTCACCACGAAGAGGGAGGAGAGACTCATGGCCGCGGCGGCGATCATGGGGGTGAGCGCCACGCCCGCCCACGCAAACACACCGGCCGCGAGCGGGATGCCCACGCAGTTGTAGAAAAACGCCCAAAAGAGATTCTGCTTGATGATGCGCATGGTCCGCCGCGCCAGCCGCACCGCCTTGGGCAGCGCGCGCAGGTCCCCCTTTACGAGCACAACGTCGGCGCTCTCAATGGCCACATCCGTGCCGTTCCCCATCGCAACGCCGATGTCCGCCTCTTTGAGCGCGGGCGCATCGTTGATGCCGTCTCCCACCATGGCGACGAACCCGCTCTCCCGTCTCGCCGTGCGGGACGTGCGCCTGGCCTCCTCGTTCTCCTCGCGCGCCGCTTTCACATGCCGCAGTTTGGCCTCGGGAAGAAGCTCGGCGCACAGACAGGCCTCATAGGGCGGGAGCCCGGCCTCCGCCGCAATGTGCCGCGCAACGGCCTCGTTGTCCCCCGTGAGCATGACGGGCACACAGCCCAGCGAAACCAGCTCCTCCACGGCCTCACGGCTGCCCTCTTTTAAGGTGTCCGCAAGGGCAAACAGCGCCAGCACGCGCACGTTGTCGGTGAGGAAGAGCACCGTCTTTCCCTCTGCCGAGAGCGCCTCGAAGCGCTGCAAAAAGTGCTCGAATTTTACGCCGCGGGCCTGCATCATGCGCTCGTTTCCGAGGGCGTAATTTGTCCCATTGACCTCACCCGTGGCACCCATGCCCGTGATGTAGGTCACATTTTGCGCTTCATACCCCTCCGCGCAATACGCGGCGATGCACGCGGCGAGCGGGTGGTTGAGCTTTGTCTCCAAGGCATAAGCGATCCGCTTGGCCTCGCCGTCGCCCTCAAAACAGACCACCTGAGGCTTGCCCTCGGTGAGCGTGGCCGTCTTGTCGAGGAACACCTCCCGCACGGCGGCGAGCTTTTGCAGGGCCTCCGCATTCTTAAAGAGCACACCCATGCCCGCGCCCCGTCCCGTGGCGGCCATGATGGCGACGGGCGTCGCAAGCCCGAGCGCGCAGGGGCAGGAGATGACGATGACGTTGACGGCATAGCGGATGCTCTCCGTCACATCGCGTGTGCAGCAGATCCACACGAGAAAGGTGGCGACGGCAATGGCGAGCACGGCGGGAACGAACACGGCGGCAATTTTGTCTGCAAGTTTTTGGATGGGCGCCTTGCTTGCCCCCGCCTCGCGCACCATGCGGATGATGCCGGCGAGCATGGTATCTTCCCCCACTTTTTGGGCGCGCACTTTGAGGTATCCGCTCGCCACGATGGACGCACTCGAGACATGGGTGCCCTCTTCGACCTCTACCGGCAGACTTTCGCCCGTGATCGCGGAGGCATCGACAAAGGCATGCCCCCCTGTGACGACGCCGTCCACGGCGAGGCTCTCCCCCTGCTTGACGATGACGACGTCCCCCGTAAACACCTCGGAGAGGGGCACTTTTTCCTCCCTCCCGTCCCGCTCCACGGTGACGGTCTCGGGCGCGAGCGCTTTGAGTTTTTCGATCTCGCGGCCCGTCTTTTTCTTGCTCTTGTCCTCCAACCACTTGCCGAGGCAGACGAGCGTGACGATCATCGCGGCCGATTCGAAGAACAGATCGTGGGTGGCGGGGTCAACACAGGCCGACACGACGCTGTAAACATAGGAGACGGACGCCCCGAGCGTGATGAGGGTATCCATGTTGGGCACGCGCTTCAAGACGGCGCGCACGCCGCTCACGAAGAACTCATAGTTGACGGCGAGAATGACGAGCGTGAGGCCCATCTGCAAGCCGTGGTTGAGCCACCCCATGGGCACGGGCAGGCCCACCATGTGCCCCATGGAGAGGTACATTTCGGGGATGAGCAGGGCGAGCGACAGGAAAAAGCGGACGAGCAGCGTGTAGCGCTTGCGCTTCTCGGGCACCTTGCCGTAATCATAGATGCCGTAACCCAGCTGCCGCACGGCCGCCACGATGCGCTCCTCGGCCGAGGGCTCGAACTCTGCCTCCATGCACTCCCCCATCAGGGAGACGGTGCAGGCGCCGACGCCGTCGAGTTTTTTTACCGTCCGCTCGATGCCGGACGAACACGCGGCACACTGCATGCCCGTGATGGAAAATCTCTTCTTCATGATGTCCACCTCTTCAATCCATTCTTAATATTCCCGTTGTTGGAATCTTTGAACGAGCCCCGCGGTTCTTCTTATCGGAACTTATGAATAAGCTCCGCGGTTCCTCATTATTAGGACTTTTGAATAAGCCCCGCGGTTCCTCATTATTAGGACTTTTGAATAAGCCCCGCGGTTCTTTCTTATTGGAAGTTCTGAACGAGCTCCGCGGTTCCTCTTATTGGAAGTTCTGAACGAGCTCCGCGGTTCCTCTTATTGGAAGTTCTAAACAAGCTACGCGGTTCTCCTTATTGGAACTTATGAACGAGCTCCGCGGTTCTCCTTATTGGAACTTTTTAAAGAGCTCCACAACCTCGTCGACGATCTCCAACTCTCCCCGTTGCACGTGCTCAACGAGGCAGGTGTGCATATGTTCCTCAAAGACGAGCGCGGCGAGGCTGCGGGTGGCCTTGTCTACGGCGGCGAGCTGGGTGAGGACGTCGTCGCAATAGCGGTCCTCGTCGATCATGCGCTTGACGCCGTTGAGCTGACCGACGATGCGGTTGATGCGCGCAGTGAGCAATTTTTTCTCCTCATCCCCCCGCGCCTTGCGCTTTTCACAGCTGTCACAGTGATTGCAACTCTCACAACTTTGCATAATAAAACCTCAAAAAAGTTATATTTCGTAAATTTCTATCGTATAGAAGCCCTTTAAGACTAAGGGCATAGAAAGAAATTTCTCGACTTCGCTCGAAATGACAATTAGAGCGCCTTAACGGATTTGGTCTCTCAATCGTTTCATCCGACACCAAGCCGACAGGGCTCGGCAAATTGAGTGCGTTCCGCCGAAGTGAATTCGGCTGCACGCATGAGATTGGAAGCCCTACCCCTTCGGGGGGGAGGGTGGCACGGCGAAGCCGTGACGGATGGGGGGGATTGGGTTCCCGCTGTCATACCGACCCAAAGCGAAGCGACCGGGGAGTGTATCCCCTCAAACGAAGTCCGCTTGCCCCCTCCATGGGGGTGGAGCGGCGCGATTCTCATTCAACAGCCCGGTGGGCTGTGAATGGCGCCGTGACAGGAGGCGTGGCCTCGCCTCCGGGGTTGCGGCGGTCCCTGCCGCCGCAACGGACCCCAAGGGGGTGGGGTGGCGACCAACTTTGATAGACGGCAAGCGTCCCCCCCACCACCGCCTTGCAGGCGGAGCCTCCCCCCCAAAGGGGTAGGCCTTGGGTTACCGCTGTCATACCGACCCAGAGCGAAGCGACCGGGGAGTGTATCCCCTTTACGAAGTCCGACCACCCTTGTCGCCCCTGTATTATATACCCCCATGGGGTATCTGTCAAGCGGTTTTGCGCAAATTCTTTGCATAAAAAAATCCCGCCGCGAGGCGGGACATCCGAGCACATCGGCAGCCATTTCCTGCCGCATGCTCCACTTACAACCGAGCACAAAATTTCCCCTCCGCCGAGCGCATGCTCCAACCGGGCGCATGTTCCACTTGTAACCGAGCACATGCCTCAACCGAACCATGCTCCAACCGGGCGCAAACTTCGGCGCAATTTTTACCTTTTACGGAAGTGCTCCTTGCCCATGTTGCAGATGGGGCACACCCAATCGTCGGGCAATTCTTCAAAGGGGATCTCGCCGTCATATTCATAGCCGCAGACGTCGCACACCCACCCACTCTTGCGGGCATGGGTGCCACCTTTTTGCTCAAACATCTCCTTTCCCACGCCGCAGATAGGGCACACCCAATCGTCGGGCAACTCCTCAAAGGGGACGTCGCCGTCGTATTCATAGTTGCAGATGGTACAGACATATTTTGCGCTCTCCTCGCTCTCGGCGTCGGCGGAGGCGCTGCCGAACGTGGGCGCGTTGGCGCTCGTCTTACCCTTTAACACCTCGTGGTAGTAGGCATAGGTCATGGGCCTGCCCTTGCGGAGGTTGTCGCAATCGAGCACTTCTCCCAAAAAGACGGTGTGCGTGGCGGTCTCCCACTTCTCGATCACCTTGCAGGACATGTAGGCAATGGCGTCGTCGATGACGGGCAGCTTGCCCTTGATGCTGTAAGCAACGCCCTCGAACTTATCCGTATCGCGCGCGGAGAGAAAGCCGAAGCGGCCGATGAGCTTGGGATCGGAGTCCTCGGCGAGCACGGAGACGGCAAAGAAGCCGGTATCCTCGATGCAGCGGTGGGTATAATTGCTCTTGTTGATGCTGACGGCGACCGTCGCGGGCGAGGAAGTAATCTGCATGGTGCTGTTGGCCACGCACCCGACGGGGCGGCCCTCATCCCAGCTCGTACAGATGTACACGCCATAGGAGAGTTTAAAGAGTGCTGTTTGGTTCATATTGAACTCCTTTTTTGATTGAATGACCTCATGCGGGCATACCATGTCCGCGGTCAGCGTGTCGGAATTTTGTGGTAAGGGTTATTCTCGGCGCCCCTGCAAAGGGAGCTCTGCCGCTGTCATACCGACCGACTGTCATTTCGAGCCGATAAAATTTGACTTTCAACGAACTGCTCATCTGCGAGAAATCTTACTAATACCAAGCATAGGCAGAACGACTCATATGGTAGAGATTTCTCGACTTCGCTACTTCGCCTTTGGCTCGTGCGCTGCTTTGCATCTTCGACATGACATTTGGAATGCTTTCGTCGCTACCCCACCCCCTTGGGGGCGAAGTAGGACAGGGTTCTACCTGTCCGAGACAGCTCCCGCGAAGCGGGTGATGAGGTCACCTCATCCGTCTCACTCCGTTCGACACCTTCCCCAAAGGGGAAGGCAAGATCTCGACCATGCCTCCGTCGCCACCCCCCCACCACCTCCTTGCAGGCGGAGCCTCCCCCCCCAAAGGGGTAGGCCTTCGATTGCTTGCCTTAGCCCGAATTTATTTCGGGCGTGGGCGACCCAATTTGCCGAGCCCTGTCGGCTTGGTGTCCGTTGAAACGATGGAGAGGCTGAACCTATTAAGACGCTAACGCCCATTTCCGTCACGGAAATTTGTTTTCTGAACCATGGGGAGCGGTTTATCAAGGGGATACACTCGGGCCCGTTACGGGCCATACTTCGCGTCCGAGATGTCTCGACTTCGCTCGACATGACAGTGGGCGCTCGTGACGCGCTTAGTCCACAATAGAAACCTCGCGCGAACGGTATGACAACGCTAAACAGAAAACAAATTTCGTGAGCCTCCGTCGCCGTTCCCCCCCACCACCTCCTTGCAGGCGGAGCCTCCCCCCCCAAAGGGGTAGGCCTTCGATTGCTTGCCTTAGCCCGAATTTATTTCGGGCGTGGGCGACCCAATTTGCCGAGCCCTGTCGGCTTGGTGTCCGTTGAAACAATTGAGAGGCTGAACCTATTAAGACGCCAACGCCCATTTCCGTCACGGAAATTTGTTTTCTGTGCCATGGGGGAGCGGTTTATCAAGGGGATACACTCAAAGGGCGTTGCCCTTCTCGGTATGACAGTCGATAAGAAAACAAATTTCGTGAATCCTTTTATATACGAAAAAGGCGGACAAACAGCCCGCCTTCGTGTTCGCAAAGAATTACTTCTTTTCCGTGTCCTGAGCGACGACTTCTTTCCCGTCGTAAAAGCCGCAATGGGCGCAAACCCTGTGGGCCTCTTTCAGCTCATGGCAATGCGGGCACTCCACGAGCGTGGGAGCCTTTGCCTTGTAGTTCGCGAAGCGCGACGCCGTTCTGCTCTTCGATTGTTTTCCTTTCGGGACTGCCATATTTCT
>CANQJF010000027.1 GCA_947624225.1 uncultured Clostridia bacterium
GCCGCAAGCAAATAACTTCGCCTGCGGCAACCGTTCTTTTTTCTCTGTAATGAAATTTAGTCCCTATGGAATACACCCTTTCGGGACGCCGTATTTTTTATGGGCAGACGCAATTGCCCCATACCATGTCTGAGGTATGGTGGTCATTTTTGATACAATTCGCCTCGGGGCGGGCCTCAATAATCCCGCCTGCCGATGAGGTAGTCGAGGGAGACGTGCAAATAGTCGGCCAGTGTGCAGAGCGTCACGATGAGCGGAAGTTGCCCTTTCGCCCAATTGGTGAAGAAAGCGTCTTTGATATTGGTCTTTTCGGTGATCTCGAAGCGCGTGACGTGCGCCTTTTCCATGATCGTGCGCAGTTGGGGATAGAACGGCGGAAGCGGGCGCGGCGTGACCGCCTCAAAGTCTGTGCGGCCCATGAGAAAGTCGAGCGAACAACAGAAGAAGTCGGCGAGTTTTACCGCGTGGAGGTAGGTGGGTACGCTTTCCCCGCGCAGCCATGCGCGGATGGCGGAGCCGGAAATTTGCGCGGCCGTTGCCAAAGTTTCCGACTTCATCTCCCGCTCCTCCATGAGCTCTCTGAGGCGGTTTGGGAAATTCGACAAATTCTCCATAAATCTCTCCTTTTTCGACAAATATTTAACCAAAGAACTCCGCCAAAAAAGTTGCCTTGGCGGTGTTCTTGGGTGTAAGATATTATATAGGCAGACAAATTGCCGACAAAGGAGAAATTCAAAATGCAAAAACAGCAAGAGCAGAGCACATTTGCACAGGAGATTTTAGCGGAAATTTATCCGCTGTTGAGGGAATATTTTGTCGCGGTTTGCGAGAAAGAGGAGAATGGCATCCTCATGCGCTTTGCGTGCGGAAGCGTGCGCGTGACCGTGGAGCAAGCGTGATTGTTCTTTCACCTAATCTGCCCCTTTCGGGGAAAGGCAAGAGTGTCGGACTTCGTTTGAGGGGATACACTCGGGCTTCGCCCTACTTCGTCGCTTGCGCTCCTCGTGACGCCCTTAGTCCACAATAGAAGCCTCGGGCGGACGGTATGACAGCGAGAACCCAAGCCCTACCCCCAACGGGGGGAGGCTCTGCCTGCAAGGCGGTGGTGGGGGGATTGATGTTCATCAAGGTTAGTCGCCACCCCACCTCCTTAATCCCCCTCCCATGGAGGGGGCAAGAAATAAGGTAGAGATTTCTCGGCTCCGGCTTCGCCTCCGCTCGAAATGACATTGTAGTTCAATGCCCCTGTTTAAGGTTTTTTGAAACGCGGTATAATTAGGGTGAATGAGAGGTAGCCTTCCCGTGGAAGGCGGAGGAGGGAACATCATGGATCAGAATAAGTTTACGCAGAAATCGGTCGAAGCCATTCAAAGCGCGCAAAATCTTGCTCTCGAAAACGGCAATGCGGAGCTCACGACGCTGCACCTTGCCGGGGCCCTCACCGTGCCTGATGGTCTTTGCCGCATCGTTCTTGCCCGCAGCGGGGCAGATGCGGAGGGGTTTGCGCGTGCGGTGCGCGAGGAGATCGAGCGTTTGCCGCGCGTCACAGGGGGAAGAGAGCCCTATGTGACGGCCAATTTTCAGCGGCTTCTCGCCGAGAGCGAAAAACTTGCAGGCGGCATGAAAGACGATTACATCTCCGTAGAGCACCTGTTTTTATGCCTCTTCGATAACGCGGAACCGCGCCTTGCCGAACTCTTCCGCCGCTTCGGGATCAACAAGGAGCGCTTTTTAAAGGGGTTAAAGGAGGTGCGCGGCAACCAAAACGTGACGACGGACAACCCGGAGATCACCTATGAAGCGCTCGAAAAATACGGCACGGACCTCACCAAGCGCGCCCGCGACCACAAGCTCGAACCGGTCATCGGCAGGGATGAGGAGATCCGTAACGTCATCCGCATTCTATCCCGTAAAACAAAGAACAACCCCGTGCTCATCGGGGAGCCCGGCGTGGGCAAAACGGCCATCGCGGAGGGGCTTGCCCAGCGCATTGCGCGCGGCGATGTTCCCGAGGGTTTGAAAGGAAAAACGCTCTTCGCCTTGGACATGGGTGCCCTCATTGCGGGCGCGAAGTATCGCGGAGAGTTTGAGGAGCGCCTCAAAGCCGTGCTCAAAGAGGTCACCGATTCCAACGGCAATATCCTGCTCTTCATCGATGAATTGCACACCGTCGTCGGGGCGGGCAAGTCGGAGGGGGCCATGGATGCGGGCAACCTCTTAAAGCCGCTCTTGGCGCGCGGCGAACTGCACTGCATCGGGGCGACCACGCTCGACGAATATAGAAAATATATCGAAAAAGACGCGGCGCTCGAACGGAGATTTCAAACGGTGCTCGTCGGCGAGCCCACGGTGGAGGATACCATCTCCATTTTGCGCGGGCTCAAAGAGCGATTCGAGATCTTCCACGGCGTGCGCATCCACGACGACGCCCTCGTCGCGGCGGCCACGCTGTCTGACCGGTATATCACAGATCGATTTCTCCCCGACAAGGCCATCGATCTGGTGGACGAGGCGGCGGCCATGATCCGCACCGAGATCGACTCCATGCCCTCGGACATGGATGCCCTCAATCGCAAGATCATTCAGCTGGAAGTGGAGGAAAAAGCGCTCGCCAAGGAGGCAGACCAACTCTCTGCCGCCCGTCTCGAAGCGCTCCGCAAGGAACTCGCGGACGCCAAGGAGGCCTTCGCCGCCATGAAAGCAAAGTGGGAGGACGAGAAGAACTCCATCCGCGCGGAAAAGGAACTCAAAGAGGAGGTGGACCGCATGCACGGGGAGATCGAATCGGCCATGGCGCACGGCGATCTCGAAAAGGCCTCCCGTTTGCGCTATGGGGAACTTCCCGCGCTGGAAAAGAGGCTGGAAGAGGCCAAGAGCAGCGTCAGCGCACGGCAGGATGCCATCCTGCAAGATGAAGTTACCGAGGATGAGATCCAAAAAATCGTCGCGCGGTGGACGGGGATCCCCGTCACCCGCCTCAAAGAGAGCGAACGGGCAAAACTGTTGCGCCTCGGCGAGCAACTGCACGAGCGGGTCGTCGGGCAGGAGGAGGCGGTGGAGAAGGTCTCCGAGGCCATCTTGCGCGCCCGTGCGGGCATCGGAGATCCCAACCGTCCCATCGGGTCATTCCTATTTTTGGGGCCGACGGGCGTCGGCAAGACCGAGCTTGCCAAGGCACTCGCCGAAAATCTCTTCGATGACGAGCGCAACATTGTCCGCATCGACATGAGCGAATACATGGAGAAGTTTTCCGTCTCCCGTCTGGTCGGTGCGCCTCCCGGATACGTTGGCTATGAGGAGGGCGGCACGCTCACCGAGGCCGTGAGGCGGAGACCCTATTCCATCGTGCTCTTCGACGAGATCGAGAAAGCGCACCCGGATGTTTTCAATATCCTCTTGCAGGTGCTCGACGACGGCAGGATCACCGATTCGCAGGGGCGCACGGTGGACTTCAAGAACACCGTCATCATCTTGACCTCCAACCTCGCTTCGGATGTCATCATGGAGGGGATCTCCGGCGGAGAACTCACCGCGGAGGCGCAGACGGCCGTGAAAGACGTCTTAAAGCGTGCATTCCGTCCCGAATTTTTGAACAGACTGGACGAGGTGGTCATTTTCCGTCCGCTCGGGCGGGAAGAGGTAGACCGGATCACGGACATTCAGCTTGCCCGCCTTGCCGCGCGGCTGAAACCCCTCGAACTGGAAGTGACGGGCCGCGCGCGGGCATATATCTCCGACAACGGGTACGACAGCGTGTTCGGCGCAAGGCCGCTCAAACGGTTTATCCAGTCGCATGCGGAGACGCTCATCGCGCGCTACATTGTGAAGAATGACCCGGCGCCCGGTGCCAAGATCGTGCTCGATGCCGGCCCCGATGGCCTGTTCCTCGCATAACATACCCGCTTTTTTCGCCGCGCACGATATCCTGGACAAAACGATGCGCCGGCGGGAGGTGGGCTGCATGCGGCGACGGGGAGAGAAGCGGAAAATTTAAGCCGCGGAAAAATTTTCCCGAAATCCCGAAAAACCGTTTGACAAGTTGTTCGCCGTCTGCTATAATAAGCGAGTACTAAGTGCTTCGGCGAAGGAGGGTTGAATTATGTCCACGATCAAGGTTGGCGAAAACGAGAACCTCGAATCCGCGCTCCGCAGATTCAAGAGAAAGTGCTCGCGCGACGGCATCATCGGCGATCTCCGGAAAAAGGAGTTCTATGAGAAGCCCTCCGTCAAAAAGAGAAAGAAGTCGGAAGCTGCTCGCAAGAGAAACAGAAGCTAATGAGAATCCGTACCGCTCGGTACGGATTTTTTCTTGCAAAAAAAGTCGGAATTCATCGAACGGAGACGCTTTATGGAACACACTCTCAAATCGCTTGCAAGAGAAGCCAAGCAGCGCTTAAAGCGCGGGTTTTGGCAGGAATGCGAAAGAAAGCTGGAAAACGAGCGCACCCATGCCCGCGAACAGGGGATCAACGAAAGCAAACTCGAACTCTACTTTCGGGACAAGGTGGATGCCGAGATCCACGGAGAGGCGCCCGACGAATTTTATTTGAAGGTCAAAAAATTGCTCCTCGAAGAGGGCGAGGTCTCCGATGCCATCGGCCGTCTCACCGACAGGGAATATTATGAATCGCTCTCCTATGCCGAGCGCCAGCGATACAGCCTCGAACTCTCCGCAAAGTATCTCAAAGCCCTCGAACGCTTCAAGCGGGAATACGAATATGAGATCAAGGGCAGAAAGTAAAACCGCCATGCCCGCGCAATCACTTGCGTTTTCTTTTTGACTGTGATAAAATAGAGGGGTATGGAATCCTTCGAACAATTAAACGAAGAACAGCGGCTGCCCGTCCTCGATACCGAGGGCGCTGTTTTGGTGCTTGCCGGCGCCGGAAGCGGCAAGACGCGCGTCCTCACGGCGCGGATCGGGTATCTCGTCGGCGAGCTGGGTGTCCAGCCCGAGAACATTCTCGCCATCACCTTTACCAACAAGGCGGCGGCGGAGATGAAAGAGCGCCTTGCGGACTCGTGCGACATCCGCAGGATGTGGGTGTGCACCATCCACTCCATGTGCGTGCGCATCTTGCGCATGTATGCGGAGCGCCGCGGTCTCAAAGAGAATTTCTCCATCTACTCCGAACAGGAGCGAAATGCCGTCATCAAGCAGGCCTACAAAGAGCTGGGCTATGATGAGGAATCGCTGCTGAAATCGTGCAAATTTCATATTTCCAACGCCAAGATGCTCGGGCTCGACCCCGTTGCCTATGCCGAGCGCTACCGCTATGAGCGCGGCATCGATACGGCAATGAAAGTATACGCCCGCTACACGGTGCACCTCAAAGCCAACAACGCGCTCGATTTCGACGACCTCCTCACCGAGGCGCGGGCCCTTTTGCAGCAGGACGAGGAGGCATTGGAGTATCTGGCGGGAAGATTTCAGTATATTCACGTGGATGAATTCCAAGACACCAACGCCGTGCAGTTCGACATCATCAAAATGCTCGCGAGCGTGCACGGGAACCTGTTTGCGGTGGGCGACGACGACCAGTCCATCTACGGTTGGCGCGGGGCGGAGATCGAGAACATTTTGAGTTTCGAGAGGGTCTATCCCAATGCGAAAGTCTACAAGTTGCAGCGGAACTACCGCTCCACGGGCTGCATTTTGGCGCTTGCGAACGCTTCCATCTCCCACAATTCCCGCCGCAAGGGCAAGACGCTCTGGACAAAGGCTCCCGAGGGCGAAAAGCCCACGTTCTATGAGGCGGAAGAGGAGACTTCGGAGGCGCTCTACTGCGTCCGCCGTATTTCGGAGCTCAGAAACCGCGGCTATAAACTCTCGGATTTTGCGGTGCTCATGCGCATCAACGCCCTGACGCGCGCGTTCGAGCAGGAATTCACACAATACAACCTCCCCTACAAGGTGTTCGGGGGATTTAAATTCTATGAGCGCAAGGAGATCAAGGACATTCTCGCCTACCTCAGGATCCTCGCCAATCCTTTCGACAGCGAAGCGCTCATCCGCATCATCAACGTGCCCAAGCGCGGGATCGGGGACAAGACGGTCCAAGCGCTTCTCGACCGTGCCGCCCGAGAGGATATCACCGTCTACGACGCCCTGTTGGAGGTGGACGACCTCCCCCTCGCCGCAAGCGCCAAGGAAAAGCTGCGCGCTTTCGGAAATTATTTGCGGGAACTTGTCGTCTATGCACAAGTCATGCCCGTGGACAAGCTCGTGGGGCATATCTATGAGACGGCGGGACTTTACGAGATGTATTCGGACAGCTCGGATGACAGCGTGACCAAGCGCGCCAACCTCGATGAATTCAAGAGCTCGGTGGAGCAGTATGTGCGCATGAATGAGGGCGCCGATCTTGCGGAATACCTCCAACAGATCACGCTCTATTCGGATACCGACGAGATGGACGACGGGGACTACATCACGATTGCGACCATCCATGCCGTAAAGGGGTTGGAGTTCCGCTGCGTCTTTATCGTGGGGCTCGAAGAGGATATCATGCCGACCGCGCGCGCCCTGCAAGAGCGCAACGGCTTGGAGGAGGAGCGGCGATTGATGTATGTCGCCATCACGCGCGCCAAGGAAAAACTGTGGCTCACGCGTTCGAGGAGCAGGTTTCTTTACGGGCGGCGGCAGCCCTCCGCACGCTCGATGTTCGTCGAGGAACTCAAACAGGAGCTCGGCATCCAAGACGCGCCGCCCGGGAGGAGATATACGGGCGATTTCGAGGAGCGCGGTTTCAGCTATGGCGGTGCGCGAAGCAGCGGCTATGGCGGATTTTCCCGTCCGAGTTACGGCGGCGTCTCGCGGAGCTACGATGAGGGAAGCAAGCGGTATACATCGGAGGACAAGGGCCATTCGCTGGGCACTTTCGGCGGCGGCCAAAAACCGCCCGTGAGGTTCGGCGGGGTAGGCATGTCCGCGGTCAAGCCTCCGGAAATGCCCCAAAAGGATACCGGCGGGTATCAGGTGGGCGTGCGCGTCAAGCATGTCCGCTTTGGGGAGGGAACGGTCACGGCCATACGGGGTGAGGGGAAAAATCTCATCGTGACCGTACATTTTCAGAGTGTGGGGAATAAGGATTTGGCGGCGGCCCTTGCCCCGCTCGAAATACTCTCTTAGATTTCGTAAATTTCTATCATATAGAAGCTCTTTAAGACTAAGGGCATAGAAATTTACGACGGAAACTTGCGTTCTCGCCTTAATAAGTTCTGTCTCTTCATCATTTCAACGGACAAGAAGCCGACAGGGCTCGGCAAATTGAGTGCGTTCCGCCGAAGTGAATTCGGCTGCACGCATGAGATTAGAATGATTTGCCCCCTCCCCCCCCGAAGGGGTAGGGCTTGGGCGCCCGCTGTCATACCGTCCGCCCGAGGCTTCTATTGTGGACTAAGGGCGTCACGAGGAGCGTAAGCGACGAAGTAACGGAGCGATAGCGAAGCGAGCGTATCCCCTCAAACGAAGTTCGCTACTCTTGCCTTCCCCTTTGGGGAAGGTGCCCCGAAGGTGCGGATGAGGTCATTGCATTTTCAGAATACGCCTCATCAGTCTCGCGTTGCTCGACAGCTTCCCCAGAAGGGGAAGCTCAAACGAAGTCCAACGAGCCCTCGACATGGCAATTCAGAACGGAGGAACACTATGAACGATCAACAACGCATGCGCGAGCTATGCGATATCCTGAATCAGTGGGCGTATGAGTACTATGTTCTCGACGCGCCCTCCGTCTCGGACAGAGAGTATGATAAACTCTACGACGAGCTCCGTGCGCTCGAACGCGACACGGGGGTGGTCTTTGATGACTCGCCGACCCGCCGCGTCGGGGGAGAGCCCGTCAAGGGGTTTGAACGGCATACGCATATCGCGCGCCTTTTCAGCCTCGATAAGGCCGTCACCGAGGACGAGCTCAACGCCTTTTTCACCCGCGTCAAAAAAGCGGGGGAGGCCACTTTCACCGTCGAGTATAAGTATGACGGGCTCACCGTCTGCCTTACCTATGAGAACGGGGCATTTGTGCGTGCGACGACGCGCGGCAACGGCGTGGAGGGGGAGGATGTGACCGCACAGGTCCTCACCGTGCCCAGCTTCCCGCTCAAAATCTCCTATCGGGGGACGCTCGAAGTGCGTGGCGAGGCGATCATCCGCCTCTCGGCACTGCAAAAGTATAATGAAGAGCACCCGGACGAGTCACTCAAAAATGCGCGCAACGCGGCGGCCGGGGCCATCCGCAATCTCGATCCCAAAGTGACGCGCACCCGTCGGCCGGAGATCTTGTTCTATGACATCAATTATATGAGCGAAGCGCCCCTGCCCTCTCAGGCGGAGGAGCGGGAATTCTTGCTCAAAGAGGGCTTTAAGACCTTTCCGTATTTCCGCGTCTGCAAGACGCCCGAGGAGGTTTTTTCCTGCATCGACGAGATCGAAGTGGGCAGGAGAAGCCTCGACGTTTTGACCGACGGAGCCGTCATCAAAGTTAATGAAGAGACCATTCGTTCGGACATGGGTGCCACGGACAAGTTCCCGCGCTGGGCAATCGCCTTTAAATTCGAGGCCGAAGAGGCCGAGACGACGGTGGAGCGCGTCTTTTGGCAGGTCGGCAGAACGGGCAAACTCACGCCGCTCGCGGAGGTGGAACCCGTGGAGCTCGCGGGGGCCACGGTGCGCCGCGCCACCTTGAACAACTTCGGCGACCTCACCAAAAAGGACGTGAAAGTGCATTCGCGCGTGCTCATCCGCCGCTCCAACGAGGTCATCCCAGAGATCTTGGGGGCCGTCTCGCATGTGGAGGGAAGCGTGCCCGTCGAGAAGCCCGCGGTGTGCCCCTATTGCGGGAGCCCCGTCATCGAGACGGGGGCCAATCTATTCTGTTCCAATGAAAATTGCCCGCCGCGCGTGGTGCAAAAACTCACCCACTATTGCAGCAAGAACGCAGCGGACGTGGAGGGCATGTCCGAGGAGACCCTTCAATTTTTGTTTGACAAGGGCAAAGTGCGTCGCTTTTCCGACCTCTATGCGCTCACCCGCGAGAGCTTTCTCGGCGACGACGAAAAACTCTACAAGGGCTTCGGCGAGAAGAAAGTGGGCAATCTGCTCGCGGCAATCGAGGCCTCCAAGCACATCCCGCTCGACCGGTTTTTATATGCCATCGGCATCGGCGGCATCGGACGGGTGGCCGCGCGCGATCTCGCGGACTTCGGGAGCGTGGAGGCCGTCGCCGCGCTCACTTTTGACGACCTCGTTGCCCTCGAAAACATCGGGGAGATCACCGCAAATTCCATTCTTGCCTACTTCGCCCATCCCGAAAACAGGGAGGAACTTTGCCGCCTCAGGGTCGCGGGCGTTGTACCGTTCACCAAGGAGCGCGTGACGGAGGGCCGCTTCGCGGGAGAGAGTGTGGTGCTGACGGGGACGCTTTTCGCCATGTCTCGTCCCGAGGCACAGAAGAGGATCGAGGCGCTCGGCGGCACCTGCCAGAGTGCGGTCACGGGCAAGACGACGCTCGTCGTCGCGGGCGAGAAAGCGGGCAGCAAGCTCGAAAAGGCCAAAAAAGCGGGGATCCGCATCATCGGAGAGGCAGAATTTCTCTCGATGCTCGGCGGCAACTGAAATTTTTTCCCGAATTCTCGGAATTACTTGACCGCGTGCGCGCGCATGTGGTATAATGGGGTATCCACAAGAGAGGTATGGAATGTACAGCATGACAGGCTACGGCAAGGGCGAATACCGCGAGGGCGGGATCGCGCTCACCGTGGAAGTAAAATCCGTCAACAACCGGTATTTGGATCTTGCGGTCAAGAGCCCGCGCGTCTTTCTCTCCCGGGAAGAACGCATCCGGGCGCTCGTGCGTGGCAGCATCTCCCGCGGGCACGTCGACGTGTTCGTGAGTTACACGGACAGGCGCGAAAAAAACCGTTCCCTTTGCGTGGATATGGAGCTCGCGCGGGCCTATGTGCGTTCGGCGGAGGCCTTGAAGAACGAGTTCCCCTCGGTCAGGGACGACTTTTCGCTCTCCTCGCTCTTGCGTCTGCCCGACATCGTCAAGACGGAGGATGTATCGGAGGAGGACGGGGAGCTCAACGCCGCGTTGGAGGCAGCGCTCGTCTCCGCACTCGAAGAGCATAAGAAGATGCGCTATGCGGAGGGGGAGCGGCTGAAAGCCGACCTCGTCGCCCGCGTCGAGACGATTGCAAAACTTCGCGACGGGATCGCAGAGAGGGCACCCATGGTCGCGGCCAACTATCGGGAAAAGCTCACCGAGCGGATTTCCGAGTACCTTTCGGGCAAGGTGGACGAGACGCGTATTCTGACCGAAGCGGCCGTCTATTCCGACAAATGCAACATCGATGAGGAGCTCACGCGGCTGGCCTCGCACATCGCGGAATTTTATCAGATCATCCGCCTCGATGCCGTCGGGCGCAAGTTGGACTTTCTCATACAGGAATTCAACCGCGAATGCAACACCATCTGTTCCAAGTCGGGGGACGGGGAAGTGACGCGGCTTGCACTGGAAATGAAGAACGAGATCGAAAAGGTCCGCGAACAAATTCAAAATTTGGAGTGAGTATGAAGGGTACGATTTTTTGTATTTCCGGCCCTTCGGGCGTCGGCAAAGGAACCATCGTCAAAGAGCTCATGCGCATCGATCCCGAGCTCGCCATCTCCGTCTCTTGCACCACGCGCTCGCCGCGCCCCGGGGAAAAGGACGGCGTGGACTACTTTTTCATCACGCACGAGGAGTTTCAAAACAAACTCGACCGCGGCGAATTTTTGGAATATGACGAGCACTTCGGCAACTACTATGGCACGCTCAAAGACTATGTCACCATGCTCGCCGATCAGGATAAACTCGTCATTCTCGAAATCGACGTCGTTGGCGCGTTCATGGCCAAGAATTATTACGGCAGCACGCGCAGAGTTGTCAACATCTTCATCAAACCGCCGTCGCTCGAAGTGCTCGAAGAGCGCCTGCAAAAGCGGGGCTCCGAGACGGAAGAGCAGCTCGAAGAGCGCAGAGATCGGGTCAAATTCGAATACGGGCAGGCAGACAAGTTTGATTACGTCGTTTTGAACGACGAAGTCTTGCGGGCGACGAAAGAGATCCACGACATCATCCAAAAGGAAAAAACCAAGTGAGGTGTTAAATATGATCAATGAACCGTCGGTAGACGCACTCGTGAGGAAACTCGGCACAGAAGATGCGCCGATCTCCCGCTATGAGTTGTGCGTCGCCATTGCAAAACGTACGCGGCAGATCATCGAACAGATGCAGTCGACGGGGATCACCGAGCTCCCGGGCAAGCAAAAGGAGATCGTCCTCGCGTGCCAAGAGGTCGTGAACGGAAAATTTAAGATCACAAGAGACTGAAAAGCCGCCCCGTGAAATGCGGGGCTGTTTTTTCAAGGGGAGAGCATGTTTGCCGAAGTCATTGTAGACATTGCCCACAGCGATGTCGATAAAATTTTCGACTATGCCTGTGGCGACGATATCGTGCGCGGGATGCGTGTCGCCGTTCCTTTCGGAAACGGGGTGACGACGGGTTTTGTCATGCGCGTAAAAGAGGCGACGGACGTGCCCCCGCAAAAGCTCAAACGCGTCTTGCGGCGGGAGGAGGATTTTCCCTCGCTCAACGAGGAAGCACTCATGCTCGCCGAGACGATCGCCGCGCGCTACCGCGTCTCCATGGCGCTCACGTTGCGGCTGTTTGTCCCCGCCGAGATGCGCACGGGCAAGGTCTCGACCAGATACCGCACCGTGATAAAACTTGCGCGGGAGACGGAGATCTCCGACCGCGCCAAACGGCAGCGGGAACTGTATGACTTCATGCGCGACAACGGCGAGGCCGATGCGGCGTTTCTCCGCGAGCGGTTCGGGAGTGCGGTCAAGGCGCTCCTCGACAGCGGTGTGCTCGTCTCTGAAAAACGGCGCGTATTCCGCGATCCCTATCGCGATATCGGGGGCGAAAACGTCGCAAGAAAGCTGACGCCCTCCCAGCAAAATGCCGTGGACACCGTCAAGCGGACGGACAAGACGGTGACGCTTCTTCATGGCGTGACGGGGAGCGGAAAGACGGAAATCTATCTCACGCTCATTGCCGACGTCTTAAAGGCGGGAAAGACGGCCATCTTTCTCGTCCCGGAAATTTCCCTCACACCCCAAATGCTCTCCCAGCTCCGCGCGCGGTTCGGGAGCATGGCGGCCATTCTCCACAGCGGCCTCTCGGCGGGGGAACGCTTCGACGAGTGGATGCGCTTGCGCGAGGGCAGTGCGCGCATTGCCATCGGCGCACGCTCGGCGGTCTTTGCTCCCATCGAGAATATCGGCGTCATCGTCATTGACGAAGAGCACGACGGGAGTTACAGTTCCGAGAGCGCCCCGCGCTACAACACGTTCGACATCGCCTACCTCCGTGCGCGCCACAACGGGTGCAAACTCATCCTTGGCAGCGCGACGCCCTCGGTGGAGACTTACCGCCGCGCCAAGGAGGGGGAATTCGAGCTCGTAAAACTTCCCGAGAGGATCAATGCCCGCCCCATGCCCGCGGTGCGCATCGTCGATATGCGGCGCGAAGTGCGAAAGGGGAACGCCACGGCCTTTTCCGCCATGCTCCGCGAACGGCTGGAAAACTGTTTGGAAAAGGGGAATCAAGCCATTCTCTTTCTCAACCGGAGAGGGTATTCCCAAACCGTCATCTGCCGTGATTGCGGGTATGTCGCGAGCTGTGAAAGCTGTGACGTCGCACTCACCTATCACAGCGACGAGAACGTCTTAAAATGCCATTATTGCGGAGCCAATTACAAGCTTCCGCCTGCCTGCCCCGGCTGTGGGGGGCATCACCTCGGCTATGTGGGAACGGGCACGCAGCGCGTTGTGGGCGACTTAAAGAAGATGTTCCCCTCCGCCCGCATCCTCAGGATGGACGTGGATACGACGAGCGGCAAAGAGGGGCACTACCGAATCTTAAAACAATTTTCCGAGCATGCCGCCGATATCCTCGTGGGGACGCAGATGGTCGCAAAGGGGCACGATTTCCCGCAGGTCACGTTGGTCGGCATCCTCGATGCCGATATGAGCTTGCACTTTGCCGATTACAGGAGCGGCGAGCGCACGTTTCAGCTCATCACGCAGGTCGCGGGGAGGAGCGGAAGAGCGCAGGAGGCGGGGGAAGTCGTCTTGCAGACGTACGATCCCGAGAACTACATCCTCCGTTTTGCCGCGCAATACGATTATGAGGGCTTTTACGAGCACGAGATCTCCATGCGCGAGGCCACCATGTTCCCGCCGTTTGCCAAGATCGTGCGCGTCATGATCACGGGGGAGGACGAGACCGAGACGCTTTCGGCGCTCAAATCCGTCTATGAAAAGCTGCAAAAAATTTATGCGGAAAATCCCGATAATTTCCTGTTCTTCAACCGCATGCATGCGCCCATCAAGCGCATCCGCAATAAATTCCGCTACCAAGTCCTCATGCGCCTCCTGGACGGCCGCGTGCTGAAAAGCATATATGCCGTCTGTGCCGAGGAAAAACATAGAAATGTTCTCGTGTACGTAGAGGAAAATCCCGCAAATTTAAGCTAAAAGGAGACATCCATGATCCGTGAAATCGTACAGGTCGGAGACCCCGTTCTCCGCAAAAAATGTGAACCCGTCACGCGCTTTGACAACGACCTTTGCCTGCTTCTCGATGACATGAAAGAGACTTTGAAAGACGCCGAGGGCGCAGGGCTTGCCGCGCCGCAGGTGGGGGTGCCCATCCGCGCGGTCGTCGTGGACGTCGAAGAGGGGTATTTTGAGTTCATCAATCCCATCTTCGTGTGGCAAAAGGGGGAGCAATACGGCGCCGAGGGGTGCCTCTCGGTGCGCGGGAAAGCGGGCGATGTGCGCCGCCCGTCCAAGGTGAAGATCGTGTTCCAAGACAGAAAGGGTGACCGCTATTCCCTCGTTGCACGCGACTTCTTTGCCCGTGCCATCTGCCACGAGCTCGACCACCTCGACGGCGTCCTCTACACCGACAAGGCAGACCATGTCCGCAATGCGGACTGAAAAAACGGCGCAGAGCCGCATCGGAATGACTCGACGGCGGGGGCTTGGCAGTCCCCGGCGAGAATGGCAGCCCGGTGGCGCGCGGCTGTATTCCAATCATTCAAAAACATTGCAAGGAGTATCCCATTGAAAATCGTCTTTGCGGGCACGCCCGAATTTGCCATAGCCCCCCTCTTGGCCATCCTCGATGCCGGGTTTTCGGTCGCGGCCGTGCTCACCCAGCCCGATAAGCCGCAGGGAAGAAAGGGCGTCCTCACGCCCTCGCCCGTCAAGGAGCAGGGCCTCCTTCTCGGCCTCCCCGTCTTGCAACCCGAACGCTTAAAGGCGGACATGGGTGCCCTCAAAGAGGTCGGCGCGGACCTCATGGTCACCTGTGCTTACGGGCAGATCCTGACGCAGGAAGTGCTCGATCTCTTCCCGCTCGGCGTTTGGAACATCCACGCCTCCCTGCTTCCCGCCTACCGCGGCGCGGCGCCCATTGCCCGCGCCATCATCGACGGCTGCCGCGAGACGGGCGTCACCGTCATGAAAACCGAACTCGGTCTGGATACGGGGGACATCCTGCTCTCCGAACACTGCCCGATTTACGATTCCGACGACTGTGGGACGCTGTCCGACCGGCTCTCCCGTATCGGCGCAACGCTCATCGTCGAGGCGCTTCCCCTCATCGAAAAGGGGAACTGTGCGCTGCAAAAACAGGGGGAGGGATTTGTCTGCAAGAAAGTCCAACGCACCGAGGTGGACTTTTTAAGACCCGCCCGCGAGGTCTCCTGTCTGATCCGCGGCCTCTCGCCCGCCCCTTTCGCCTATGCGCGCATCGGGGAGCTCACTCTGAATTTTTGGTTTGCGGAAGAGGCGGACTGCAATGTAGAAGCTCCTGCCGGCACGGTGATCGCCGCTTCCCCCAAGGAGGGACTCGTCGTGAAATGCGGCGAGGGTGCCATCCGCATCACCGAACTGCAACCCGCGGGCGGACGGCGCATGTCTGCACGCGACTTTTTGAACGGCCGAAAAGTGCAAGAGGGGATGCGTTTTGAGCGCCTTTCTTGATACATACCGCGTGCTCACGCGCATCTTGCGGGAGGGCGCGCATTTAAAGGCCGCCCTCGCCGAGCTTCCCGCGGGGGAACACGGCCGCACCGTCAAGCTCGTCTACACCGTCTTGGAGCATCACGGCTACTTGGAACTGTGCCTCAAAACAGCGCAAAAGAGCCCCAAGCCGGCGGTGCGCCTCATCCTCGAAATCGGGCTTTCTGCAATGCTCTTTGCGGACATGCCCCGCCCCGTTGCCGTCAATGAGGCGGTTGCGCTCACAAAGGAGCTCGGGAAAACGGGCGCAGCGGGGTTTGTCAATGCTTTTTTGAGAAACTTCGACGAGCGGGCGGTCGTCCTGCCCGATGGGGAGGAGCGCTTGGCCGTTTTGAGCAACTTCCCGCTCTATGCGGTGCGCCAAATCGTTGCCCGCTATGGAGCAAGGGCCGAAGGCATCCTGCTCGCAAGGAGCCACGGCGTCTCGGTGCGCTTTGTGCGCGGGATGGAGAACTATCTCGCTCTTCCGCATGAGGATACGCCCTTTGAAAACGTCAAACTGTTCGCAAATTTCACGCGCGACGCGGGCTTTTTTGCGGGGGACTACACCTTTCAATCTGTGGGCTCGGTCGCCGTTTGCTCCGTGGTGGAGCCGTGCGGCAGGCTGCTCGATGCCTGTGCCGCGCCCGGCGGAAAGAGCGTTTTGTTGGCGGAGACGTGCGGGGAGGTTTTCGCGACGGAAATTTATCCGCACCGCATGGCGCTGATCGAGAGCTACCAAAGGCGCATGCACGCGCAGAACATCGTGATCCGCACGGCCGATTCCACCCTGTTCGAGCCGAATTTTGCGGACGCTTTCGACGGTGTCTTGTGCGATGTGCCCTGCTCGGGGCTGGGGACTGTCTGTGAAAATCCAGATCTTCCATTGAGGAAAGAGGAGGGCACCATGTCCGAGCTCTGTGCTCTGCAACGCGCGATTTTGCAAAATTGCAGCAGGTATGTTCGTTCGGGCGGGCACCTCTATTATTCCACCTGCACTCTGCTCGAAGAGGAGAACGACGGCGCCGTGGGGGCATTCTTGGAGAAGAATTCCGGCTTCCGAGCCGTGCCGGCGCATTCCCCGCTTCCGCACGAGAGGACGAGATACGGGCTGCAATTCTTGCCCGACAATGCCTATGGCGCGGGCTTCTATGTCGCCAAATTGAAGAGATCATGAAGATCCTGCAAGACCTTTCCTATGAAGAACTTTGCTCTCTCGTCGCCGACATGGGGGAGAAGCCCTTTCGCGCGCGCCAAATCTATGAGGGGCTCATGCACGGCAAAAAGATCTCGGAACTGCCCATTCCGCAGGCGATGAGGACGGCGCTGGTCGAGGTCTATGCCGACGAGCCCGTCAAGATCCAACGAGTTTTCACCGCCAAAGACGGGACGAAGAAGTATCTATTCGAACTGTGGGACGGCAACATCATCGAGGGCGTGCTGATGGCCTATAAATACGGCAACACCCAGTGCGTCTCCACGCAGGTGGGTTGCCGCATGGGGTGCAAATTTTGCGCCTCCACTTTGGGCGGCCGCATCCGCGACCTCACCGCGGGGGAAATTCTCTCCGAGGTCCTCACCGTCAACCGCTCCGAGGGCGGAACGTTGAAAGAGCGCAAAGTCACCAATGTCGTCTTGATGGGCAGCGGCGAACCTTTCGACAACTATGACGCTGTCGTGAAATTTTTGCGGAATGTCACCGCCGAGGGCGGGATCTGCATTTCCGCTCGCAACGTGAGCCTTTCCACGTGCGGGCTCGTGCCCGAGATGAGGCGCTTTGCGGAGGAGGGCATCCCGCTCAATCTCACCGTCTCGCTTCACGCCACAACCGACGCGGAACGCCGCCGCACCATGCCCATAGCGGCCCGCTATTCTATCGCGGAAATCTTGGGTGCATGCACGTTCTATTTTGAAAAGACGGGCAGGCGCTACATCTTTGAATATTCGCTCATTGAGGGGGAGAACGCGGACATGGTACACGCCGAACAGCTCGCTTCTCTCCTGAAAGGGCGCCCCTGCCATGTCAACTTGATTCGGCTGAATCCCGTGAAAGAGCGCAACTTGAAAGGCACGGATGAGCGCACGGCGCAAGCCTTTTTAAAGGCGCTGACATCCTTGGGCATCTCCGCGACGCTCCGCCGAAGCATGGGCGCCGACATCGGGGGCGCATGCGGGCAACTCCGCGCACGGTTTTTGCATGGCGGGGACGAGGGCGGGCCCGCGGACAACTGAGGGCAAGCGATTTGGATTGGGGAAATTCGCCATGCCCGTGAGGGTTTTTCAGATGGGGAATTTGCATCCGGAGGTGGACATATGAAAATCAAGATCGCGCCATCCATTTTGGCGAGTGACTTTGCAAAGTTCGGCGAGACGGTGGAGCTTCTCGAAAGGAACGGCGCCGATTACATCCATTGCGATGTGATGGACGGCAACTTTGTGCCGCCGATCACGTTTGGGGCACAGGCGGTCAAGGCTTTCCGCCCGCACACTTCCCTTCCCCTCGATTGCCATCTCATGGTGACGCGCCCCGCTGCCCGCCTCGAAGAATTCGCGAACGCGAGGGCGGATATCATCACCGTGCATGTCGAGGCAGACCGCGAAAATCTCATCAAAAATCTTGAAAAAATCAAGGCACTCGGCGTAAAGGCCTCGGCCGTCATCAATCCTTCGACGCGCGCCGAAGAGCTCTTTCCCGCATGCGAGATCGCGGACATGGTACTCCTCATGAGCGTCGTCCCCGGGTGGGGCGGGCAAAAATTCATCCCCGAGACGCTGAAAAAAATCGAGGCCGTGAAGAACTATTGCATCCGTTTGGGTCGCGATATCGACATCGAAGTGGACGGCGGCATCACCGAGGACAACGTGAAAGACGTCATCTCCGCGGGCGCCAACGTCATCGTCGCGGGCAGCACCGTCTTTCGCTCCCCCGATATGGCGGCGACCATTGCGAGGTTGCGCGGATGAACGGCTTGGCGCGGCAGAACGGGCGGTGCAAAAAATTCATCATTCTCTTGAACGGCGAGCCATTCCGCGGCGACATTCCCACCGACGGGGCCTATGTCATTTGCTGTGACGGCGCCTTTCGCTGGGCCGAGGGCAAAGTCCGCATCGACGAGAATTTGGGGGACTTCGATTCTCTCGACGAGGCGCCTTTTCCCGCCCCGGTCTTCACCTTTCCCTCCGAGAAGAATGAGACAGACGGAGAGCTTGCCGTCGACCGTGCCTTAGACATGGGTGCCACGTCCATCGTCTTTTACGGCGCCGGCGGGGGACGCGAGGACCATTTTCTCGGCAATCTGCACCTCCTCTGCAAGGCCAAGACGGCGGGCGTTGCAAGCGCCGTCATGAAAACAAACGGGGCGGAAATTTCTCTGTGCGACGCGGGCGGGCATGTTTTTTTGTGCGGCGCGGGGAAGACGGTCTCGGTGTTGCCTTTTGGCGGCGACGCGCATATAATGGGAACGGAGGGCCTCAAATATCCCATGCAGGATCTGTGGCTCCGTTACGGTTCCACGCGCGGGATCTCCAATGTGACGACAGACCGCGAGGCTTTCTCCATTCATGTGGAAACGGGAAATGTGCTCGTCATTATCAATGAGGAGGTAGTATGATCGTCTGTATTCGGCTCCCGCGCATCGTGGGGCGCATCATTCGGTTGTTTTACAAAGGATGAGATACATCGATCTGCACACAGACGCTCTCACGAAACAGGAGGGCGTTTTTCATGTCACGGGGGAAAATTTGCGCGCTTCCCACTGTGCCGTCGAGTGCTTTGCCGCCTTTATCCCGCACCCGTTCCGTGGGTTCGCCTCCGCTTGCGCCCTCGCGAAGAAATATCACGCCATGTGTCGGGAAGAGGGCTATCGCCCCCTGCAAAGCATGAAAGATTTTGCGCCCGACCGCGTGAATGCCATTTTTACGGTGGAGGGCGGCGGGGCCATCGAGGGGGATTTGGCCAAGCTGGATTCGCTCTACCGGCGCGGCATGCGCCTTTTCACCCTCGTCTGGAACGATAAAAATGCCATCGGCTTTCCCAATCTTGCCGACCCGTCGGATCGGAGAAAGCGGGAGGCGCGCGGTCTCACGCCCTTCGGGCATGAAGTCGTGGAGGAACTGTTCTCGCGCGGCATCGTCGCGGATGTCTCCCATGCGAGCGACGGGGTGTTTGCGGATGTGGCGGAGCTTAGCAAGCGGTGCGGCATTTCCTTTGTTGCCAGCCATTCCAATGCCGCCGGCGTCTTTCCCGATTGCCGCAATCTCACGGACGGGCAGATCAAGACACTTGCGGATTGCGGCGGCGTTTTGGGGTTGAATTTTTGTGCCGCCTTTCTCTCGCCGGACCTGTCTCCGGAGGGCCAACGCGAGGCCTTGCTTGCGCATGCGAACCATATTTTGAATGTCGGCGGGGAGAGCGTTTTGGCTTTGGGGAGCGACTTCGATGGCATCCCCACGAATGCTTACATGAGGTCCGCCTCGGACATGCCCCGCCTGTTTGATGCCTTTTTGCAAAAATTCGGCCCTCGGATTGCGGAGAAGATCGCCTTTTCAAACGCCTTCCGCGTTCTTGCGAATATTCTCGGTGAGTGAAGAATTTCCCTCCGTGACAGATTTGTCATGGTTTTTTTGGGAAAACTTTGTAAAACGGTTGAATTTTCCTTTGACCTGTGATAGAATAAATTTGCGTCACAATTTCATAATGGTAGTATGCAGATACAACGGCATCGGTGTATCCTTTTTTCCGCATACTATCGGGAAATTGTGACGCAGACAATACGGGATACTCTTTGCGGGCGTCCGATATTGTCGGGCGTCCTTATTTTTTGCCCGCAAAAAACTTTTCGGAGGAAACCTATGAAGCACATCTGTATTTGCGGCACTGAGTTTGAGGGGAGATTCTGCCCCAATTGCGGCACAGAATGGCAAGAGGATAAGACGTGCCCACAATGTGGAACACAGCTTGCCGGGAATACTAAATTCTGCAATAATTGCGGCTATGGTTTTTTGCGGCCTGAACAATCTGCCGAGGAAGAAAGCTCTGTGCGCGAAAGTATCACGTCCGCCGCTCCAAAACCTGTATACTCTCGGAGCAGACATTCTTCACTCATGTATGCAGGGATATGCTATTATTTGCCTGCAATCCTCGTTGCGCTGTTTGCCGTGTTAAATTTCCTATTTTTTCTCGCGCCTGTATCCGTAATGCCGGGAGGAGAACTTCTCGGTGAGACGATCCCGAGCGAGAGCTATGGGAATGTCTATCAAATCGCATCCGCAACAGAGTTTGAGAGCATCATGCAATGCTCGGTGGCGCTCATCGTTTTTGCATGCATCTTGGCAGTCTGTTCTATGATAGCCATCCCCATACTTTTTCGTGAGCGGCGCAAGAGAGACCTCGACCATTACAGCAGAATTTTTTTCTTTCTCTCAGCGGAAATTTTTTCCTTAGCGATCTTGATTGTTTCTTCGGTTATGCTTGGTATGATCGGGGAAGCTGACGGGGGAATGGGGTTGATGGTCGCCGGGGCGGCCCCAATTCTTGAAATTGTGTTTTCAAGTATTTTGTGCGTGGCTAATGCGGCGGTGGCAGTCTTAAAAACATATTGGGATAAGCATGAGCCGTCGTTAGGAGCAGAATACAGAAAAAGTGTTGCAGACCGCTATAACACTAAGAGAGCTCAACGGGAAGAGCGTGATCGTATCTATATGGAGACGCATGCTGCTCCCGCAATGCCTGAGATAATAAAAAAACCAAAGCGGCCCCGCAAACCCAAGATCGTTTATTACGATATCCTCTCCGAAGAGGAACGTGGAGAGCTGCAATGTGAGGTAAATCAATACATAGAGAAGGCATGGCGGGCTGCAAGTGTTTATCCGCGCATATTCGGTATTTTGGTGGCAATCGAAATTGCGATCATGACATGGCTATATGTCGGATGGTCTCATGCTTATCACAGGCCTTTTGGCATCCCTTATATAACAGCTTTGGGAATAATCGGCGTGGTTGGATGCCTGACTCTTGTGATCTCAAATGGCATATTTGCGCCGGGTAAAAAGCGCTCGTCCCGGGAGTGGTGCCCCGAAAAAGTTTATCGCAACAGGAGCTTCCGGATCGCGGCAATCGAAATCGTGTCGGTGATTTTTTGGGTGGCGATACTCGCCTCATTGATGCACTTTTTGGGCACCGGGCGTCGTGATGATTTTGTCGTATTCTTATGGTATGAAAATATATTCATATTAGGGGGGTATGCGGCTACATTTACCATCCCGCCTGCTCTTCTTGCGATCCTGTTTGTTCCTTTCATGCTTGCGTTCTTCCTAAAATACAACAAAAGGCGCAAGGCGCTCGCCGTTCAAATGTGCGGATATACAAAGCCCGAGAAAAACTCCGCACTTGTTGCGCAATACGAGCAAGATCTTGCGGGATTCGGCGAGAAAAAGGCGGCATATCTGCAAGAGAGGGAGGCCTACAAAGCCAATAACCGTGCATGGGTCGTGTATCATTATGAGTGCGCACAATACAGAAAATTGAAAGAATACGGCAACGCATCCTATCTGCGCATGTGGTGTAGCGTGAAAAAACGTCTCCTCGCCGTGGTCGCCTGTCTGCTTGTTGTCGTCATTGTCGTTACGAGTGTGCTCGCTACACGGGATATGCGTTTCTCGGTGGATAAACTCAGCAAAATCGGGCTGGGCGCGGATGAGGCGCGCGTGGAAGAAATTCTCGGAGAAGCAGATCAAAAAACAGAAATGTATTGGTATTATTACAGTAAAAATTACACTTCTGTCTTAAACGATTTCAAGAAGCTCGAAGAGGAAGAGCCTGATTCCATGGAAGGATATGCCGAATTCATGGAAAAGTATTATACCTTGCAACAAAAGCTCGATACAATCGAACATAAAGTCATTGTCATCGGCTTTGATGCGGATAAGAAGGTGTCGTCTCTTTTGCTCGATACTTGTGCCATCGGAGATGAAGGAAGTGAGGACATCGCAAAAGAAGCAAAGACGGTTACGGTATCCCCGGAGTGGGTAGACGACATCGACGAGGAGGAAGAACTTCCGCAAATATCCTATTCGATCTGCTATGAGGACGGAAGCTATCGTGAGGGATATTTCACATCCGATCAACTCAGCTCCGTGAATTTTCAACGCTGGGGGACGTATACCGTGAAATTTTCCGATTCTTGGGGCAGCTATACTGCGGAAATCAATGTTCAGTGAATGCATGCGGCAGCTCTTATAAATCAAGTTGCGCAAATCGAGTTGCATAAATCAAAGAATTGTGATACAATACAGATGATGCAAACCTTTGGGAAGAGAGAGAATGAAAGGCAAATTTTTGCGTGTATTTTTCATGATCGTTGCCGCGCTTGCGCTCCTTTGCGCCCTTTCCGCATGCGGCGGGGGAGATGCTGCGGACGAGGCGGCCTTTCAACCCGCGACCGATCTCGAAAACCGCTACAACGATGACATCGCATACCAATTCCGCATGGCCTCGGACAAGGAGTGCCCGGACGGCGCGATCAAGGATGAATTCCTGTACGAAAAGTTGACATGTGAGGCGGAGGAGACCTATTATCTCGTGCTCGACATCTGCGTGTTGAATTTTGACAGGATGAAGGCAGATGGGATCTCCGACACGTTCGATGTCGTCGTCACCATCTCCGGAGCAGGTCTGTTTGCCACGTTGGAATATGCGAATACGAGCATGTTTTCCGAATTCGAGGAAGTAGATTACATTGAGATAACAACGACCTTCACTGTGCCTTCGGACAGTCACAAGGAGAGTGCACAGCGCATCATCTATCGGGTGAAATCTAAGGGACATGCCATTGCCTATGGTCTTGAGATCGACGGGGTCGAGGGGGAACAATGCGTTTTTAGCGGCGGGGCAAAATTTTGCTTTGTCTATGGGCCGGAATACAGTGGATACGACGGATATGAGTTCGCGACGTTTGAAGAAAACGGCGCCACAGATATTTGCATTCCTCTTGAGTTTCGGAGAAAAAGCATCAATTGGCCGGAGGCAGATGAGGATTCTTGGTGGATGACAGGTGGGATTTTTCAGGTCCAAACCGTGAGAACGGTTGCGATGCCCCAGTGGGATGGAAACCTGCCATCCTTGGAAACGGTGGAGGAAGTCATTGTTGGCGTCACGCATTCGTTTTATAATGAAGAGATCGACCCGTACACTCAAGATGGCGTTTTGTACCGTAAAGTGCATGACGATTCAGATTGGGACAGCTACAAAGTGGAGATAGACTTTGTCCCCCGTGCGATCAAGGGCGAGGTCCGTTTGTCCGATGGGATCACTTCGATTGACGATAATCAATTTCAGGATCGCAAGGGGCTGACGGCCGTTGTCATCCCGGACAGTGTTACGAAGATCGGGCGGAATGCCTTTTCCGGTTGCGACATGCTTGAAAGTGTAACGATCGGAAGGGGTGTGAGTTCCATTGACCAATACGCGTTTGCGGAATGCGGCAGTTTGATGAACGTTGTGATCCCCGACAGCGTGACGGGGATCGGCGGCCATGTATTTGAGGGAACGGGCCTCTATCAAGACGCATCCTATTGGGATGAAAGCGGTGTTCTGTATCTCGGGCGACACTTGATCGCGGCGAGGGATACGATTACGGGCGTCTGCAATGTCCGTGCGGATACGATTGAGATCGTGGATGATGCGTTCGAAGGATGCGAAAGTCTCACGGGCGTTGTTATTCCGGAAGGGATGATTTCGATTGGGGACCGGGCCTTTCAGAACTGCACTGCACTCACGAAGATCGTCATTCCGGAAGGGATGATTTCGATTGGGAACTGGGCCTTTCAGAACTGCACCGCACTCACGAAGATCGTCATTCCGGAAGGGATGGTTTCGATTGGAACAGGGGCCTTTGAGGACTGCTCTGCACTTGCGGACATCGACCTTGCCGACGGGCTCCTTCAGATCGGGGATTCTGCGTTCAAGGGCACGGCATGTTATAATCATTCCGCGAATTGGGACACACAGGAGACGGGCCCCGATCCCGGTATCAAGAAAGTCGTGTTCTATATCGGCAATTATTTGATTGAGACAAATCAGATATTGGAAAAGGGATACTACATTCGCGAGGGAACAAAATATATCAGACAGAATGCGTTTTACGGCTGTGAGAAACTTACTTGGGTTTCGCTCCCCGACAGCGTCGTCGCGATTGGCGCGAGCGCATTCTATGGTTGCAGCGGGCTTGAGACCGTCTATTTGGGGGATGGGGTGGAAACAATCGGGAATTCGGCCTTTGAAAATTGCACGAGGCTCGGCAGCGTGCAGCAGGGGAGCCATGTGACGGAAATCGGGGATTCGGCATTCTCCGGGTGTGTTATGCTGCACGATTTCAACCTTCCCCAAGGACTGCTCACGATTGGCAACCGAGCGTTTTTCGACTGTGATCATTGGAAACAACCTCGCATCCCGGACAGCGTGCAGTCGATTGGAGACGAGGCTTTCCGCCACTGCTTTATGCAAAGTGTTGTGATCGGGAGCGGGGTGACTTCCATCGGGGAAAGCGTACTCCTCGAATGCAACCAAATTGAAAGCATCTATTATCATGGGACGCAAGAGCAATGAGAGCGCATCGAGATAGGGGAACAAAATGACATCTTGACGGATCCCGAAAGCTCCGTTCCGCGGTATTATTTTTCGGAGGATGTGCCGACGCCCGAGGAGTGGTTGAAGTGGGAAAATTGGTGGCACTTTGATGAAGAGACGGGCGAGCCCGTTGCGTGGACAAAGTAGCGACGCGGGGCGGTGCTTTGAATAAAAATGCCTTTCAAAAACAAATGCCCCTTTCACCGTTGAGGCGAAAGGGGCGTACCATGTCCGAAACTCATCGCTCGGATTTTGGCAAATGCAGAATGCTTACTTGTCGAAATTCACGATGGCCGCGAAGTCGGGAGCTTTCAGAGACGCCCCGCCGATGAGCCCGCCGTCGATCTCCGGTTGCGCCATGAGACCCTTGCAGTTCTTTGCATTCATCGAGCCGCCGTATTGGATGCGCACCTTGCTCGCGCATACGGGGCAGAAGCACTCCCCGAGCTTTTTGCGGATATAGCCGATCGTCTCGTTGGCCTGCTCGTCGGTTGCCGTGCGGCCCGTGCCAATGGCCCAAATGGGCTCATAGGCGATGACGATCTTGGTCAGATCCTCGATCCCCTTGAAATCCTCTCGGATCTGCTTGTCGAGCACCTGTTCGGTGAGCCCGCCCTCGCGCTCCGCAAGGCTTTCTCCGATGCAGACGATGGGGGTAAGCCCCGCCGCGAGCGCCGCAAGCGTGCGCTTGTTGACCGTCTCGTCCGTCTCGCCGAAGTATTGCCGTCTCTCGCTGTGGCCGATGATGACGTATTCCACGCCGTATGCTTTGAGCATGTTGGCCGAGATCTCGCCCGTGTAGGCGCCTTTTTCGGCAAAGTGCACGTTTTGCGCGCCGAGCTTGATGTTGCTGCCCTTGATCGCCGCGCCGACGGCAGGGATATCGATGGCGGGGACACAGACGACGACGTCGCAATTCGCCTCTTTGACGAGCGGCTTGATGGCCTCGACGAGGGCCACGCCCTCCTCGGGCGTGTTGTTCATTTTCCAATTTCCTGCAATGATGGGTTTACGCATTTTTCAATTCCTCCATATTTTTTCCGTGAAAGGAGGCGGGCATGGCGCCCGCCTCTGCAATTATTACTTGTTCTGCTTTCTGACGCCGGATACAACGCAAAGGAACCATATCCAGACGACGAGCGAGAGCACGGCGATGACGCCGCACGCAATGACGAGCCAAAGATCGAGCGAGATCAGAATGTTCAGATATCCAAGGACGCCGAGTGCGATCGCGCAGACCGCCGCAAGGATCAACAGGATGCTGACGATGGCGAGATAGCCGCCGTAGGGTTTCTTGTTCTCCATAATTTACTCCTTTCCTATTTGATTATTGTAACGGGATGCGCCCCGTGCGTTCCGAGCGGACGATCATTCCTTTTCGTTGAGACATGCGATCCCGGGGAGCACCTTGCCCTCGAAGAGTTCGAGGGAAGCGCCGCCGCCCGTGGAGATGTGCGTGATCTTATCGGCATAGCCGAGCTGTGCGCAGGCAGCCGCCGAGTCGCCGCCGCCGACAATGGTCGTGGCGCCCTTGGCCTCTGCAAGTGCCGCCGCAACGGCATTGGTGCCCGCCGCAAGCGTGGGATTCTCAAAGACGCCCATGGGGCCGTTCCAGATGACCGTCTTGGCCGTCTTTACTTTGGCGGCAAAGAGCTCGCGCGTCTTTTCGCCGATGTCGAGGCCCATCTTGTCCGCGGGGATGTTGTGCGAGCACACCGTCTCGATGGCGATGGGGGCGTCGATGGGATCGGGGAAAGCGGCGGCGACGACGGTGTCGACGGGGAGCAGCAATTCCTTGCCCGCTGCCGCGGCCTTTGCGATCATCTCCTTGCAGTAGTCGAGCTTTTCATCGTCGACGAGGGAGGTGCCCACTTCATAGCCCTGTGCTTTGAGGAAAGTGTAGGCCATGCCGCCGCCGATGATGAGCGTGTCGCACTTTTCGAGCAGGTTGGAGATGACGCCGAGCTTATCCGCAACTTTTGCGCCGCCGAGAATGGCGACGAAAGGATGCACGGGATGTTCGAGGGAATCTGCCATCACGGTGAGTTCTTTCTCGATGAGGAAACCGCAGACGGCAGTCTTGACGAGGCCGTATTCGACGATGGCCGCGGTGGAAGCATGGGAACGGTGCGCCGTGCCGAAAGCGTCGTTGACATAGATATCGCAATAGGCGGCCAGCTTTTTGCAGAATTCGAGGTCTTTCTTTTCCTCCTCCCAGTGGAAGCGGAGGTTTTCGAGGAGCACGCATTCACCCTCTTTGAGCGCGGCGACCTTGGCCTGTGCATCCGGACCGATGACATCCGCAGCGAAAGTGACTTTCCCGCCGAGCAGTTCGTTGAGGCGTGCGGCGACGGGGGCAAGGGTGAGCTTCTTGGGTTCATCTTTGAGCGCCTTGGCGATGATGGCCTCCTCGGTCGTCTCGCCTGCTTCTACTTTCTTCTTGTCCTTTTTGTTGAGCTTGACTTCGGCCGAGAAGATGGAGTGGGGCTTGCCCATGTGCGAGCAGAGGACGACCTTTGCGCCGTGCTCCATGAGGTATTGGATGGTGGGAAGAGCGCCCATGATGCGGTTTTCATCCGTGATCTTGCCGTCCTTCATGGGGACGTTGAAGTCGCAGCGCACGAGAACGCGCTTGCCTTTCCAGTCTTTTACGTCTTTGACTGTCATCTTATTCATGATTTTATGACTCCCTTTGAAAATTTGTCTCTATGATTTTAGCGCTTTTCGGGAATTTTGTCAATACTTTCGCGCGGATTTTCTTGCCCTCGGTGCAAAAAATACGAGAGAGGGGAGCTTTCTTCACATTTTTTGAATGAAATCCCCGTGCGGACCGCGGAGAGAGGGGCGGCGGACCAAAAAAATTCGCGCAATCTGTATAAATTCGTTTGACAAAGGGGAAAAACTCTGCTAAAATAGACTTCGCCTGTGAAAAAGGGGCGGTTTTTTTGTGCGCTCTTTTCCCGGGCCGAACATGATTTCTTCGGGATCGTTTGGTTCCGTTGAATATTCCGAAATACTGTAAGGAGGTAACCAGATGCCCACAATCAACCAGCTCATCAAGAAAGGCAGAGAGCGCGAGGCTTTCAAGTCCAAGAGCCCCATTCTCGACAGCTGCCCGCAAAAGCGCGGCGTGTGCCTTTCCGTGACGACGACTTCCCCCAAGAAGCCCAACTCGGCGCTTCGGAAGATCGCGAGA
>CANQJF010000028.1 GCA_947624225.1 uncultured Clostridia bacterium
ATATCCCGCGAAAGTTGGTTGAAGATCTCTTCGCATTGTTTGCTGAATTGTTTGATGTCGTTTTCCGTTACCATGGGTCCTTTCCTTTTTCTCTTTTTTATTTTTTATGATTTGTAAAAACTGCCGGATTTAATTGCCGTTTTCACTGCCGCTGTCACTGCCGGTGCCCTCTCCCTCGCCGTCGCCGGTCTTGGAGGAATCCTGCTGAATGGAATCGAAATACTGCGAGACGCCCTCTTTCATGCTGTCGTCCATCGCGTCGTCGGAGCCGAGGCGGTCCATCGCGCTGTTGTGCGCATCCTCATAGGTGTCGCCATAGAAAGTTTGGCCGTCGATGATCTGGTTGCCGTCGTCGTTCTGCGTGGCGGCACCGGGGCCCGAGCCGCCCGTGCCGTCGGGATTGCCCTCCGAGGTCCCCGGATCGGACTGTTCGGGCGGCCAAGGCGGTGCATCGGGGTCGGGAGGCGTGTTGTTTTCGTCATCCCTATCGCTGGGCTCCTTATAGATCTGAGGCGTTTCGAAATTCTGCCGCTCGGGATCCTCTACGGTCTCGACGGTCTTTAAAAAGACGGCGCGGAGCTCCATGTTTCCCTTGACGTCCACATCCTGCCGATAGGCCTCGGTGATGCCGTCGGACCAGCCGATGAAGATGTAGTTCTCATCCTCGACCGCGAGCACGGCGGGAGCATCCTCCCCCTCCGTGACGATGAACTGCTCGGAGACGGACTTCTCGCTCGTCCAATCGTCGGTGTACATCACGATGGAGCCGCCGCCCCCGTTGCCCACGGAGTAGCTGATCGTGTAGGTGTTGGGGAGCACGTCGGGCGTGACGAGCTCGATGCCGCTCGGGATGACGTCTGCGGTGTACAGCGCCCCCACCACGGTGGAGGAGGTGCCGATCACCAAGCCCACGCTGAACGGAATGATCAGCGCGGCGCCGATGGCCACCTTGACGAGCATGTGGTTGACCGTGGAGAGCGCTTTGAGGGCATCCTCCCGCTGGCACATCGCCATGTAGGAGGGATCGTTTTGCAATTCGACCATGGTGAGGACGCGCTCTTCGAGGCCGAGTTCATCCACGCGGCGGGCAATTGCCTTGGCCGTGGGACGGTAGAACTTGATATAGAATACGGGGGCGAGCACGCCGACACACAGCGCGAACAGCCCGAGCCCTATCCAAAATCCCGGTTTGAACCCGCAAAACCACGAGACAAGCACGGTGACGGAGAGGACAGCGAGCCCGATGCAGGCGCTCAAAAGAATGGCTTTGAGAATGCCTTCCCGGGCAATGCGGGCACGATACTTTTTAAATACGTTGTCAGCCATTGTTTTCTCCTTTTTTGAGTGATTTCCTTTTTAAGCACGTATGCCTCCGCACGCTTCCAAGGGGAAACGGCGGAGGTTTTCGTGACTTTTTTGTGAATTTTTGTGAATTTTTCCGATGTGTAGGCCTATGCCTGCACTTCGGGCGCGGGCGTCTCGGGAACGGGCGTCTCGGGAGCTGCGGGAGCGTCGGGATCGTAATCAAAGACAATCGTTGCACCCGTGAACTGCATCCAGTCAATGCCGAGGAGCGCATAGGTGTTGTAACGCGAGGTCTTGAAGCAGATCTTCTGCTGAGACGTCCAACCCGTGAATGCGATGTTCGTTTCGCTTGCCGCCGAGTTGGCGCTCGTGGGCTTCAAGGCGACGACACTCTCGGGAATGACGAGCTCCATGAGCGACGTGCAGTTTTCGAGCGCGCGGCTGTTGATGATCTGGATGCCCTCCGAAAGCGTCATGGAGCTGAGCGACGTGCAATCGAGGAACGCCGAGGTCGTGAGCTGGGTGTAGCCCGTGCCGATGTAGACCTTCTGCAAGTTTTCATCGCTCTTGCAGATCTGGTTGATCGTGAGCGCACGCTCCAACCCCTCCGCGCTGTCTTCGAGGCGTACCTCGATGAGCTGCTGGCAGAGAGAGCCGACATTGTGGCCTATCGTGGTGACGGTGCCCGGGATGACGAGCTTTGTGATGGCACTGGCACAGAAAGCATAGTTGCCGATGTTGGTGATCGTATCGGGGACGACGGCCTCTTTGAGTGCGCTGTACCCGAAAGCGAGCGCGCCGATCTCATGGATCGCGGGGTCGAAGTCCACAGTCTCCAAATCGGAGTACGTGAACATACCGTCTGCGACTTTCGTCAACCTGCCGGGAAGCGAGATGTGCTTGATCGCGGAGCCCTCGAACACGCCGATCTTGTTTCCGCCCACCGACTTGGTGCTGTTGTAGCCCGCCTGCACGGTGAGAGGTTGCTCCTCCGTGCCATCCGCCGCTTTGAGGAACGTGACACTTTCGAGACTGCGCGTCTCCGCAAAGACGCCGGGGCCCTTGGTATTCGACTTGGCCGAACCGATCAACGTGACGGATGCGGGGATTTCGATGTTCTTTAAGCCGCTACCATAGAAAGCATAGTCCTCAATGGTGGTGAGCGTGTTGGGCAGCTTGACGCTGACGAGGTTTGCCGTGTTCATGAACGTGCCGGAGGCGATCACGGTCACCCTCTCGGGAAGCGTGAGCTCATGAATGGACGAGCCGAAGAACGCGCCCGTGGTGCCCGTCGCCGAGGTGGAGCCTGCGGCAAACGTGAGCGTTTCCGCCGCCGCGCCGTTCTCGGGTTCGAGGAATGTGACGAATTGAAGCGCATAGGTGCCTGCAAACGCGTTGGTCCCGATGGAGGTGACGCTTGCGGGGATCTCGACCTCTTGCACACCGCTGTCCGCAAACAGGTAGGCGGGGATCTCCGTCATGCCGTCGGGCAGGATGACCTTGGAGACGTTGAATCCCGCGAAGAGGTAGGAGGAGAGCGAAAGGCCCTTGTAGTCCACTCCGTTCAGATCGAGCACGCCATCTTCGAAAGTGATGCCGCCGGGCATTGCATAGAGCGTGCCGTTTGCGTCGACAATCGAATCGTTCTTGATGCTGAACTTGCTGTTGTCCTCGCTGAACTTGAACGACGTGATATCCGAGCAGCCCGCGAACGGATAGATGTTGCTCGAAGCGCGGAAGTTGGCAAGGTCCTTGGAGAGGGTGATGATGCCCGCAAGGCCGGCATTCTGGAAAGCGCCGCCGCCCAAATCGGTCACACCCGAGAAGTCGAAGCTCGTGAGCTTTTCGCAATCGCGGAACGTAAACGCACCCACGACTTTGATCTGGGCAGGAGACGTCTTAACGGTATCCAGATTGACGCATCCGTCAAAGAGATATACCGTCGCGCTCCCGTTGCCCGTCTTGCTCGAAGCGAGGTTGGTCACCTGCGTCATGGAGATGTCGATGTATTGCAGCGAGGTGCAGCCCTGGAAAGTGTTGGTCCCGAGGAAGCTGAGCGCGTTGCCGAGGCTGACATCTTTGAGGTCGGTGCAATTCTTGAACATGAAGTTGCCGAGCGACGCAATGGTAAGTTTGGAGAGGTCGGCTTTCTTCAAGTTGGTGCAATTGTAGAACACATAGGTCCCCATCGTGCCGTTGAGGGTGGCGGGGAGAGTGATCTCGGTGAGCCCGAGGCATTCGGCAAAGGTCGCAACCGTGAGTGCCTTGATGCGAGGGCTGAACGTGATGTTCTCGACGGCGCTCCGTGCAAACACGCCCGGCTTGCTGATGGCGCCCGTGGAGGCGGTGATGCTGCCCGCGGTGAGTGCAACCGTGCCCGTGCCATCGGCGAAGATGACATCCTTTAAACTTGCACAGTCTGAGAATGCGCCCTCATAGACGTTGGTCGTGGCGGCGGGGATGGTCACGGAGGTGAGGCCGCTGGCCGCAAAGGCATAGCGCCCGATGGTCGTGATGCCCGTGAGGTTGATGCTCGCAAGCGAGGTGCAGCCCTGGAAAGAGTAGCCGCCGAGCTGGATGAAGCCGCTTGCGGGAAGCACGACGTTTACGATGCTCGTGCAGCCTGCGAACAGGTAGCTATCTGTGCTCGAACCGACGTTGGCCGTTGCACTCGTGCTGAATTTCGTGAGTTTCGTGAGCCCGCTGAGGTTGATCTCCCCCTCTTCGTCGGCCTCGGCCTGGGTGGAGTTGATGTTTTTGAGCGACGTGCAGTTCTGGAACGTCTTGGTCCCGAGGTATGTGAGCGTTTCTCCCACGGGGAGTTTTACGGTGGTCAGCTCGGTGCAACCCGCAAACATGGAGTTGGCAAGCGACGCGAGGCCCGTAAACCTGCTGAGATCCATCGTTTTGAGCGAAGTGCAATTCTCGAAAACGTTTGCGCCGAAGCTCGTGATGGTATCGGGAAGTTGCACGCTCGTGAGGGCCGAGCAGTTCTGGAACGTGTTGGCGGGGATCATGTTGAGCACTTTCCCCGAGGAGGTGGCCCCCGTGCTCGAAGTGATCGTGGCCTGCGAGAGATCGACGGTTTCGAGCAGGGCGCACTTTGCAAACACGTGCGTGCCCATTGCAATATCCTTGGCAGGCAAGGTGAAGCTCGTGAGACCGGTGTTCTCGAAAGCGTGGTAGCAGATCATGGTCAAGTTCTCGATGCCGTTGACGGTCGCAAGGCTCGTGCAGTTCTGGAAAGTGTATGCACCGATGACCTCTACGCTCGAGGGAAGAGTGATCTCTTCGAGGGCCGTGCAGTCGACGAATACATAGGAGCTGCCGGTGCCCGCGTGTGAGGGAGCGCTGGCCTTATCCGCTATGTATTGGAGGTTGGTGTTTTCGCCGAAGTCCACGGTGGTGAGCGCCGTATCGCCGCTGAACGTGTAGGTCCCGAGGAACGTGAGCGTTGCGGGGAGTTTGACCGTCGTCAGGTTCAGACACTGCGAGAATACGCCGATCTTATCCGAGCTGTATCCCGTGGGAAGTTGCGTGAGCTTGGTGGAGGCGGACAGATCGATCTCGGCCACGCCGCTCTCGCGGAACATGTAGGCGCCGAGTTTCTCCACGGATGCGGGGAAAGTGATCTTGAGAGGCTTCTCACTCTTGGTGCCCGCTTGCTGGAATACGCCCTTTGCGGTCTGAGAGGAGGAGTAAGCGCCGTCTCCGAATTCTTTGAGGTGCGTGGCGACATCGAAGTTGATGGATTGGAGCGCGGTGCAGTTGTAGAACGCGCCCTCCTCGATGGTTTCGAGCACGCTGCCGTTGGCGATGATGACCTGCTTCAAGTTGATGCAGTTCTCAAAGGCTTTCGCGCCGATGGTTCTCACCGTTGCGGGGATGGTGACGATTTCGAGGAGCGTTTGGTTGGCAAAGGAACCGCCGCCGACGGTGGTGGCACCGTCCTCGATGTCGAACCGTCCGTCGAATTCGCCATAGAGAAGCGCAACGGCACCGCTCGCCTTGTCATAGATGATGGGAAGTTTGCCGTCCGCTCTGAAATATTTGCTGTCCGGCGACACGGTGATGGTCTGAATGTTGCAGCCGTTGAACACATTCGAGATGGTGGCAACCGAGCTCGAAAGGTATACCGATGTGAGGTTGGGGCAGGACTTGAAGATCTGCGCCGTGGCGTCGTTCTTGGAGTTGGTGAACGTGATGGCCTCTTCGCTCTCGGGGAAGCTGAACGTGGAGATGCCCGTCTTGGAGAACGCCCACTTCTCAATGGTGGTGAGCTTGGACTTGGCCGTCTCGCTCGTTGCGAACGTGATGCTCGTGAGGTTGGCAAGCCCGAGGAACGTGTTCTCGCCGATGCGTTTGAGGTGCAGAGGAAGCACGATGGACGTGAGCGCGGTGTCGCCCGAGAATACGCCCGTGCCGCCCGCATACTGCGATGCGGGAGCGCTGCCGAGCTCGAAGCCCGCCGAGGAGTTTGAGACACCGAAGTCTACCGAGGTGAGCGACTTCATCTGGCCGAATGCGCCGCCGCCGATGGAGAGGATCAAGCTGTCGTCCTCAAATTTGATGGCCGAGAACCCGGTGCCCGTGAAAGCGTTGTCGCCGATGGTCTTGACCGACTTGGGAATGGTGAGCGTGCCCGTGAGCGCACCGTTGCCGCCGAATGCGGAGGCGCCGATGGTTTCGAGGTTCTTGGGCAGCGTAAGGCTTTCAAGCCCCACACCGTTGAATGCGCTGGATCCGATCTCCCTCAGGGTCTCGGGGAACTCGACCGCGGAGAGGCCCGTGCAGCCTTGGAATGCGCCCTGCCCGATGACGAAGTCGGAACCCGCACCGAGAAAGGTGACGGAGGTCAGCCTTGTAGAATTCTGGAACGCGTACGCGCCCACACGCGTGATCCTCGCGGGGAAGACGATGGAGGTCAACTTCATCCCGGAGAAAGCACCGTATCCGTATTCGCCGTCCTCGATGAGGAGCGGAATGACGTTCTTTTCAGTGCTGCCCGCATCCCCCGCTTCCTCGGCCGCGGCAGCCTCCACGGCGGGATCGTCCGCATCGAACGTGAGCGAGCTGATCTCGGAAGCATTGTAGAACGCCCGCGCCATGATGGTCGTGACGGTGTTCGGGATGTTGACGGTGGTGAGCGCCGAGCAGTTCTCGAAGAGGTATTTCTCGAGCGAGACGAGGCCTTTCGGCAAGTGCACTTTGACGAGCGATTTGAGGTTGGAGAACGGCGACATGTAGTCGTCCGATGTAGGCATGGTGATCTGCGTGCTCTGCAACTCGCCCGTCTCGGGATCGTATGTAGGGATCGCATCCGCGAAGTTGATCTCCGTGATCGCCGGGGTGTCAAGGGCGAGGGAGCGGCCGAACGAATACGTCGCGATGGTGCGCATGTAGCCGGAGACTTTCACAACGCCCGTCTTTCCTTTCGGGCAGTAGAGGAGCTGATCGGGCACATAGACGATCTCTTTCGCGTCCGGGCTCTTCTTGGCGGCGCGCGCCGTGTAGAGGACGCCCTCCTCGGAGACGAAGTGCGTGTTGCCCTCGGCGACCTTGATCTCCGTGAGAAGATCGCACCCGTCGAAGATGCGGAGGGAGTCGTTGTAGAGCGCATAGAGCGCCAATTCCTCGGTGTTCTTGGGAATGGTGAACTCGGTGAGGGCATGGCAGCTCATGAACGCGTCCGTGCCGATGCTTTTCAGGCGCTCGGGCAGCTCTACCTTGGTGAGCTTTCCGCAATTCTCGAATGCGGAAACACCGATGGTGAGGGGCTGATCTCCGCCCTCTTTAAAGGTGACGAATTGAAGCCCGGTGCAATTCTTGAATGCCTCGTTGCCGATTGCGGTGACGTTCTCGTGGATGGTGATGCCCGTGAGGCCCGCCCTGCCGTTGAACATACCGGCGGCAATGTTGGTGACCATCTCGGGGATGGTGTACTCCTTATTCCAATTGCCGGGGAAGAAGATGAGCTTGGTGGCATCCTTGTCATAGAGCACGCCATCTTCATCCTGCATATAGTTGGGGTTTTGGGAATCCACATCCACTTCGTCCATGTTGGAGCCGAAGATATCCGTGACTTCAAGCGCGGGCACCCCGGGGCCGAGGTGGACGACGCGGACATAGGAGGCGTCGTAAATCGTGCCGGGCACGGTGCCGTCGAAAGCGCCCTTGGCAAACTCGACCGATTCTCTCTCTACGTTGACATAGACTTCCTGCAAAGCAGTGTTGTTCTTGGAGCTGCCGGAGAGGCTCCCGAATGCGTGCGCGCCCAACTTTGTGAGGTTGGCGGGCAGGGTGAGCGTTTTGAGGGAATTGGTGCGGCCCGAAGGAGTCTTCTTGCTGTTTACATCCCATCTCTCACCGAGGAATGCCCTCTCGGCAATTTCGAGGTCGTTATCGTCTGCATCGCCCTGGAATTCGAGCGTGTTGAGGCTGGTGGTGCCCTCGAACGCGCTCACGCCGATATACGAAACCTGGGGCGTGATGACGATCTTTTGGAGGTTTGTATTCTTGGCCGCGCTATCCCCGATGGAATAGATCTCCTCGGGAACGACGAACTCGGTCGCACGGCCGGTCGTGGTGATCTCATTGGGGACAAAGGCCGTTCCGTTTTCATCGACGTGCCTGTTGCCGGGATAGAACACGAGCTCTACGCCCTTTGCGGTGTCCTTGCAGAGGAGCCCGTTGACCGACTTATACGTGCCGCCCTCTTCCACGTCCACATAGGCGAGATAGGTCATGCCGCGGAGCGCCTCGGTGGGATCTGCGGACAGACGCTTGGGGAACTTGATGCTCATGATCCGCGCCATGGACATGTTGGTCTTGGGATCGCCGAATGCGTTCTCGCGGATGTTGAGCGTGGCGGCCTCCGTCTCCCCCTCCTGCTTGGGCAGGAATACGATGGAGGTCAAATCGAAGAAGTTGTAGAACGCTCCACCCTCGATGAGGGAAACCGTGGAGGGAATTTCGATTGTCGCGAGCGGGCAATCGTTGTAAGAGTTGGCGTGGAACGCACCCTGCGGGATGGCGGTGACGGGCTTTGCGCCGTCGTCCGTCTCGATCATGGCAGGGATGGTGTAGGTCGTGGCCTGCCGCGCATACGGATAGTATTCTATCTGCATACGGCCGCCCTCTGTGGCTTCATTATAGCGGAACAGAACGCCGTCGACGGAATAGTAGACGATATCCACCATGAGGACGCCCTGATGGGCCGTCTTGTAGACATCGATGTCGGTGAGCGAACCGCAATTTCTGAATACGGCGCCGTCTCCGGCCAAGTTGATGGAGGTGACGGAGTCGGGAATGCTGATCTTCTTCAAGTTGGTGCAGCCCGAGAAGTCGCCCACCGTCGAGATCCTCTTCCCGTTGTAAAGCGCGGGAACGGTCACTTCGGTCACATAGTTGATGCCCTGTGCCTTGGAGATCGTGAGGGTCGTGTTGTCCGAGTTGTCGGCAAAGGAGAAGATGGCGACCCAAGAGGCCGTGAGCGTGACGTTGCCCGCATCGAGCCAATCGCTGATGCTCTCGCCCTTGTAGTCGGTATACTGCACTCTGAGCGTGGAATCGTACCAGCCGCGGAAAGCATACATGACGCTGGTCGTCTCGGGCACGTCGAACTTGAACTTCTCGCCGAACGTGACCTGCTTTTTCGCAATGCTTCCCGTGCCGTATGCACCCATGTTAAAGGTGACATTGTACACATTGGGGGTCCACTTTGCATAGAGAGTGCGGTCGTATTCGTCCTCGAACGTCTCGCCGTTGTAGGGCTGGCCGGCGCCCTCCGCCTCGGTGTACCAACCGCCGAACGTGTGGCCGAGCAGGTCGTATTCGGGCTTGGGCAAGTTGAGAGGATCGCCCTTGGCGCGGTAACGGGGAGCAATGTCGTCTCCGCCCTGCGCATCGAACGCGATCTCATACACTTTCACCGTGGTGCTCTTCCACGCGGACTCGGTGCCGTCTGCGGTGACGGCACAGACGGAGATGGTGTTATCCCCTTTCTGCGTGAATACGATGTCGCACGAGGTGCCGACGACGCTCATCGCCTCTTCCTCGTTGAGCTTGACATGGTAGGAGCTGACGCCGAACACGGCATCCCACGTGACCTTGCCCTGCGCATAGGTAATCTCCCCCATCTCGCCGCTGCGGACGACGTAATCGGGCGCCCACAGGGACTTGTGTGCATCGTCCTCGCCGATGGCGCGCACGGAGAGCTTGTAGGAAGCCTTGCTTGCATCGTAATACTCCGCCAGCGAGAACGTGTTGCCCGACGCGGGATAGGGCGTTCCGTCGATGGAGACTTCATAGCTCAGAGCGCCCGGCACTTCCTGCCACGAGAGCGTGGAAGCGGAGAGATGGAGGTCCTTGGGCGTCGCCAAGTGCTTCTTTGTATAGGTAAATACGGTGGCAGCGGGCGAACTCCACCCGAAAGCAAGGGGGGTCACCGAGACGGTGATCTCGCCGCTGTTATAGGACTGCAAATCGACGGTGAGCCCGTCGACGATGGCGGCGAACACTTCATCCCCGTCGAGCAACACTTGAACGTCATAGGCGGTCGCCTTGTCCGTTGCGCCCCAAGAGACGATGTCGGTGTTCTCATCGACGCCGAGATCGGTCACCGAACCCAGCGTTCTGGTGAAAGTGTAGGGCTCGGAAACGGAGGAGACATAGCCCTCCGCCGTCGCCTTGACGACAAATTTGATGCCGCCCTCTTTCATATCGCATTCGCTGAAATCGAAATTGCGCGCCGATTCGAGATCGATATCGGTATGGACATGATCTGCGGAGCCGCATTCGACGGACAGAAGATAATTTGTAGCATTGGGAACGGCATTGAAGAGCAGGGTAGACCCCTCCACCTCAAAGACGGAGACGCGGGCCAAGCCCTTGTTCTTATAGTACGCCGTCGAGGTCTGCCCGTTTATTGTGACGGACACGACATAATCGCCCTCTTTCGCGGCGCCGAAGTCAAAGTCGTAATTTGCGACGGGGACGGAGAGATCGGTCACGATGGGCCCGTCGGGTCCCGTCATGGTGAGGGTGTAGGCATTGTTGCCCGAACGCCCCTGCCAGACGACCCCGCTCTCCGAGATGGAGATGACGGGCTGTTCGCTCGCCCACACCGCATAGAGCGTGATGGGCTCATCGATCGTCTGCTCCGCATATTGCGCGGTGAGCTGTTCGGCGGAATGATAGTGGCTGAACCACCAGCCCACAAAGGTATGGTCCTCCCATTCGGGCTCGGGAAGATTGAACAGCTTGTGCCCCACCGTCTCCTTCGCGGGAATGGGCTCCCCGTCGGGATGGTTGACGTCGAAGCTGACCGTAAACTCGGGGTCGATGTTGGCGACAAAGCGCGCATGGAGCGTGATGTCGGCCGTGATGGGCTGCGTAAACGAGAAAGGCGTGCGGAACGTGCTGTCTGCATACCATCCTACAAATACGAGGTCATCCTTTTGCGGATCGGCGGGCTTTGCGACCGTCTTGCCGTTGACGACGGAGACATCCTCGATGGCCGTCCCGCCGTCTGTTTCGAACTTGACGGTGTAGTCGATCTTCCGCAAGAAGCGATAGGTCGTGCCGCCGTAAATGAGCGAGACGGCGGCATTGCGGTAGGTCGCGGAGAGCGGATCTCCCCCCTCCACATTGAGCGTGAGCAGTTCGCCGTCGAGAACGTACCCGCCCGACAGCTTTTCATCTTCGATCTCCAAAGTAAAAAGGTTGCCGAGAATAAGTTCAAGCGAATATTCCTTCGATCCGGCATCATAGTAGTACGCACCTTGCTCCTCGCCGGGCTCGACGGGCTGTTCCTCGTCGCCGCATGCCGCAAGGAAGATCCCCGCAAGCACAAGCACCGCCGCAAGGAAAACAAGGGATAACCGTTTCCAAGTGTTCTTCATTGTTGCAACTCCTTTTTGAATTTATTCACTACACCCTTCCGTTTGATCTTTTCCGAAGCAGGACGCGCGGGCGCAGGCAAATACAAATTATGGTTACTACATATAATATCATTTATTGACATGCCTTGTCAAACAAAACTCCCTGTTTTTACCATAAAAAATATCAATAGCGAGTATAAGATTGGGTTATGGAATGAATAATATTCACAAAAAATGAATTTATTCAGGAAAAACATTCATTTTCTCCTCCCGGGAAGCGCCGCGCGGGCCGCCCCGGGGGAGACAAGGCGGGCATGGCGGAGCATACTCTGAAAAAAAGGGCGCAAAAAAGTGCCGACATTTTCCCAAAAAAGGAGGACCGGACATGACGGTCACGCTTGCCATGATCGTGCGGGACGAGGAGGGCGTGCTCGCGCGCTGTTTGGATGCCGCGGCGCCCCTCGCGGAGGAAATCGTCATCCTCGACACGGGTTCAACGGACAAAACTTTGGAGATCGCGCGGCGGTATACCGACCGCGTATTCGAGAGCGTCTGGGAGGACGACTTTGCCGCGGCGCGCAACCTGGCTTTCTCCAAGGCGACGGGCGACTACATCCTGTGGCTGGACGCCGACGACGTCATCCCCGCGGAGAGCGCCGCATGCTTTTTTCGCTTGAAAGAGCGCCTTGCACGCGAAAGACCCGACACGGTGATGTGCCCCTATGTGACGGGCGGACTGCGCTATGAGCGGGAACGCGTCGTAAAACGGTGCCAAGACGCAAAATGGAGGGGGCATGTCCACGAATGTATCGCTCCGTTCGGGAAAATCATCCACGATGAATTTACCGTCGTGCACATGCAGACGGCCAAGGACAGGAGCTGGCGCAACTTGCGCATTTACCAAAAATGGGCGGAGACGGAGCCGCTTGCGGGGCGGGATCTCTTCTATTACGGCCGCGAGCTCTTTTACCACAAGCTCTATGCGGAGGCAGAGGCAATTCTCGAAACCATGCTCGCGGGTGCGGGGTGGTATGTCAACAAGATCGCGGCGTGCGAGGTGCTCGCGGACATCAAGCTCGCGCAAAAGGACCCAACGGGGGCGCTCGAAGCCCTCTTTTCGAGCTTTCTCTATGGCGAGCCGCGCGCCTTTATCCTCTATAAGATCGGCGAAATTTTCAAGGGGCGGGGCGAATACCGCACGGCAACGTACTGGTTCGAGCAAGCGCTCACGTGTTCCGACCACACAAAGGAGGGCGACTTCGAACGGCCCGACTGCCGCGGCATTCTTCCCACATTGGAGCTCGTTTGGCTATACCATGTCTTGAATGAGCCCGCCAAATCGCTTGCAATGCACAAAAAATCGGAGGCCTTGGCCCCCGATCATCCGTCGGTTCTTTTCAATCAAAAATTCTTCGGAGAATAGCCGCCCTCATTTCTTAGAGCTCTTGAACTTGCGGTGTAAGACGGCAAGCACGACGATGAGGATGAGCGGAAAGAGGGTGGCGAAGAGCAGGCCCATTCTGAGATCGCCGCCCGCCAGATCGGAGACGCCGCCGACCAGCGCGGGGCTTACCGTTGCGCCGAGATCCCCCGCCAAGGCCAAAAAGGCGAACATTGCGGTGCCGCCCTTGGGGCACTTCTCGGCCGAGATGCTGATGGCCCCCGGCCACATGATCCCGACCGCCATCCCGCAAAGCGCACAGCCCGCCAGCCCGAGAATGGGCCAAGGCGCCAGCGAGGCCGCGAGGTAGCAGAACACACACAGGATGCCGCATGCGATCATCGTCCGCACCAAGTCCAATTTTTGGCTCATCTTGCTGTAAATGACGCGGGAGATGCCCATGAGCACGGCAAACAGGCAGGGGCCGGCGAGGTCGCCGACGGTCTTGGAGACACCCATGGCCGACTCCGTAAACGCCGACGCCCACTGCGCCATGGAGATCTCGGAGGCACCGGCGCATATCATGAGCACGATCAACAGCCAAAACAACGGCGCCTTGAACAGCGCACCGGGGCGCATGCCCTCCCCCTCTTCCACCAGCCGCTCGATGGGACAAGTGGCAAAGAGAAAGATGTTTAAGAGGGGCACCGCCGCCCAAATCAAGGTCAGAATTCTCCAATTTTCCGTTCCGAAGAGCGCAAAAAAGAGCGTCGAGAGCAGGATCACGCCGACGGCGCCCCAACAGTAAAAGGAGTGTAGGAGGCTCATCGTCCCGTCCTTGTTCTCGAAAGGACAGGCCTCGATGATGGGACTGACCAGCACTTCGATGAGGCCGCTCCCCATGGCATAGAGCACGACCGCGGTCATGATCCCCCAAAAGGGCGCGGGAAACAGCCCGGGCAGTATGGCCATCAGGACAAGCCCCGCGGCAGACAGCACTTGCGAGGTCACGACACAGACGCGATACCCGATCTTATCCGCAAACTTTGTGGCCGCCAAGTCAACGAGCAACTGCGTGAAATAGAACACGAGCGGGATCAGCGCGATCTGTTCCAACCCGATTCCATAGGCGTCTTTGAAGGTCAAAAACAGGAGCGGGGCAAAGTTGGCGGCGATTGCCTGGGTGACAAAGCCGAGATAGCAGGCAAGACGCGTTCTTTTGTAGTTTTTTTGCTCGGACATGGGCTATCCTCGTCGTTCGAAAAATCTTCGGGCATCTCTCCCGTTTGCTTATCTGTACGTTCTATATGTAAGCAGTTCGTCAGCGCCGATCTCTTCCGCATCCGTGATTTTATAATGCCGCTCATTCATTTTTACGATTCGATCCTCTTCCATCGCAAATTCAAACATTGCAACGACATCGTGAGGCATAAACTGACAAGCAATGGAGCGGCAAATCAGTTCGGGATATTTTTCCGCGCACAGAGCTAAATCCTGCTCGATCTGAGAGATGCCGAGTTTATCGGATCTGCCCTTGGCCTGCACGGGAATGATGTACTGTTGCCCGGCCTTATCGATGGCCACATAGATTTCGTCTGTTTCAACTTGTCCGATGCCCGTTACGGTTGTTCGAAGGTGATTTTGAAGGGAATAACAGGTGATACCCAAGAAGATGTCCACCAGACGATTATAACGCACAATTGCCAAAAGTGCCTGCTCATCGGAAATACTGTGCTTTCTGACAATGCCGGGAGTGGCATCGGGGATTTTAATGGTCGCCAACATGGCATCCGGCTCGATAAATTCGGAACCCTGCGTCAAAATAAATTCATGCTGCGCAATGCCGATGTTCTTGATTCGCCAATAAAACCCGTCGGGTGCTGTTTGAATTATCTCCTCTGGAAGGCGCTTGCGGTATTTATAGGAGTACACAATATCCCCCAAATTTTTGGGCACCGCAAACCCAAGTTTTCGAGCTTTCCGCGCCAAATCCTCTCTCTCAAAACGAATGGAGGTGACGCCCTCTTGATACCGTTCAAAGAAAATCGCGCAAATAATATCATCGTATTTCGCCATGTGATTGCTCCTTATATTTCAAAACCAAAACATCCTCGTTGAGCCATGTCTCTGTTGCCGTCGCAAACCGCTTTCGAAACGTATCAATTCGTTCTACCCGATAACCGCCTATCCTCTCGGCAACTTCCCCGAGTAATTTTGAAGTGCGAATGGGAATCTGAAAATATGACGCTTGATCTCCGACCACATACGCGAGCGATGCTCCGTCACGCAAATACGGTTTCAATTGGATCAGATGCTTGGCCATTCCGCCAAAGTATAACTTCACAACGGAGGCATATAGCTTTTCGAACCCGGAAGTTTTCCCGAGATCGAGCCGCTTCTGTTCAATTTCGTCACTCAGCCTGTTTATCGACGCGATGTTACACACATACTGCGCATCCTCGTCACTTCGATATACATTTTTGGTGTTGGATCTGATAAACCCTTTCTTGATCTCTCTGAGCTCATCTTTATTCTTGATGAATCCCAAGATAACAGATTCGAGGCGGGTCGTCCGAGAATAGTCTTTCTCGTTCGGATAGGGCGGCGATGTGATCACGCAATCCACTTTTTTTAAGTGGTCGGAAACAGAAATATTCCTCGCATCGCCCAAGGTAATATCCGCTTCCGTCTCCGCGTACTCAGAAAAGGTTGCAAGATCGCGATACATTTTCTGTACTTCGGACAGCCAGATTTCAACTACATTCACGCAATCTTTCTTTGTCCTGCTGATGCCGACCTCCGGTCCGAATTTGAGATTGCTGTATGAATAGACGATATGTTTTGCAAGCGCAAGCAGATAATAATCTTGGAATCGTGAATTCGCCGAACAGATGGCATCCCGCAAAACCAACGTATCACTCAACGGCTTGGGTGAAATAGAGTTTTTTAAGATTAGCTCCGACTGTTCTTCCGACAGGGTCCTCAGCTCTTTCAGTTCGGAAATCGATTGATTGGCAGACCGCGCAATGTGATCTGCAATCGTGACAAATTCGGAAGTGTCGGCTGTCCACTTGCACTTTGTTTTACTCGCAAAATAAGTCATGGGATTGGCCTCGATTCCCCAAGACGGAATCCCTTGCTTTTTGCATTCGACATTCGTTGTGCCCGTTCCACAGAATGGGTCTAAGACCAAAGATGAATTGCAGGCACCGAATTCATCCAAATACTGTTGTACCAAATGAGGCGGAAACGATAAAACAAATCGATACCAATCATGGATGGCAGAATCCGCTGTTTTTAATTTATTCTCAATGTTCCCCATGACAGTCCTCTTTGGGTTGGATACATTTTTTATCCATCGGCAATGGCCATCGATAAAATCAGGGCTTTTCGGCGCTTTGAAAATCTACTCCCACTCGATGGTTGCGGGGGGCTTGGAGGTGATGTCATAGACGACGCGGTTGGCGTGCTTCACCTCGCCCGTGATGCGCGTGGAGACGCGCTCCAATACCTCGAACGGAATGCGGGCCCAATCGGCCGTCATGCCGTCTACACTCGTGATGGCACGGAGCGCGATGACGTTTTCATAGGTGCGGGAATCCCCCTGCACGCCCACCGTCTTGCTGTCGGTGAGCACCGCAAAATATTGCCAGATGTCCCGCGAAAGGCCCGCCCGTTCGATCTCCTCGCGGAAGATGGCGTCGGCCTCGCGCACGGTGGCAAGTTTCTCGCGCGTCACATCCCCCATGATGCGGATGGCGAGCGCGGGCCCCGGGCAGGGCTGGCGCCACACCACGCCGTCGGGCAGGCCGAGCTCCGTTCCCACCTTGCGCACTTCATCCTTGAAGAGGTCACGGAGGGGCTCGACGATGCCCCGGAAGCCGATGTCGGCGGGCAGCCCTCCCACGTTGTGATGGCTCTTGATGGTCGCGCTCTTGCCCTTGCCACTCTCGATGACGTCGGGATAGATGGTGCCCTGCACGAGATAGTCGATCTTTCCGAGCTTGGCCGCCTCTTTCTCAAAGACGCGGATGAAGAGCTCGCCGATGATCTTGCGCTTTTGCTCGGGGTCCGTGACGCCCGCGAGTGCATCGAGGAAGAGGTCTTGCGCGTCTGCCTTGATGAGGTCCATGCCGAGCCCGTCCTTGAAGATCCGCATGATCTCCTCGGGCTCGCCCTTGCGGTGCAGGCCGTTGTCCACGAACACACAGGTCAGGTTTTTGCCGATGGCACGGTAGACGAGCGTTGCCGCGACGGCGGAATCCACGCCGCCCGACATGGCGCACAGAACGCGCCCCTCCCCCACCGCGCTTCGGATCTTTTCGACCTGCTCCTGCACAAAGCCCGCCATCGTCCAATCGCCGGCGGCATTGCAGATATTGTAGAGGAAATTTTTTAAGAAAGCGGTGCCGTATCGGGTGTGGACGACCTCGGGATGAAATTGGATGCCATAGATGTTGCGCGCCGCGTCCCCGTACATCGCAATGGGACAGGCCGCCGTCTTAGCGAGCACTTCAAAGCCCGCGGGGAGGGCGGTGATGCGGTCTGTATGGCTCATCCAACAGACACTTTCGTAAGGGACACCCTCGGACATGGGTGCCTCCTTTTCGATGAGAAGCGTGCATTTCCCGTATTCCCCCATGTCGGCGCGGGCGACCTCTCCGCCCATCAGATGCGCGATGAGCTGGGCGCCGTAGCAGATGCCGAGGACGGGGATCCCGAGCGCCAGGATCTCCTCGTCGATGTGCGGTGCGCCCGCCTCATAGACGCTGTTCGGGCCGCCCGTGAAGATGATGCCGACGGGGGCATAGGCGCGCACCTCCGCCGCCGTCATATCCGAGGGTTTGAGTTCGCAAAAGACGCCCAAATCGCGCACGCGCCTTGCGATCAGTTGATTGTATTGCCCGCCGAAGTCGAGCACCAAGATCTTTTGATGTTGCATATGTCTTTCCTCAAAGCAGATTGAGATTGCGTAGCTTGATGCTTCCCATGATGTCGCCGCCGTTCATTGCCGTGCGGTACCATGCGGCTGCCGATTGGGTGTCGCCGCGGGAGAGGTATTCGTCCCCGATCAAGCAGGCATAGCCGTAAGTCGCAATTTCCCGCGGGGCGGTGCGGTGCATCCGTTTGAGCTCTTCGAGGTACTTCTCCCCCATCTCTCTCGCCTTGGCGGGGTCGCAGGGGAGGCCTCTCCCCGTCGAATAGGCACGGCGGAAGTCGCCGTACATGCGGTAGAGCATGCCCGACCTCTCATAGAGCTCCTTTGCCCTCGCCGCATTGTGCTCGAAGCCGTGCGAACCGTCTAAATGGCACTGTGCCATGAGGACCATCGAGCCCTTGTCTCCCCGCGCGGCGGCATCGCTTAAATATTTGTAAGCCAAGCCGTCGTCCCTTGCACTTGCCGTGCCGTTGCCGAGGTAGAGGGCGCCGAGGAAGCCCATGCAGCGCACACTGCCCAGCTCCGCGCCCCGCCTGAGCAGGGGGATGGCGTCATCCCCCAAGGTTGGAACGGACCGCCACGTCAGCTCGCGGTTGTTGAGCATGAGCCCCATCCAATAATATCCGTCCGCGCCGCCGTGATACCGGGTGGCGGCTTGGTACCAATCATAGGCCTCCCGCGCACTCCGCGAGACGCCCTCCGTCCCCGCGGCGAGCATCTGCCCGTACTCGATCATGGCCGCGCCCTTGCACTTGCAGGCGTCGGTGTAGACCTGCTTGCCCTTGGCGGTGTAGCGCAAGGCGGTGGACACGGAATAGGGCATGGGGAGGGGGCAAGAGCTCTGTTCATAGCGGGCACTGCCGCAGACGGGGCACTTCGCCCCGGTGTTCTCAAAGAACAAGCCGCAGTTTAAGCATTTCCTGCAATCCATATTTCCTCCTTATTCCCTCCTTTTCCCCAATCGCTCCGCCGGGGCCGAGTGCTTTCTCGGGCCGCACGCCGTTTGCGGGGGTGCGACGCGCGCACATCAAAGCCGTTTGAGGGATAGCAACGAGATCTTCCCCATGACGTCGCCGCGCTCCATGGCCTTTCTGAACCATTCGACGGCGGTCTCCTCGTCGTCGCGGTCTAAATATTCTTGGCCGATCAACCACGCATAGCCGCAGGTCGCGTCCGGGTGCGGGTCCGTCTCCAAGCGCCGTTTGAGTTCTTCGAGGTATTTCTCCCCCAGCTCCTCTGCCTTGGCTACATCCTTGGGGAGGCCCGAGCCCGTCAGATAGGCGTTGCGGAAGTCTCTGTACATGAGGTGATGGGCATCCGCCTGGATATAGAGCGCCTTTGCCCGCTCGGGGTCGTGCGCAAATCCGCTCCGCCCCTCCAAGAGGCACTGTGCCAAGAGGATCATGGCGTCTTGATTGCCCGCCGCCGCGGCCCCTTCCAGATATTCGGCCGCCACGCTGCCGTTGGCTTTCACGCCATTGCCGGTGAGGTAAAACCTGCCGAGCGTGTACATGCACTTCGCGCCCCCCATCTTGGCACCCGCTTTCATGAGGTAGATCCCCTCCTTGAAGTCGCCGCCGTCCTTGTCCCACGGGATATCGCCGTTGCAGTGCATGGACCCCGCCCAATAGAAGCCGTCTGCATAGCCGTTGCGGGCGGCACACAGATACCACTCGTAGGCGCCGTCCACATCGTCGCGCGCGCCCTCCGCGGCACCGTAAAGGAGCTGCCCGTATTCGCACATGGCCGCCGGATCCCCTCGGTAGAGCCGTTCGTAGATCTCCCTGCCTTTCTCCGTGAGGTGCGCGGCAATATACGGATTGTAGGGGCAGACAAACTCCATCTGCATTTCGGTAAATTCCGTGCCGCCGCACTTGACACAGGCAGGCTCAGAGATCCTCGTCGCACAGCCGCACTTCAAGCACTTCTTGTATTGCAAGTTGTCGTCCATAGCGTCTCCCCTGTTTTAAAAACGCCCGTTGGTCGGCGGGCGTTTGCGTTCTCAATTTCTTACGGTGTAGTTGGGTGCTTCCTTGGAGATGGAGATGTCGTGCGGGTGGCTTTCGAGAAGTCCCGCATTGGTAATGCGGATGAACTCGGAGCCTGTTCTGAGTTCCTCGACGGTCGCCTTGCCGCAATAACCCATGCCCGAGCGGATGCCGCCCACCATCTGGTAGACGATCTCGGAGACTGAGCCGCGGTAAGGAACTCTGCCCTCCACGCCCTCGGGGACGAACTTCTTGGCGTTCTCCTGAAAATATCTGTCGTTGGAGCCCGCCGCCATGGCAGCCATCGAGCCCATGCCGCGGTAGACCTTGAAACTTCTGCCCTGATAGAGCTCGATCTCCCCGGGGCTCTCGGCCGTACCCGCGAGCAAGCTCCCGATCATGACGGCACTGCCGCCCGCCGCGAGTGCCTTGACGATGTCGCCCGAATACTTGATGCCGCCGTCCGCAATGACGCGCTTGCCCAGCTTGTCTGCCTCCTCCGCACAGTCCATGACCGCGGTGAGCTGGGGCACGCCGATGCCCGCGACGACGCGGGTGGTGCAGATGGACCCCGGGCCGATGCCCACTTTGACGACGTCTGCCCCCGCTTCGATGAGCGCGTGCGTGGCCGCCGCCGTGGCGACATTGCCCGCAATGAGCGGAAGCGCGGGATATTTGGCCTTGATCTCTTCCACCTTTTTGAGGACCATGTGCGAATGGCCGTGCGCCGTGTCGATGGCAATGACGTCTGCCTTGGCCTCGACGAGCGCCGCAACGCGGTCCATGGTGTTGGCGGCCGTCCCCACCGCCGCGCCGACGAGCAACCGCCCGTTCTTATCGCGCGCCGAATTGGGGTATTGGATACTCTTCTCGATATCCTTGATGGTGATGAGGCCCTTTAAGTAGCCCTCGGCGTCCACGAGGGGAAGTTTTTCGATGCGGTGTTTCCCCAAGATCTTTTGGGCCTCGGCGAGCGTCGTGCCGACGGGCGCCGTGATGAGCCCCTCCTTGGTCATGACGTTCTCGATGGGCTGGTCGTAATTTGTCTCGAAGCGGAGATCGCGGTTGGTGAGGATACCCACGAGCTTGCCCTGCCGCGTGATGGGCACGCCCGAGATCTTGTAGCGCTCCATGAGCGCGACGGCCTCGCGGACATAGTTGGTCGGCTCCAAGAAGAAAGGATCGGTGATGACGCCGTGCTCGCTCCGCTTGACCTTGTCGACCTCCTTGGCCTGGTCCTCGATGGACATATTCTTGTGCAGGATCCCCATGCCCCCCTCGCGCGCCATGGCAATGGCGAGGCGGGACTCGGTGACCGTATCCATTGCCGCCGAGAGAATGGGAATGTTGAGCTCGAGGCCCTCGGTGAGCGTCGTTTTGAGGTCTACCTCGGCGGGCAGCACGTGCGATTCCTGCGGGATGAGCAGAACATCGTCGAACGTGAGCCCCTCCTTGACAATCTTACTCATGGATGACGTCCTCCAAAATCTTTATCATATTCAAGTAATCCTTGCTCTCCGGGAAGCCGCCGTTTCGCAAGCTGTCACAGAGCTGTTGGCAAAATTGGGTGTCCTTCGCCGCCGCTGCCTCCACCGTGAGAGCGATCATGGGATTGCCCTGCGGGAAGTCGTCGGCCGTCTCGCGGAGCGCAAAAGTGAGCACGTCCTCCTTGGACCCGTCCGCCGCGAGGCGATATCTCACGCGCGCCGCCAGCCCGCACACATAGCCGCGGTAGGAATAGCCGCCGAAAGTCTCTTCCTTGGCAATGGCCTCGTCCTGTTCTTCACAGAATTGGGAGAAATCCTCGTGCTCGTACAGGCGCGTGAAGCGCTCCTCGGCGGTGTGGTCATTCTTCATGTCGGCGGAGACGATAAACGAGCGCGCCAGACACGCAACGTCCCCCGAACGCTCGAACTCCTGATAGGCATAGTCGCCGCTGATGCTTTCAAGCCCCAACGAAGCCGTGAAGTCCATCATGGCCTCCGGGGCGAGCAGTGAGGCGATCCCAAATGCCGAAACCGCAAGAATAAATACCACGCATAGCGTGAGCACGATAGTTTTCCAAACGATTTTTTTCGTGATCTGCATCCGTTTGTTCCTCTGTAATTCATTCCATTTTAACACATCGGCCCGAAAAAGGCAAACGATTCGAGGGAAATACCGTTAAAATGTCATGAATAAAAATGTATTTTCATACTTCTATACTATGAAAAAACCATTCTTTGCGGGCGCGGCCCTCTCCCTCCTGCTTCTACTGCCCCTTGCGGGGTGCGCAAAACCCTATGACTACACCCTGCATCTCTCCGAGATCAAGCGCGACATCTTTCTCGCCGAGACCGCTCAGTTCGGCGTGACCCTCTCCTGCGTCGAGCGCGAACATCCCTATGCCTCCGACGGCGTGACCTGCCCCAAATCCATGCTCATGGAGGTCGTGCTCACGCCCGTCGACCGCTCGATAGAGGGCTACACCGTCACCATCACGGACGGCGATTGGGGCGGCGAGATGTCCTTTCGGAGCGTGGAGGACAATTGGTATTTCAGTGCCGGATGCGACAGCTTTCCTGCGCAAGAGGTCTCCGTCTCCGTGGAATGGGAGGGCGGAAAAACGGAAATTTTAGCGACATCCATCAAAAACGAGCATACCATGTCCGCGGAACAGGCTCTGCAAATCGCCATCGACCACGAGGAGGAGACCGTGAAAGCGCTGACCAAAGACAATGCCTTTTTGGGGGAATTCCGCGTCCGTCTGCTGCGGCGGGATGTCAATTATTACTATGTCGGCATCATTGCCCCCAGCGGAAAGACCGTCTCCCTCCTGCTCGGGGCAGAGAGCGGAGAAGTGCTCGCACGGCGCGAGAGCGCATAGCACGTGCCGCAAAGCATATCTTACTTGCCGCGAAGTTTATCTTACCTACCGCGAAGTTTATCTTACCTACCGCGGAGCATGGCTTGCTTACCCCAAGGCATTGGGTTCTTGCCGCGAAGCATGGCTTAACGAAAGTTGACGAACAAGAAACGCTTGACAAACGGGCGCGCACGGACTATAATATTCTTAGTGTGCATGATTGGAGAATTTTTATCGTCGTCCCCGTGGCCGACCACGCACAAAAGAGGCTTTCGTGAAAGCAAAGACCGTCAAAAAATTGCAAATTATCGTCGCCGTGCTGCTCGCCGTCCTCATCCTGTTTTTGGGGGGCGATCTCTTTCTGCTCATCACGGCGTTGAACGTGGATGACGACGCACGCGTCCTGCCCGCCTATGAGATGGCCGATCTTTCCGCCGTTCTCGGGAGATCCCGCGACGAATGGCAGGATGAGGACTACGCCCTCCTCACCGCCCAGACGGGAATTTTCTCCCGCGACGCCCTGCGCAAGCTCTCCGCGGCCGACATCCGCGGCTTTCAAGAGGCGCTGTTCTACGAGGGCAAACTCGTGCATGAAGTCGTCTCGGAGGGGCTCGTCTACCACGACATGCTCTTCGACACGCGGACCGGCATACGCTTCTATGCCCCCATCGTCGAACTCGAACCCGGGGATGTGCTCGTGACCTCTTCCAGCCACCTCTTTGGATGGCGGCACGGACATGCTGCCCTCGTTCTCGAAAACGGACTGCTGCAATCGGCCGTGATCGGCACCAACAGCTCCATCTGTTCGATGGGATCGAGCATCGGTGTGCCGTGGTTTCAGTCCGCGCCCAACTTCATGGTTTTGCGGCTGAAAGGGGCGGACGCCGATGCACGGAAAAAGCTCGCGGCCGACGCGGCGAAGTACCTCGTGGGCGTCCCCTACCACTTTACGGCGGGCATCTTTACGCCCAAGGACCAGGGCACCGAACCCATCGACACCTATTGCTCCCACCTCGTGTGGCAAGCCTATAAGAACGCGGGCTACGACATCGATTCGGACGGCGGGCCCGTCTGCACCCCGCGCGACATCGCAAACTCTCCCTGCTTCGAAGTTGTGCAGATGTACGGCTTCGACCTCACCAAGGGTTGGTGAAGGGCTTCCGTTATCTTGTCGCCCCTGTAAGGTCGCGACCATGCCTTAGGACACCCACCCCCACCTCATCACCCGCATCGCGGGACATCGCGGGAGCTTTCCCAAAGGGGAAGGCTTTCAATCTCATGCGTGCAGCCGAATTCACTTCGGCGGAACGCACCCAATTTGCCGAGCCCTGTCGGCCTGTTGTCGGATGAAACAACCAATCGGGACCAAGTTCTTCAAGCGCAATCGAAAAATCTCTACCTTATTTTTGCTCTGCCTCTACTTGGTCGTAATAAGATTTCTCGCAGATGAGCAGTTCGTTGAAAGTCAGACCCCGTCGGCTACTTCGCGCCGTTGGCACTCGTGTCGCCCTTAGACAACAATAGAAGCCTCGGGCGGACGAAATGACACAAAAGCGTTCTGCCAAGGGGATACACTCACTCCGCTGTCGCTCCGTTCGGTATGACAGCGGAGGGACAAGGTTCGCGCGAACGGTATGACAGTCGAAAAGAAAACAAATTTCGTGAACCTCCGTCGCCACCCCACCCCCTTAGTCCCCCTCCCATGGAGGGGGCTCATGCGCCCCTCCACACCCATGGCAGGGTTACCGCTGTCATACCGTCCGCCCGAGGCTTCTATTGTGGACTAAGGGCGTGTGTATCCCCTCAAACGAAGTCCGCGCATCACGCGATACCCATACACCAAAAAGCCGCGGCTGCTTTTCCAAGCAGCCGCGGCTTTTTCTTCTATCAATTCTCATCCGTCGGCTCGACCAGTTCATCGAGGGTGACGTCAAAAATCTTTGCAAGGCGGCAAATCGTGTAGACGTCGGGAATGCTGTAACCCCTCTCATAGTTGCAGACAAGGCTGCGCTTTCCGTTCAAAAGGTTTGCAAGCTCCTCTTGCGTCATCCCGGCTTGAAGCCTATAAAATTTAATATTTTCTGCAAGTTTTATCTTCATTTTCTTGACAAGAGTACAAGTTCCTTGTATAATATTAGCAAAAGTACAAGATTTTTGTACAAATTCAAAAGGAGAAAGAGTAAAATGAAGCAAAGCAAAAAACTGTTTGCCGCAGTTCTCGCACTTATTCTCGGCCTCTCGTGCCTTTCGGCGTGCACCGTTCAGTGGGGAAACAGCACGGGCGACACGTTCGCGGGCAAGGTATCGGATGAGGAATTCACAACCGAAGATGCGGCCATTCAAGCCTTTTTAAAGAACGAACTCGACGGCCTCTCCACAAAGACGGAGCTCATCGGCTATGAGAAAGAGGCAGACCTCACGGCGGAAGAGCTCAAACAGCTCCCGCTTGGCGAACTTGCTGCCGAGAAAATCGACCATGCCGAGCGCGGGACCGTCTCCTACCGCGCCGCAATCCCGAGCAACGGCGCGACACCCACAGCGGCAACGGACGCAACGGATGACGACGTGAAAACGCACGGATTGTATCTGCTGGAAACGGAGGGCAGCGTCCGCTATTTCGTTCCGCCCACGAAAGTCGGCGAACCCATCACAAAGAGCTATTTCGAGGATTTGTTAATTCCAGAAAAATATGAAAATTGGACACTTGAACAAGATAATGTTGCAAGCGGTGTATATGGACAAGAGAGCGATGTATATAGCGGCCAGGAGAAAGAAATCTCCGGGCACAACAAAATCATGTTTACGAAAACCGGCACATACACCGAAACATCGATGAATTTTGGTGAGTTCGGATTAGGATCATATACCGGACGTGCATATACCGTAATTGATGACGGGAAAATTATTACATATCAAAACATTGTAAATGAAACGACATCTTCTGTTGTGGATGAGCAATGGACAGTAACAGACCAAAAAACGGGTTATGAAATCTCAAAAGACGAAGTACGTACTTTGCTCAATCTGCTTTTCATAAGCTATGATTTTTCATTTTATGAAAAAACAGACACCGGGTTTAAAATGAATTCGTATGAAAAATATTTGATGATGATATCCTCCAATGAAATATTGGCTCCGATTTTAGATTCAAAGATAGAATCATATAATAATATGGAAATGATAGACTTTTCAAGCGAATTTATCGTCAAGGACGGACGAATTAGCGAAAAAAAGGAGCACATGAGCTGCCTATACAATGACGGAAGCATCTCCGTAAATTGCGCCTCGACACAATCCATAAAATTTACGAACGTCGGAAGCACTAAGATCACCATCCCGGATAGTTTGAAAGAATACATTGCCGCACAGAAAGGCGCGCTGAACGGCTAAAAGACGCGCAATCGCGGACATGGTATGGACTAATTTCATGGAACGAGAAAGCCGCGGCTGCTTGGAAAGCAGCCGCGGCTTTTTATTTTGCATGTGCATTGCAGGATGGCAAACGCCCCCGCCGCTCTCGGCTTCCCCTCTGGGGAAGCTCCCGTGAAGCGGGTGATGAGGTCACCTCATCCGTCTCACTCCGTTCGACACCTTCCCCAAAGGGGAAGGCAAGCCCCCCACCACCGCCTTGCAGGCAGAGCCTCCCCCCGTTGGGGGTAGGCCTTTCAATTTACTTGCCTTAGCCCGAATTTATTTCGGGCGTGGGCGACCCAATTTGCCGAG
>CANQJF010000029.1 GCA_947624225.1 uncultured Clostridia bacterium
CGGGATGAAGCCGAGCACGGCGGAGAGCCCGCCCCAGATGCCGTCGCCCACAAAGCTCCCCACCCACAGGGGTGCGCTGCCCGTGATGATGCCGATGAGTTCCCCCACCCAATCGAGCAACCATGTCCACAGATTGGTGAAGATGACGCCCGGGGAGAAGATGGCGCCGTCATAGAAACAGGCGAGCAGCGTCACGCCGGGGTTCCCCATGTCGAGGCCCAAATCTTCGAGCGAGGGAAGTCCTCCCGCCATCGCGCTGATGTAGAAGAGGTCCTCCGAGAAAGTGAGGTGGAAGATGGCGAACAGAATGACGAGGAAGATGGGGATGCCCGCCCACTTGTTGGTGAGCACTTTATCCGCCCTGTCCGAGCGGGAGAGCTTTTCCCCGCGCTCCTTTCTGCGGTAGGCCGAGGAGTAATTAGCCGAGATGTATTTATACCTTGCGTCCGCCACAACGGCTTCGAGGTCGTCGCCGAACGTCTCGTCCTCGAACGTGGCCTTGAATTCCTCCACCATGCCGACGAGTTCGGGGTGCATCTTGACCTCGATCTCATCCATCTCGGCAAGTTTGACCGCGTGAAAGACGGGTGCATCCACTTTGGCCCCTTTGAGGGCAATGCCCACGTCGCGCACGAGGTGTGCGAGCGGGGAATCGTGCAGCACGGTGACGCCCGCGCGGGGCTTTTTGGCAAAGGAGATGGCCCTGTCCATGAGCTCCTTGATGCCCGCGCCCTTTAAAGCAGAGATGGCGACGACGGGAAGGCCGATCTTTTTCTCCAATTCCTTGGCGTCGATCTCGTCCCCGCTCTTCTCCACCGCGTCCATCATGTTGAGGGCGATGACGAGGGGCACGTCGATCTCCATGAGCTGGGTGGTGAGGTAGAGGTTGCGTTCGAGGTTGGTCGCGTCGACGATGTTGATGACACAGTCGGGCTTTTCATCGAGGATGAAGTTACGCGAGATGACTTCCTCGGGGGTGTAGGGGGAGAGCGAATAGATGCCGGGCAGGTCTACGATCTGCACGGGTTCTTCCCCGCGCTTATACGTCCCCTCCCGCTTATCCACCGTGACGCCCGGCCAGTTGCCGACATAGGCCGTTGAGCCCGTGAGCAGGTTGAAGAGTGTGGTCTTGCCGCAATTGGGATTGCCGGCGAGTGCGAATTTCATCATTTGCCCGCCTCCATCGTGACGAGATCGGCCTCCGTCTTTCTGAGTGTGAGCTCATAGCCGCGGATGGTGACCTCGATGGGGTCCCCGAGCGGAGCTTTCTTGCGGAGCAGCACTTCGGCGCCCGGGGTGACGCCCATGTCGAAGAGCCTCCTCCTGAGCCTTCCCTCGCCCGAGACAGTTTTAACAACTCCCCTCTCGCCGACGGAAAATTCGCTGAGTAGTTTTGTCATAGAATATAAGATCCTCCAAATGAGTTTTTTGCCTTGTGTGCCCTTTCGCTCACGCGACATAGATGCGCGAGGCAATGCTCCGGTCGAGGGCGAGGCGGCCGTCTTTGACGCGGCACACCGTGCTCCCGCCGCTCGAAGAGATGACGGTGATCGTCCCCTCCACGAGTACGCCTAAATTGGAAAGGTGCTTTTTGGTTTTATCGTCCGCAACGATTTTTACGATCTTCACTTCCTGTCCGATGGGTGCGAGCAATAATGGCATAAAACTGCGATCTCCTTTGGTTCGCCTATGCGAACTCATCTCCGATAAATTTGCCCGCCGCCTGCGGGCAAGATGGGTTAGCCTTTGCTAACTGTGCCTATTCTATCACATGTAATTTACCTTGTCAACTGATTTTCGCCCCTTTTTGAAAAAAAGTTCGCCATTGCTAACTAATTTTTTCGGGGAGGCATGCGGTTCATGATACCTCGTCGCCACCCCACCCCCTACACCCCCTCCCATGGAGGGGGCATGCGGACTTCGTATGAGGGGATACACTCAGCCCCGTTGGGGCTTCGGTATGACAGTTGGAGGCCCCCTGCCTCGCGCGAACGGTATGACAGCGGAGGGACTCGCCTCATGACAATAAGGAAGCTTTTCCGGTTAAACCTGCCACCCGCGCAATTTTGCGCGGGTGGCAGGTTTGATTTTGTAAGATATCACGATTGAATATCAATCCACAATTGAATATCAATCATAGAATGTAAATCGAATATAGGGATTTTGAAAGATTGCACTGACCCTTGCCCGAAAAGCCGATGGAATCATGACTGTTTCAAGATTTGTGCAGTTCGTAAAAGCATCATTTTCAATCACCACGATGTTTTTCGGAATATACAAATTTTTCAGGCTGATACAACCGAAAAAACTATACCCCTCGATCACTTCAACGTTGTTCCCGAATTTGAGCTCGGTCAGTGAAATACACTCATGAAAACACCGATCCGGTACATTCCTATCTATGATTAACGATTGCATCAAAGAACCGTTTACAAATAATCTATAACGACCTAAATTTAAATTGGTTTTTTTAGTGAACCATGCAGATAGAGTGGGAATATAAATATCCATTTGATTGGCTCTTCCCAAGCCCGAAATTTCGCTCAGATCCTTTCCAAGATGTACTTCACTCAGACGACAGCCCGAAAATGCCTCAAAATGGACAACGGGATGATCGTTTTTTATAATGACATAGCGTAAATTTGTACAATTATGAAACGCCTCTTCGTCAATGAGATTCACTGACTTCGGGAGTTCGATCCCCTCCAAACTAACGCAGTTAGAAAATGTTCCCTTGCATATTCGTGAAATACCCTCCGGAATATTGATTTTGGAAAGCATTATACAATTGCAAAACGCATTCGTAGCAATTCCTCTGATACTATCCGGGAGAAATACACTTCTTATCCGTTGATTGTCTTGAAAGGCGCCTGAGTATATTGTTACATTGTAAGGATATTCCCCCACATAGTGACCATAACATCCTATCCCCGTGATCCCTTGCGGGATATGCAACTCGATTGCATTGCCGTTATATCTATTTAATGTCCCGCTCGTAATCACAAATTCTTTTTTGCTATCCTCTTCCTCTTGAGCCAGCGCCCGCTCCTTTCTTTTACGAAATCCCCTGCGTTCATTGATCTTACGAGCAATCACGACGGTCACGATCGTAATAACCACAACTGACACAATGATTGAATAGACCATCCCCGAATGAGTAATCATCCACCTATAAAATTCCATTTTCTACCTCCTTAATGCTACAATAGTATATCATACCGTTTGGTATTATGTCAATAATATCATACCGTTTGGTATAAAATATCTTCATGGGATATGCGGAGAAATTTGCAGAAAATTTACGTGAATTGCTGGCAGAGCGTGGGTATTCTGTCTGCAAATTCGCAAAAGAAGTGGGAATCCCTCAACCGACGATCACTCGCTATCTGCTTTGTCAAAGAGAAATAACCGTACAAAACCTCTGCAAAATTGCCGATTATTTCCACGAAGATATTGATTTTCTGCTTGGAAGAAAACCCTACTGACGACGGAGTTCGCAACATTTCATATACAAGCCGCCCGCGCAAGAACTTGCGCGGGCGGCGTCTTTATTTGTGTAAACAGCGTCTTTTACAGAGACAAAAAATCCTCTGCCGTGGGGCGGTGCGTTAGGAGGTGAATTTGACATCCACGGCGCCGTTGGAGACAAGCACTTCGAGCTGTTTGTCGCCGCCCACTCGGTTTTGCAAGTTACAGCTCCCCAGCCCGACCGAGGCCACGATGGTATACTCCTCCTCGCTGCCCGCGACCGTCCCCGAGACAGCCCCATTGCCCGTGCGCAAAAAGATGTGGTCGGAACAAAGGCTCGCAAACGAAATTGCGCCGTTGCTCGTCGTGGCAAGAACGCGCGCGCACGCGACATTTTTCAAAACAATTGCGCCGTTTCCCGCCTCCGCCGTGATCGTTTCTGCCGTGACATTGTGTAAAGAAATTGCGCCGTTGTTTGTTACTGCGACCAAATCAGAGCATACCATGTCCGCAATGGATACCGATCCGTTGGCAATTTTCACCGCAAGAGCGCCCGAGAAAGACGCGGGAAGATAGAGCTCCGCGCTTTGCAGGTTCCCCGTCACGGCGCCGACGAGCAGCCCGCGGTGCCATTGGAGGCTGAGCGATGCACCCATGACCGAAAAGGCCCCGTCTCCGTCGCTGAGCACGGCCTTTCCGTCCCCAAAGGCAAACCGCCTCGGGGTCTCGGGGAAGTCGCGGTAGACGAGCCGACACGTCTCGTCCTCCGACCGTTTGACCGTGACGGCAGAGTTGTCCACCTCCAAAACTATCTCGTCGGAGACGGTGAGCTGCTCCTCATGGGTGACGAGCCCGTCGGTGACGGCAAGGTTTTGATAGCGGAATCCAAGCGCCCCGAATGCCGCCACGAACATGAGCTGTCCGCCGAGCAACATCGCACAGCTTGCAATGAGCGCGCGCCGTATGCGTTTTTGCATGGGATTTTTGTGTGTGGGACGGGCCGCGACGAGCCGCCACATGCCCGCAAGCCCCTTGGCGAGGACGACTGCCAACTCCTCCGAGAGCATGGCGAGCGCGAACAGGACGAAAGCCATCCCCCACTGTGCGAAGAAGATCGCCGCATGCCCCTCGAACAACAGGCCGAAAGAGATGGCGAAAGCATACACGCCCGCGATGGACATCGCCACCCCCGCGGCCAAGAACGCGACGATGAGCGAGGCGAGCACGACGCTTGCGAGCACTGCGAGGATTGCACCCAAGAAACGCACAAATGTGAGGGGTCTCTTTTGGACATGGTATCCACGTTTACCGTCTAAGGCATTCTCAGAGGTCTGATCGCGGAGGTAATTTTCCGCAACTTTTTCGGGAGGCTCCAACTCCGAAAAAACTTCGCGCGGGCTCTTCCCCTGCTCCAAACGGTCCTCGATGAGCTCGTCGTAATAGGAGACGAGGTCCTCCCGCTCGTTCGCGGGCACGCCTTTGAGCGCCCTCGCAAGTTTCTTTAAATATGTTTTTTTCTTCATTTTTTTCCTCCCGCGATAAAATCGTGGATCCGTTCGAGCTCCGCCCACTCCTCGCCGAACTGCCCGAGCCGCGCCAGCCCCGCCTGCGTGATTCGGTAATACCGCCGAAGCCTGCCGCCGTGCTCGCATGTGTAGGTCGTGAGCAACCCGCCCGCCTCCAACCGCTTCAAGATGGGATACAGCGTCGACTCGGACACCTCCACCACCTTGGAGAGCTCCGTCACGAGTTGATAGCCGTAAGAATCCCCTCTCGAGAGGAGCGCGAGCACGCACACGTCCAACAGCCCTTTTTTCATCTGAATATCCATGGATACCCCTCTTCGCATGATATTATACATTGCATAGTATTGTCTGTCAAGTGTTTCGGATAAAAATTTTTAGAATATTTTCGGGAGCGACGAGAGCTCATCGTTCCTTTGGGGCTCGGTCAATATTCCGTGCGACCGAGGAGGAAGTCGGTAGAGACCTCCAAAATATCTGCAATCATGCACAGTGTGGCGAGCGAAGGGAGCGCTTTCTCGTGGATATACATGGAGACGGTGGATTTATTCACGCCCAACTTTTGGGCCAGCGCTGCATAGGTGGTCCCGCTCTGTACGACTGCTTCCGTGAGCCGTTTTGAAAAAATCGTAGAAAGTTCCATGGAAAAAGTTTAGCATAACACAACTTCTTTTGCTTGACAGTTCAATGTCATACAACTATAATAGAGAAAAAAGGAGTTTTTTCATGGAAAAAGGCAAAGAGTGCTACAATTGCAGATTTTATCGTCCGATTTACACGAAAGGATTTTGCCAATTTGACAAATTGGACTACGGATTTTGCCGCGCGCAAAACGACATGCGGGTGGAAAAGCACGGGACGTGCGAGTTGTATCAGAGGAATTTTCGTTCTGTGGGGCGAAGAAAAGCCGTTGCGCTGAAAAAATTGGTTGAGGCAGAGGAGGATCTTCATGTGATCCGCCAAATTTTGAGCGAGGAGTGGGAGGACAACCGGCTTTGACCTGCCCCCTCTATGGGCATGCGGACTTCGTTTGAGGGGATACACTCAGCCCCGTTGGGGCTTCGGTATGACAGTTGGACATGTTGCCGCCCGCGCAAAATTGCGCGGGCGGCTTTGAAATTTTTTAAATTTTTATAGGATTGATTATTTATTTTTCAAGAGCGTCAGAATGGCCTCTTTTTTTGCCGTGCTTGCCGATTGCAATAAATCGATGATCTCCTTGTCCTTGACATAGGCATACATGTCGTAATAGAAAAACTCGCTCTCCGTCGAATTACAGGCCTCGATGATTTTGAGAAGCGCGGAGACAGAGGGTTCAAAACTATCATTTTTGGATTCTAATCGTGAAATATATGCCGAATTTTTCCCGATCCTAAGGCTCAATTCTCGTGCAGAGAGCCCCGCTTTCGTGCGCATGACGCCGATCCGTCTGACAACTTCTTCCTTATCCATTCTCCACCTCTCTATCCATAATTATATAGATTGCGGTAGCCAAGGACGATTTATGTAACTTGTAAAAATTACATATTATGAAATAATTATTGCACTTATATATGCAAATGATTGCCCTTCATGTAAACTTTTGCTATAATCATAACAAAGGAGCGAGGTTATGGCAAAGGAAAAACTACGAAAGGCGTATGAAAAAAAGAACGATGAGTTCTATACCCTGTATGAGGACATTGCGGCGGAGGTGCCGCTCTATAAGACGCAATTACAGGGAAAACGGCTACTGTGTCCCTGTGATTGGGACGAAAGCCTATCCGAGGAGATCGTATATCGCAACGGTGATTATGTCCCCGCATCCGATCTGCTTTCATCCGGTAACTATGTTAAGGAGGTGAATATTTCTGCCTCCGTTCGAAAAATCGAAAAAGACTTGAAAAAGGTCAAATGTAATTTCGTCAAATTTTTGATCGCTCATGCCGATGTCTATGGGATCCGATCCATCTCGGTGAGTGGATATAATCCGAAAACGGGCGAAGGCGTCAAATTTCAAGACATCGACTACAAGAAATATGATTTGGTCATTACCAATCCGCCATTCAGCTTGTTTGTGGATTTTATAAACACTATGTTTGCAAACAAAATGAAGTTTTTGGTGATAGGCCCACTGACTGCCCTTTCCTATAAAGACGTATTCGGCCATATAATGCACAATGAGATGTGGCTCGGATACGCCAAGCAACTTTCCGGATTCATATTATCAGACGGAACTAAGGTTTTATCGAAAGAACCGGAGGGATCTGTACCGCGCGCATGCAAATGGTATACAAATTTGGATGTAAGCTATCGCCACGATAGATTGACGCTGACCGAGCAATACTCCCCGGACAGATATCCAAAGTACTATAATTACAACGGAATCGATGTTCCCAAAGCCACTTTGATCCCGTATGACTATGAGGGACACATGGGCGTCCCGATCAGCTTTTTAAGTAAATATAACCCGGAGCAATTTGAGATCATCGGTAAGGGTGTTCAGATCGAAAAGACGATCCGCTTCAAGGGCGACAAGGCGACATTGTGGATAGAAAAAGACGGGAAGCCCTATAAGGCGCCCTTTGAGAGAATCATTATCAGAAATAAGGAGGTGTATCACGATGAAGATCGGGGAACTCTATGAAAAGATCCGCGACGGAGTTATCATCAGCGACATTGAGTTGCAAAGAGAAATTATCTATAATCGGGAAAAGCAGACGCTTGTTGTAGACAGCATCATGAACGGTGTCCCGCTTCCCGCTTTCTATCTATGGAAAAATGAAGAGGGCAAATTGGAAGTCTTGGACGGCAAACAACGCATTGAGGCCATAAAAAAATTCATTGAAAACGATTTACAATATCAAGACAATCTTTGGAAAGAGACCGAGTTCAGTTTACAGAAAAAAATGCTCGAAACCGAGCTCTCCGTCATCGTATGCAGCGGTTCAAAGGAATTGAAGCGGGAAATTTTCAACAGGATCAATACGCTCGGTGTTCCCCTATCGCCCTATGAGGTCTTAAACGGGCTTTATCACGGGGAATATTTGCGCGGACTTACGAGCTATGTAAATCAAGATCGAGCCGCGGGCAAGGTGCTCGGCACAAATAGCCGCGGAAAAAATCAAATGCGCGTGTTGAAATTTTTGTGCCAATTGAAGGGAGAAAAGGATATTCGCGACTATGTGGAGGCCCAACAAAACACTGCATTTGTGACCGACCAAAGATTGGTCACAAAATATATAAAATTTATCAAAGATATCTTCGACGACTACGGACAGTTGGATATCTATTTTACATTATCCATGAAATACTTGGATGATGCCGCAATATGGAAAGAACATAAGAGCGAGATCAATGTAAAAATCAAGCGGTATTTAAAGAGCAACGACTGCAAAGTCACAGACAAACGAAAAGAGATCGAGGATATCATACAAGCAATCGTAAACGGTATCAGCGTGGATGACAAACGACTTTTTACAATCGACGATAAACGTGAACTCCTCACGAAGCGGGAATGCAGGGAGGGGAAATATCAATGCAAAATCTGCCAAAAGTGGTTTTATCCCGAGGAGCTTCAAATGGACCATATCGCTCCATGGTCCAAGGGCGGCAGGACGGTACTCTCCAATGCCGAGCTCCTTTGCGGTCCCTGCAATAAAAAGAAAGGAAATCATTAAAAGTATCTACACTGACCTCGCGCGGACCATGACAACGGGGAAACCAAGAAAACCCCTCTGTCTCGGCTATGCCTTAACATCTCCCCTTACAGGGGCGACAAGAGCGGAGGAGGCTTTGCGGGGAAATGACAATAAATGTCTTGACTTTGCGGGGGGTGTCTGTTATAATGGGGTTAGAGAGCATCGGAGAGAACGATGCTTCAAAAGATTTTCAAAATAATTTCCCCAAAAAAATCCCAACGAGATGAGCCGAAAAATTCCCGGAGAAACGATGCGACAAATTTCTAATATAGTGAAACACAAGTCCCTCAACGCGGGCATGGTGGTGGGAGCGGTGCTACTGTTTGCGGCGGCCGCGCTCTGCTCCGCGTTCGCCGCAAGGCCCGTTCCCGCGTCGGCAAATTCGGCACAGTCCCATTTCAGCGGCGTGAATGCAACGGGCGCCATGCCGGCAGATGCCGAGAGCCCCATCGTCATCGAAAAGGAGCTCCTCACGCTGGATTTGGGGAGTTTTCCCTCGAATTATTATGAATCCGCGGAGCAATTGCTTGCCTACGACGGGCGGGTCACCGCACAGTACACTTTCTTCAATCCCTCGGAGTACACCGTCACCTCCAAGCTGCTGTTCCCTTTCGGCCGTCTGCCCGACTACGCCGACAGCTTCTACTACGACGAAGCGGGGAACCGCGTGACCGCCGATGACACCGCAAAATACGACATCTCTGTGGACGGGACGAAAGCCCAAACGCGCATCCGCCATACGCTCTCATATGAGTATGAGCAGTTTGACGTGCAGCGCGACCTCGGCGCCGTTCATGACGAAATGGTTGCGGACGACTTCTTCTCCCCCACGCTCCCCGTGACCGAGTATACCTACGCCGTCGCCGATGTGGACACGCAAACCTACGACGCGGCGACTGCCGCCTTTGACATTCCCGACTTGGGTGGGAAAACGGTACTGTATGTTCCGCAAAATTCCTCGTGGCGCAAGCTGTCGGACGGAAAATTCCGCCACGGCACGTCTGCCTACACGAAGATCGTGCTGTATGCGCTCGGAGAACCCCTCTCCCTCACGTGGAAGTTCTATCAGAATGGCGCGACGAACGACCGCGAGCAGATCGACGGCAGGATGCTCTTGAAAGGGACGCGCACCATGACCTTTGGCGAATACGTGCTCGGCTGGCGGGATGAGGCGAGTGCCATCTCGGAGGTCGATTGGTACAATGCCGCCGTCGCCCAATTCAAGCGCGCGTGCGACACGAGCCCGTCGTCCGTCATCACGCTTCCGTATGCGGAGCAAAATTTGTCCCGCGCGCTCATGCGGTGGTATGAATACGAGATCACCTTTGCGCCGGGGGCTCGCGTCACCAACACCGTGACCGCGCCGCTCTATCCCGCCATCGACCTCAGTTGGACGCCCGCCGTCTACAACTACACCTATCTGCTCTCCCCAGCAAAGACGTGGAAGAGTTTCGGCGAGCTGACGGTCGACATCCACACGCCGTATTACATGACCCAATGCAGCCTTGAAACATTCACTAAGACAGAAAATGGCTATACCATGTCCGCGAATGGTCTTCCGGAAAGCGAATTGACCTTTACACTTTCGAGCGCGGAAAACCCAGACGGCCCCGATTGGACAGACAACCTCCTCTCCATCTTCCACACTTTCCCGTTCGGCATCATCATGGTGGCCGTCCCCGTCATTCTCGTGCTCGTCGGGGTTATCACCGTTGTCGTGATCTGTAAAAAGAGGAAGCGCAAATAAACAGGCACCCTTTCAGATAGTCTTTTCAAACAGCTTTTCAGACAACTTTTCAGGCAGTTTCTCGGGCGCACAAAAACAGCGGGGCATCCCCGCTGTTTTCTGATTGACCTTATTTTTTGACCACTTGACGGGCTTACTTCCAAATCTCCTCGCCGTTGGTCTCGATGAGCTTCCGATAGAAGTAGGCGCTCTCCTTGGGGGTGCGCTCCAACGTCTCATAGTCGATGTGCACGAGGCCGAACTTCTTGGAGAAGCCCTCCGCCCACTCGAAGTTGTCCATGAGCGACCAGTAGAAGTAACCCCCTACATCCACGCCATCGTCGACCGCCCTTGACAGAGCACGCAAGTAGCGCTTGATGAAGTCGATGCGCGAATAGTCCTTGATCTCGCCGTTCAAATCTTTCCACTCCGCGAGCGCGACGCCGTTCTCCGTATAGATGAGCGGGAGCCGATAGCGGTCCCACAAAAATTTGGTGCCATAGTAGAAAGCATCGGGGTGCACGTTCCAGCGCATGTCCGTCTTGGGTGTCGTCGGAGGAGGCGTGAGGCGAACCGCTTTGCCCTCTTTTAAGGTGACATAATCGCCCGAATAGGTGTTGGCGCCATAAAAGTCCATCTTGCTTTGGATGATGTCCATATCCTTGGCGGCATAGGTGAAGCCGCAACGCTTCTGCCACGCCTCGAACTCTGCGGGATAGCGGCCGAAGATGAGCGGATCGGTGTAGTAGTTGACGGAGCCGAAATCCTCATGGCAGCCGAACGTCTCGCGCTCTGCAAGTTCATAGTCCTCTTCGCGCGCGGGAAGGGCGGGCCAATAGGCCTGTGCCGTGCCGATATAGACGGGATGGGAGACGGTCTTGCGGATGATCTTCTCCGCCTTGCCGCATGCGAGAAGCACATTGTGCGCGCACCGCATGACTTCCCCCGCGGACAGCTTTAAGAAAGGAGCATGCTTGCCCTGAAAGTGCCCTTCTCCCAAGAAAACCTGCGGCTCGTTGATGAGGATAAAGTGGTCGCAATAGTCCCCGAAGAGCTCGGCGCACACGCGCGCATACTCCTCGAACCACGCGGGGCTCATGGGGCTAAGCCAGCCGCCGCGCTGATACAGGACATACGGGAAATCCCAGTGGAAGAGCGTCATCCACGGCTGAATGCCCGCGGCGCGGAGCTCTGTCAAGAGCTGGGTGTAGAACCGCTTGCCGTCCTCGGACACCTTGCCCGTCCCCATGGGGATGAGGCGCGCCCAATTGACGGAGAAACGATAGGCCTTGATGCCCATTTTTTGCATGAGCGCGACGTCCTCTTTGAACTTGTGATAGTGGTCGCACCCCACGTCGCCGCTGTGTCCCTCAAAGATGCGCCCGGGAGTTGCCGAGCCCACGTCCCAGCCGTTGAGACCCTTGTCGGCCTCGTGCGCACCGCCCTCGATCTGGTAGGCCGCCGTCGCGACGCCCCACGCAAAGTCTTTCTTAAATGCCATTGTTGATACCCCTCATGTTTAATTTTTTTTTTGCAGGGCAGGCCATGGGCCGCCCGTCGCTTTTTGTTTTCGGATGTTGGGCTTTCAAGATTTCGCCCTGAAAGAGTTTATCCTTAGAGAGTTTGCCCTGAAAGATTTTGTCCTTAAAGATTTTCGGCCTCGGAGACCCAGAGCGATGCGGAGGCATCGGCGGGCATGCGGAGGTCTGCGCGCGGCGAGAGCGAGACGGAGCCCACTTTCACGCCGTCGGGCACACAGTTGCGCTTGAACTGCTGCGCAAAGAAGCGTTTCAGGAAACTGACGAGCCACTTTTTGAGGGTGGAGCGGTCGTATCTCCCCACAAAGGCGCGCTCGGCGAGGGCCAAGATCTTGGCCGGCCGATCCCCCCTCCTCAGGAAGTGGTAGAGATAGAAGTCTGTGAGTTCGTAAGGGCCGACGAGGTCCTCCGTCTTTTGCGCGATTGCGCCCTTGGCGTCGGGCGGGAGCAGCTCGGGGGAGATCTCCGTGCCGAGAATGTCGTCTAAGATGGCCTTGGCCTCCCCGCCGAGACGGTCTGCCTCCGCGCGGACGAGGTGCCTGACCAGCGTCTTGGGGACGGAGCAGTTGACGGCATACATGGACATGTGGTCGCCGTTGTAAGTGCACCAGCCAAGGGAGAGCTCGGAGAGATCGCCCGTGCCGACGACGATGCCGCCGTGTTTGTTGGCGGCGTCCATGAGCACCATGGTGCGGTAGCGCGCCTGCGAGTTTTCATAGGTCACATCGTGGACTGCGGGATCGTGCTCGATGTCGCGAAAATGCACGGAGACAGCCTCGGAGATGGGCACGGTGCGGGCCGTAACGCCCAAGGCTTTCATGAGTGCGTCGGCATTGCCCTTTGTCTTTTTTGAAGTGCCGAACCCGGGCATGGTATAGGCTAAGATGCTCTTCCTGTCCTTTTGGAGGAGGTCAAAGGCGCGGCAGGTGACGAGGAGCGCGAGCGTTGAATCCAGCCCGCCCGAGATGCCGAGCACCGCCGTTTTGGCGTGAATCTGCGAGAGCCGTCTTGCGAGCGCCTGCGACTGCATGGAGAGGATGAGCTCTGCGCGCTCTCGTCTTGCCCCGTCCTCCTTGGGCACAAAGGGCATGGGATCCACCCTGCGGAGGGTGAGCGGAGCGTCGGTGACGAATTGTACATCCAGCCATTCGTCTGTCTTTCCGCCCGCGTGGAACGTCGTCATCCGCCTGCGCTCGGCGAGGAGGAATCCGACGTCGATCTCGGCCTCCGCGCTCTCCCCCGCGAAAGGCTTGGCTTCGGCGAGGCAGGTGCCGTTTTCATAGATAATGTTGTTGCCGGCGAATACCATGTCCGAGGAGGACTCTCCGATCCCCGCGTCGGCATAGATATAGCCACAGATATTTTTGCCCGACTGGGCGGCGAGCAGCTTATGGCGATATTCGCGCTTGCCCACGATCTCGTTGGAGGCGGAGAGGTTTACGATGACCGTCGCGCCGCTCTTTGCAAGCTCCACGGAGGGCGAAGCGGGCACCCAGAGGTCCTCGCAAATTTCACAGCCGACGGCGATCTCGGGACAGTTCTCGTCACGGAAAATGAGCTCGGCGGAGAAATACGCGCCGTTTTCGTCATCCCCGCCAAAGGCGTGCCAACAGACCCCCGCGGGTGCGGAGGTGAAGTAGCGAGCCTCATAAAATTCGTTGTAATTGGGCAGATAGGTCTTGGGGATGAGCCCCTGCACTCTGCCTTGGGAGAGCGCCGCGGCGCAATTGTAGAGTTTGCCCTGATGCAAAAGAGGCAGACCCACGAACACGAGCATGGTATGCCCCTTTGTGCTCTCGGCGATGGTTTTGAGGGCGGAAAGACAGCCGTCGAGGAGCGTCTGTTGGAGGAAGAGATCCCCGCAAGTGTAGCCCGAAATGCTGAGCTCGGGAAAGACGAGCAGCTCGGTGCCTTTCTCGCTTTGCGCCTCGATGATCTCGATGATCTTTTGTGCGTTGAATGCGGGGTCGGCCACCCTGAGCGCGGGGCTCACCGCCGCCACTTTTAAAAATTGATGTTGCATAAGAACTCCCTAAGTTGATTCACGAAATTTGTTTTCTGTTTACGCTGTCATACCGAATGCGGCGCCCTTGCCGCATGAGTGTATCCCCTTATTAAGGCGCTCCCCATGGGTCAGAAAACAAATTTCCGTGACGGAAATGGACGTTGGCGCCTTAACAAGTTCTGTCTCTTCATCGTTCCATCCGACAACAAGCCGACAGGGCTCGGCAAATTGAGTGCGTTCCGCCGAAGTGAATTCGGCTGCACGCATGAGATTGGAAATTTGTTTTCTGTTGCCCCCTCCATGGGAGGGGGATTAAGGGGGTGGGGTGGCAAACGAGCTCGTCAAGTAGCGCCGCTATTGTGCCGTGACCCAATCGGGCAGGTGCGCCCAAATGTCCTCACAGATTCCCTTAAAATTCTGATTCAATTCAATATTTGTATAGCGCAACACCGTCATCCCCTGCGAACGGAGATATGCGTCCCGTTCCGCATCATAGCGAAGTGCGTCATCCTCATAATGCTGTGCACCGTCGAGCTCTATGACAAGATCGGCCGAAGCACAGTAAAAATCAACAACATATTTTCCGATGACATACTGCCTATGGACCTTGCAGGGCAACAACCGGAGGCAATCATACCAGAGCTTCTTTTCCTCTTTCGTCATGTTTTTGCGCAATTTCTTCGCAACAGGCGTCAGAGTTTTATTGCTATTCTAAATCATGGTCGTAAATCACCGTTGAAAAACACGCTTGGTCGCCACCCCACCCCCCTACCCCCCTCCCATGGAGGGGGCTCATGCGCCGCTCCTCCCCCATGGAGGGGGCAAAAAATAAGGTAAAGATTTCTCGGCTCCGGCTTCGCCTCCGCTACTTCGCGCCCGAGATGTCTTGACTTTTGCAACTTCGCCTTTGGCTCGTGCGCTGCTTTGCATCTTCGACATGACAGCGGGCGCTCGTGTCGCCCTTAGACAACAAATATGTGCGGGCGGACGAAATGACAGTATAGAGCGCTTTACCACCTCATCCGTCACGGCTTCGCCGTGCCACCTTCCCCAGAGGGGAAGGCAAGGGTGAGCCCGCCTTAGCGAAATCAATCCTCGCTGCCGGCGACTTCGTCCACGGAGGCGCCTTTCGCGGCCACGCGGATCTTGGCAATGATCTCCTCCATGAGCTCGGGGTTGTCTTTGAGGAACTGCCGCATCTTCTCACGGCCGTTGGCGATCTTGTTGTCGTTATAACTGAACCACGCCCCGCTCTTCTTGATGACATCGAACTGCACGCCGAGGTCGATGACGCAACCCTCCTGCGAGACGCCCTCCCCATACATGATGTCGAACTCTGCCTGACGGAAAGGCGGCGCGAGCTTGTTCTTGACCACTTTCGCGCGCGTACGGTTGCCCGCGACCCCCTCGGTATCCTTGATGGAATCGATCTTTCTCACATCGATGCGAATGGAGGCATAGAATTTTAAGGCCTTGCCGCCGGGCGTTACCTCGGGATTCCCGAACATCACGCCCACTTTCTCGCGAAGCTGATTGATGAAGATGACGCAAGTTTTGGATTTGTTCACGATGGCCGTGATCTTGCGGAGAGCCTGCGACATGAGGCGCGCCTGCAAGCCGACATGGCTATCCCCCATGTCCCCCTCGATCTCTGCCTTGGGCGTGAGCGCGGCGACAGAGTCCACGACGATGATGTCCACCGCGGAAGAGCGCACGAGCGCATCCACGATGTCGAGCGCCTGTTCGCCCGTGTCTGGCTGGGAGACATATAGTTCATCCAAGTTGACGCCCAACTTCTTTGCATAGACGGGGTCGAGCGCGTGCTCGGCATCCACAAAGGCGGCGATCCCGCCCAATTTCTGCGCTTCGGCGACCGCGTGCAGAGCGACCGTCGTCTTACCGGAGGATTCGGGACCATAGATCTCGATCATCCTGCCGCGCGGGAATCCCCCGATGCCGAGGGCCAAGTCGAGCGCGAGACAGCCCGAGGGGATGACGTCGATGTCGGTATCGCCCGCCTCCTGCCCGAGCTTCATGATCGCGCCCTTGCCGTATTCTTTCTCGATCTGCGCAAGAACTTGTTCCAATGCTTTGCGTTTGTCCTCATTCATATTGTAACTCCTTAATGTTGTTCACACATTTTGTTGTGCCAACAAAATGTCGTGAGACGATTTTATTTTTTTGTTTTAAGTGCTCATCCCGATTCGCTGTTTCATCGGGCAACAAGCAGACAGGGCTCTGCAAATTGGGGCGCGCATGGCGAAAGTGAATTCCGCCTGCGCAAGTGTTTTTAGTGTTCACACATTTTGTTGTGCCAACAAAATGTCGTGAGACGATTTTCCTTTTTTATTTTTACCTGCTCATCCCGATTCATCGTTTCATCGGGCAACAAGCAGACAGGGCTCTGCAAATTGGGGCGCGCATGGCGAAAGTGAATTCCGCCTGCGCAAGTGATTTTAGCTTCACACATTTTGTTGTGCCAACAAAATGTCGTGAGACGATTTTGATTTTTTATTTTTACCTGCTCATCCCGATTCATCGTTTCATCGGGCAAGATGTCGCAAGAGTGCGACGAGTTTGTTTTAAATTGGGGCTGGCAATTTCTACGATTTTGTCTATTTCAAAGCCTTATAGGCGAGGAAGAGGGCAAAGTTGATGGCCGTCTCCGTGACGGCCTCCCGCCCGCCGCCGAAGCGGTAACGGTAGATGTGCACTTCCTCCCGCGTCCCGACGGCAATATAGCACAGTCCGGCAGGGTTGCCTTTCTCGTCGGAATCGGGCCCCGCGACACCCGTCGTGGCGATGGCAATGTCGCAATTGCCCGTGTTCAAGAGGCCCGTGGCCATTTCATAGGCCGTCTGTTCGGACACGGTACCCCTCTGTTTGATGGTGAAAGGCGTCACACCGAGGCGCGACATCTTGGCCGAGGCATTGTAGACGTTGAGCCCCTCGAAGTAGACCGCGCTCGCTCCCGGCACGCGGACGATGGCCCGCCCGACGCCGCCACCCGTGAACGACTCGGCCACGGAGATGCGGTAGCGGCGCACCTTTAACGCCTCCACGAGCCGCTCGGCAACCGTCACGTCCTCCAAGGAATAGAGGTATTCGCCGAGTTCGGCCCCGAGGAAGCGGACGGCCTCGTCCACATCGTATTTGGAGGTATTCCTGTCATAGATGAGCTCGATACGCTGGGCACCATAGCGCTCGGTGATGTGCAGATCCAAACGGTTATTTTTGAGCTGTGCCCCGATGCCCGCCAATTGCTCCCCCGGCGCACCCACCGTGCACAGGACCATGCGAAAGTAGGAATTCCCGCGCCGTTCGTCGATTTGCGGCATCAAGTCTTTGACGCGCTCCGCCCCGCTCGCCCCTGCGGGCAACACCGCGAGGAGGCAATCGTCCTTCACAAAGAAAGGCGCATCCGCCTGCCCGCAAAATTCCGCGAGCACGCGCTGCACCGTGGGGAGAATGATGCCGTCGCAAATGATGAAAACACCGCCGCACTGCGCCAAGCGGGAGAGCGTCTGCTCGAACACATCCTTGATGTCATAGGGCAAAAAGACCGTCTCGTCGAGAAAGACGCCGCCCGAGAGCAGCGCATCCGTCACGGGGACAAAGTCCACCGACGAGAGCGAATTTTTGTTGTTGTAGAGCACGACGGCGGCGTATTTCACACTGTTTCCTCTTTGAGTACCTGTCTGTTTTTGATGATGTAGTTGCAGCCCGAAAGGATGGTGAGCACCGTTGCGAGCAGCAGAAGCGCATAGCCGATGGCGCAACCCGCAATGCAGCCCTCCCTGCCGAGGAACGGCATGGTAAAGAGCAGGGTGAAGATGGCGACATCCTGCGTGACCGTCTTAAACTTGCCGAGCTTGTCGGCGGCGAGCACCAAGCCGCGCTCCACGGCGAGCAGACGAAAGCCGCTCACGATGAGTTCGCGCGCCAAGATGACGGCCACGGCGATGCCCGCAACGATGAGACCCCACGGCGCAAAGCCGCCATAGACAAAGACGCCCGGGCGGGTGAGCATGAGGATAAAGGCCGTGGAGACGAGCACCTTGTCCGCGATGGGATCCAAAAATTTGCCCATGTTGGTGACGAGATGATATTTGCGCGCGATGTGACCGTCGAGAAAATCCGTGAAAGCGGCCAACGCAAACACAAAGGCTGCCACGAGCTCGTGGTAGGGCATGATGTCCAAATAGAAGAAGAGCACAAACACGGGGATCATGAAGATGCGCGTGAGCGTGATTTTATTGGGTAAATTCATAGTTCCTCCTCGCATTGACCGATGAGGTCATACGTCTCCGCGCCGACGATCTTGACCCGGTAGACTTTCCCCACCTCGACCTTTTGGCCGTTTGCCGTGAAAAAGACGCTGCCGTCGATCTCCTGCGCCTGAAAATATGCCCGCCCGATCCAACCGTCGGTATCGGGGCAATCACAGACGACAGACAGCGTTTGGCCCACCCATGTCCGAAGTCTCTCCGCCGAAATTGCTGCCTGCGCCTCATAGAGCTCGCGCACGCGGCGCTTTTTCGTGGAGGGGTGCACCTGCCCGGGGAGGCGGTAGGCGGGTGTATCCTCCTCGCGGGAATAGGCAAAGAACCCGCAATTTTCAAACTTCATCCCCTCCAAAAAAGCGATGAGCGCGCGGTGTTCTTCCTCCGTCTCCGAGGGGAACCCGGCGATGAACGTCGTGCGGATGGCGATGGCGGGGATCTCCGCCCTCAGCTTTCGGATGAGCGCCACGAGTTCGGCGCGCGTCCCCCGCCGCCCCATGAGCTTTAAGATGCGGTCCTCCGAGTGCTGCATGGGAATGTCGAGATATTTGAGCACCTTATCGTTGTCGCGCACCTCAGCGATGAGCTCCTCCGTGATGGCCTCGGGGTAGCAATACAGGAGGCGGATGTGGCGGATGTTGGGGAGCGCGGAGAGCGCACGGATGAGCGCCACGAATTGGTTTTGCCCCCCATCCTCGCCATAGCGCGTCGTATCCTGCGCGACGAGCACGAGTTCCTCCGTCTCCCCGAGGGCGGCCGCCTCGGCGACGAGTTCCTCCATGGGGTAAGAGACATACCTGCCGCGGATTTTGGGGATGAGGCAATAGGTGCAGTGGTTGAAGCAGCCGTCGGCGATTTTGAGATATTTGATGTGCGATTGCGTGGAGACATGGCGGGCCGTGCGGTCCCCCGTGCCCGTGCCCACGGCGTTGATCTGCCTGTCCATCTCATAGGAGGCTTCGAGCGCGGAGAAGAGCGCGGAGGCATCTTTCACACCGAGAAAGACGTCCACCTCGGGCAGGCCCTTTTGCAATTCGGCCACAAATTTTTCGGGAAGGCAGCCCGCCACGACCAGCTTTTCCAGCTTGCCCTCTTTGAGGCGACTGTATGCGAGGATGGCGTCGATGCTCTCCTCCCGCGCCGCATTCAAAAAGGCACAGGTGTTTACGACGACAATTTGCGCCTCCTTTGGGTCGTCTGTGATGGAGCAGCCGCGGCGCTCCGCTTCCCCCATGAGGCGCTCGCCGTCGACGCGGTTCTTGTCACAGCCGAGCAGGCAGAAGAAGAATGTCTTTTGTAGCATTGGTTACCTCAATCGAGCGGGCCATAGAGCTGTTCGAACTCCTCTTTCGTGAGGAGCACGCTCCGTGCCTTGGCCTTGCCGTCGAACGGTGAAATATACCCCTTGGCCTCCATCCATTCGATGATCTTGCCCGCATGGTTATAGCCCACGCCGCAACTTCTCTGGATGAGGGAAATGGAGGCCTGTCCGCGCCGCACGACCATGGCGAGCGCCTTAATGTGCGATTCCGTGACGGGGGCCTCTTCTCCCCCCTCACCGCCGCCCGCGGACGCACCCTCTGCCTCGCCGCCGCCCGATCTATCGATGTAATCGAGGGCGTCGTCATCGAAGTAGGACTCGTTGTTCTCCTTGATGAAGCTGACGATGTCCTGCGTCTCGTGCGTGCTGATGTATGCCCCCTGCAAACGGCGCGTCTTGCCCCCCTCTTTGTAGAGCATGTCGCCGTTGCCGAGCAGTTTTTCCGCCCCGCCCTCATCCAAGATGATGCGGGAGTTGAGTTCCGAGTCCACACGCAAGGCAATGCGCGTGGGGAGGTTGCCCTTGATGATCCCGGTGACAACCTCCGCCGACGGGCGTTGGGTGGCGAGAATGATGTGGATCCCCGCCGCACGCGCCTTTTGGGTGAGACGGCGGATGAGCTCTTCGAGCTCTTTCTTGGCCGTGAGCATGAGGTCGCCGAATTCATCGACGATGATGAGGATCTTGGGAAGTTTCTCCTCGTCCTCGGTGAGGGCGGCGTTGTATTCGTCGAGTTTGCGCACGGACATGCCCGCGCGTGTCTTTTCGTTGAAGAGCGTGTAGCGCCGCTCCATCTCCTTGACCGCCCACCTGAGCGCGCTGATAGCCTTGGGCGGATCCACGATGATCTCGTTGATCATGAGGTGCGGCAGGCCCTCATAGATGACAAACTCCGTCTGTTTGGGGTCGATCAGAATGAGCCTGAGGTCCTCGGGCGAGTATTTATAGATCATGCTCGCGATCATGGCATGGATGGTGATGGATTTGCCCGAATTGGTCTGGCCGGCGACGAGCACGTGCGTCATCTTGGTGATGTCGCCACAGATCCATCTTCCCTCGATGTCCTGCCCGATGGCAACGGTGAGCGCGACGGGATCTGTCTTGGTGAAAGAATCCGACTTCAACAGATTTCTCAGCCCCACGGTGGAGCGCTCCTCGTTGGGCACCTCCACGGAGATGCCCCCCGCCTCAGGATTGGCATACATGTTGACACCGTCCACATTGAGGAATACGGCCAGCTCGCCGCTGTATTTGGTGACCATATTGATGGTGGCATTGGCGGGCATTTCGAGGTCATAGCGCGTGAATGTGGGCCCGCCGATGACCCTCTTGACGCGGGTCTCAATGCGGTAGCGCCGCAACGTGTCGAGGATGATGCCCGAGTTGCGGCCGATCTCCTCATTGGAGAGCTGCGGCCTTTCGTCATACTCGTCGAGCAGTTCGAGACCCGGGCGGCGATATTTCTTCCAGACGTGCTTTTTCTTCTTGGGCTGCGGCGCGGGTGCAGGTGCGGGCGCCGGCGCGGGTGTGGGAGCCGGGGCGGGCGCCGGAGGCGGTGCGGAGGGTTCCTCCTCGGAGGGATAATACTCCCCGGAGGCACCGATGTCCCTAAGACCGCGCGCACTGCGCGGCTCCTCTTCCTCATCAAAGAGCGAAGCCGCCGAACTTCCCTCGTCCGCGGGATCGGAATAGTCGCCAAAGAGCGGGCTCTGGCTCTCCCTGCTTCCTCCGAAGAGAATATCGCGGTCGGGTGCCTGCGTATCGTCAAAGAGATCGGAGGCGCGCGTCGGCTCCTCCCCACGGCTAAGGTCACGGCTTACATCTCGACCCGTATCACGGGCGAGGTCGCGGCTTACATCCCGACCCGTATCGCGGCTGAAATCACGGCCGATGGGCGCGGGAGGTGCGGGAGGCACGGGCGGTGCGAGCGGATCCGACCGTCTGTCTGCGGGGTCCGCGATGCGCGGGGGATCCACGGGAACGTCGTTGGCATAAAAATCGGGGCGGCTCTCGTTGGTCCGCGGGGCGCGGTATTGCGGCTCGGGATACTGCACCGCGTCGTCCTCCTCGTAATCACGGCCGACGGAACGCGTTCTGCGCGGCATGGGCGGGCGCGCCTCCTCGGCCTCATCCGAATAGGACTGGGTGTAGCCCGCGTCGTGCCCGTCTTGGGGCGCATAGGGGGCCGAGCTCACCGGGGTGTAGGGCGAAGCGGGCGGCGTGTAACCGGGCGCGGGCGTGTAGGACGTCCGACCCGTCGGAGGGGTGTAAGGGGCCTGTCCCGTCGGAGGGGTGTAAGGTGCCTGTCCCGCCGGCCCCACGGGGGGGTAGGAGGAAGCGGGCGGCGTGTAGCCGGGCGCGGGCGTGTAGGGCGCCGGGCCCACCGGGGTATAGGGCGAGGCGGGCTGTGCGGACGCTTCCGCGGGCGGATTGGGGCGTAAACTGCTCGACCGCGGCCGCGTGTTGAAAGCGGAATTCTCATCAAAGATGAGGTTGTTGCGATAGCGCTCGGCCGCCGTTCCGCCGAAGAGGATATCACGGCTCCGACGGGCCCGTTCACTCTCTGCGGAGGGCACGGGGGCGGGGGCAGGTGCGGGCATGGGTGCCGGCGCGGGGGCAGGTGCCGCCACGGGCGCGGACATGGGTGCGGGAGAACGCGTCTCGCGCACGGCATTGGGCCTCTCATACATGGGTTGGTTCGCGGGGGGATAGGCCGATGTGCCCGCATACGACGTGGGCACGGGGGCAGCGCGGTCGGCTGCGGGTTGCAGGTCCTCAAAGGTGATCTCGCCGCCCTCCGAAGCGGGTGCGCTTCTTTGCGGCTCCGACTTCTTGACCGCCTTTTTCAGCGGCGTCAAGAAGAGCACAAAGACGAGCGCGAAGAGCAGCAACACGGAGTAGAGCACATAGGCCCCCGGCTCGGAGAGAAGCAGGCGGATGGGATAGGCAAAGAGCCCGAAGAGCAGGCCGCCTCCCGTGCCTCCGGAAAGGCTCTCCGTTGCGGCATTCCAACAGCCGGAGAGGTATGTTCCGTAATCATTTGTCATGCCCGTTGCGGCATCAAAGAAAAAACGGCCGTCGGTGGCGGTATGTACAATGAGAAAGACCGCCGCGATGAGCAGCATGGGCCGCACGATCCAGCGCGCCGGAATGAGCGACCGCCCCGCAATGAGGGAGATGGATACGAGCGCGAGCATGAGGAACAGGGGATAGACAAAAAATCCCGCCAACCCCACGAAAAATGCGCTGATCGCCAGCCCGACCTCGCCGAATATGATGGGCCCCGTCACGAGGATCACGAGCACGAGCACGCTGAAAAGGAGAATCGTCATCCCGACGGTCTCCCTCGTCAACAATCTTTTTTTATTGGGTGATTTATCTTCTCCGCGGCCAACTCCGTTCACTTCCGACCTCCGTCTCTTTGCAATAGAACTGCGGCGCTTGGGAATACGTCGCTATTATTTCATTTTACAGTATACCATTTTTTTCCCTGGATTTCAACAATATTGCCGCAATTTTTTTGGGATTTTGTAATATTTGTCCCGCGCGGGCGAGAACGCCCGCGCGGCTTCCCCTCTGGGGAAGCTCCCGCGAAGCTGAGGTCACTTCATCCGTCTCACTCCGTTCGACACCTTCCCCAAAGGGGAAGGCAAGAAAGGAGGACTTCGTATAAGGGGATACACACGCCCTTAGTCCACAATAGAAGCCTCGGGCGGACGGTATGACAGCGTAAGAAAACAAATTTCGTGAACATTCGTCGCCACCCTACCCCCTTGGGGAGTCCCCCTCCCATGGAGGGGGCTCGCGCCGGTCCACCCCAATGAGGGGGCAGGTCGCCTCCTCAAAACAATTAGGGCCGCGCACGATTTGCGCGGCCCCGTCCCATACATGTCCCCTTACCCATGCCATGTTCGACCATGCCATGTCCCCTTGCCTATACCATATGGCTTTCCCTATACCATGTCTTCGAGGATGAGCTTGTCGGCAACGAGGGCAATGAACTCGCTGTTGGTGGGCTTCTCCGTTCCGATGTATACCCGCGCACCGAATATGGCATTGATGGC
>CANQJF010000030.1 GCA_947624225.1 uncultured Clostridia bacterium
CCATGGGGTCCATCAGCGATCCCTCGCGCGTGTTCAAGCACAAGCACCTCGCCGGGCAATACGGTGTCGAGAACGTCACCGTTCAGAACCTCGAAGTGGTCCGCGTGGACGTCAAGAGAAACGCCATCCTCATCAAGGGCGCCGTCCCGGGGCCCAAGGGCAGCATCGTAACCATCAAAACGACCGTGAAGTAAGGAAGGAGCGAGAACAATGGCAAACATGAAAGTATATAACATGAAAGGCGAAGAGGTCGGCACCATCGAATTGAACGACGGCCTGTTCGGCGCCGAATACAATGAGCCGCTCATTCATCAGGCGGTCGTCACCTACCTTGCGAACCAGCGCCAGGGCACCAAGTCTGCACTCACCCGCACGGAAGTGCGCGGCGGCGGTGCCAAGCCGTGGAGACAGAAAGGCACGGGCCGTGCGCGTCAGGGCTCCACGAGAGCGCCCCAGTGGACAAAGGGCGGCGTGGTGTTTGCACCCAAGCCCCGCGATTTCACAAAGCACATGAATGCGACTGCCCGCCGCGGCGCGCTCATCTCCGCCCTCTCCAAGAAAGTGGCAGACGGCGAACTCATCGTGGTGGACGAGCTCAAAGTCTCCGCTCCCAAGACCAAGGAAATGGAAGCGTTCAGAAAGGCTTTGAATCTCGACAAGCGCACGGTGGTCGTCATGGACGAGCACAACAGCGATGTCATCATCGCGGCGCGCAACCTTCCCACCCTGAAAACCATTTCCGTCGAGGAGATCAACACATACGAGATCGTCGCGAACGCAATCGTGGTGCTCACGCAGGGTACGGTCAAGAAATTGGAGGAGGTGTATTGCTGATGGCACCCGAAGATATCATTTTGAAACCCGTCCTCACCGAGAAGGCAACGGACGGCATTGAGAGCAAGAGATACACGTTTGTTGTCTTAAAGACGGCGAACAAGACGCAGATCAAGATCGCCGTCGAGAAGATGTTCTCGGTCAAGGTCAAGAGCGTGAACACGATTACCCAGCGCGGCAAGCTCAAAAGGATGGGCCGCAACGAGGGGTACACGCCCACGACCAAGAAAGCCATCGTCACCCTCACGGATGACAGCAAGGCCATCGAGTTCTTCAACGCGCTGATGTAATCCAAGGAGAGGTAAAGAAATGGCAGTCAAGAGATATAAACCCACGTCGGCGGCGCGCCGCCTCATGACGGTCCCGCTTTATGGCGAGATCTCCAAGGCAAAGCCCGAGAGAGCGCTTTTGCAAGACCAGAGAAAGTCGGGCGGCAGAAACAATGCGGGCCGCATCACCGTGCGCCACATCGGCGGCGGCAACAAGAGAAAATACCGCATCATCGATTACAAGCGCAACAAGGACGGCATCGTCGCGACGGTGAAGTCCATCCAATACGATCCCAACCGCAGCGCCAACATCGCGCTCCTCGTGTATGCGGACGGCGAGAAGAGATACATCCTCGCTCCCGTCGGCCTCAACGTCGGCGACAAGGTGATGAGCGGCACGGGCGCAGACATCAAAGTCGGCAACGCGCTCCCTCTTTCCGAGATTCCCGTCGGCACCATGGTCCACAACATCGAGATGAGACCGGGCAAGGGCGGCCAGATCGCGAGAGCGGCGGGCATCTCGGCGCAGATCGTTGCGCGCGAGGGCGCCTATGCGACCATCCGTATGCCTTCGGGCGAGATGCGTCTCATCCCCGCGGGGTGCCGTGCCACCATCGGGCAGGTCGGCAACGTCGAGCATGAGATCATCCGCATCGGCAAGGCGGGCAAGACCCGCCACCTCGGCACCCGTCCCACGGTGCGCGGCTCGGTCATGAACCCCAACGACCACCCGCACGGCGGCGGCGAAGGCAAGAGCCCTGTCGGCCATGCCGGTCCCGAGACGCCTTGGGGCAAGCCCGCGCTCGGCTACAAGACGAGAAAGAAGAAGAACCCCACGAGCAAGTTCATCCTCAAGAGGATCAATTAAAGGAGGGAATGAGAGATGTCGAGAAGTGTCAAGAAAGGGCCTTATGTCGAAGCCAAGCTGCTTGCGCGCATCGAGGCGATGAACGAGACAAACGAGAAGAAGGTGCTCAAAACATGGTCGAGAGCATCGACGATCTTCCCTCAGATGGTGGGGCACACGATCGCGGTGTACGACGGCAGGAAGCACGTGCCCGTCTACATCACCGAGGACATGGTCGGCTGCAAGCTGGGTGAGTTCGCTCCCACGAGGACGTTCAGGGGCCACACCGCGAAGTCCACGACGCCCGGCAAGTAAGGAGGAGAGAGATGGCAACAAATATGAAGAAAAAGACCGCGCGCATCGAGGAAAACAAGGATAAGCGTCCTTACGCGGTCGCAAAGTATATCAGGATTTCTCCCTACAAAGTAAGAACGGTGCTCGCGCTCATCCGCGGCAAGTCTGTCGCCGAAGCCGAAGCCATTCTCGCGCACATGCCCAACGGCGGCGCCGCTCCCACCCGCAAGGTGCTCATGAGTGCAGTCGCCAACGCGGAACACAACCGCGGGTTGGACAGGGCAGACCTCTATGTCGCCGAATGCTTCGCGAACGGAGGGACCAGCCTCAAACGCATGCAACCGGTATCCAAGGGCAGAGGACACGCCATCCTCAAAAGGACGAGCCACATCACCGTCATTCTTGACGTTAAGAAAGCGGAGGGAGAACTGTAATGGGACAGAAAGTAAATCCTCATGGACTGAGAGTCGGCATCAATAAGGGCTGGGATACGCAGTGGTACGCGGACAAGAAAGAATTCAGCGTGTACCTCAAAGAGGATCACACCATCCGTACTTTCATCAAGAAAAAGTACTATGCGGCGGCCATTTCCCGCATCTGCATCGAGCGTGCGGCGGGCAAGATCGTCGTGACCATCCACACCGGCCGTCCCGGCGTGCTCATCGGCAAAGCGGGCGCGGAGATCGAGGTCATCAAGAAAGACCTTGCCAAGCTCACCAAGGGCAAGCAGGTTATCATCAACGTGACCGAAGTGAGGAAGCCCGATGCCGACGCACAGCTCGTCGCCGAGAACGTTGCGGCCCAGCTCGAAAAGCGCACTTCGTTCAGAAGAGCGATGAAGCAGGCCATCGGCAAGACGATGCGTGCAGGCGTGAAAGGGGTCAAGATGCAGGTATCCGGCCGTTTGGACGGCCGTGAGATCGCGGGCACCGAGCATTACAGCGAGGGCTCCATCCCCCTTCAAACGCTCCGTGCGGACATCGAATACGGCTTCGCGGAAGCGCACACCACGTTCGGCATGATCGGCGTGAAGTGCTGGGTCTACAAGGGAGACGTGCTCAAAGCCGCGAAGAAGGAAGGAGGCAGATAATATGTTGATCCCCAAGAGAGTCAAGAGAAGAAAGCAGCACCGCGGCAGCTTGAAAGGTGCCGCGCACAAGGGCAACATCGTCGCATACGGCGATTACGGCCTCGTCGCAGAGGAAGCGGGATGGATCAAATCCAATCAGATCGAAGCAGCGCGTATTGCAATGACCAGATTCATCAAGCGCGGCGGGCAGGTCTGGATCGACATCTTCCCCCACAAGCCGATCACGCGTCACCCGGCGGAAGCCCGTATGGGTTCGGGCAAGGGCGCGGTCGAATTCTGGGTCGCGGTCGTGAAGCCCGGCAGAGTGATGTTTGAGATGGCGGGTGTGCCCGAGGAAGTGGCGCGCGAGGCAATGCGTCTTGCGGCGCACAAACTTCCCATCAAGTGCAAATTCGTCAAGAAGGAGACGGCGGAACCCGCCGCCCAAAACGATACGACAGGCGGTGAAGCGTGATGAAAGGGAATGAGTTAAAGGGGCTGACGCAAGTCGAGCTCGAAAAGAAACTGCAAGACCTCAAGAGCGAGCTTTTCAATCTTCGTTTCCGCCATGCGAGCGGCCAGCTTGAAAATCCCGTTTCGATCAGAACATGCAAGCGGGACATCGCGAGAGTGAATACAGAGCTCCGCGCGCGCAAGGCGAAGTAAGGAGGCAACAAAGTGCAAGCAAAAAACACTGTTCAGAGAAATCTCAGAAAAGAGAGAGTCGGGGTCGTTGTCTCCGACAAGATGGATAAGACGGTCGTCGTCGCTGTGACGGACAAGGCAAAGCATCCCGTCTACAAGAAGACGATCACCCGCACGCGCAAATTCAAGGCGCACGACGAGCTCAATGAATGCGGCATCGGCGACAAGGTCCTCATCGTGGAGACGAGAAAGCTCTCCAAGGACAAGAATTGGCGCGTGGCCGACATCATCGAGAAGGCGAAGTAAGGGGAGGCATAGAAGAATATGATTCAACCTCAAACGAGACTGAAAGTGGCCGACAACTCGGGTGCAAAGGAGATCATGTGCATCCGCGTCCTCGGCGGCAGCTTCAGAAGGACGGGCAACATCGGCGACGTCATCGTCGCCTCCGTCAAGACGGCCAACCCCGGCGGCGCCGTGAAAAAGGGCGAAGTCGTGAAGGCTGTCATCGTCAGAAGCGCCAAGGGCATCCGCCGTCCCGACGGAACATATATCCGTTTCGACGACAATGCAGCCGTCATCATCGACGCGCAGAAGCAACCCAAGGGCACCCGTATCTTTGGGCCCATCGCGAGAGAACTCAGGGAGAAAGACTACATGCGTATCATCTCCCTCGCTCCGGAGGTGCTGTAAGTTATGAAAATCAAGGTCAACGATAACGTGCTCGTCATCACGGGCAAATATAAGGGCAGACAGGGCAAGGTTCTGAAGACCGATCCGAAGAACGGGACAGTCATCGTCGAAGAAGTCAACCTCGTTCACAAGCACGAGAAGGCGAGAAAGGCCGACCAGACCTCCCGCATCGTCACCGAGGAGGCGCCCATCGACGTCTCCAACGTCGAAGTCGTCTGCGACAAGTGCGGCAAGGCGACGCGCGTGGGGCATGTCGTGATCGACGGCAAGAAAGTCCGCGTCTGCAAGAAGTGCGGCGCCAGCCTCGACAAGGCCTATGCCAAGAAAGTCAAGGGCGGCAAAGCCGAGCCCGCACAGGAAGAAGCACCCAAGAAGCGCACGAGAAAGCGCACGCAGAAGACCGATGAGGCCGAAGGCTAAGGAGGGATATCATGGCAGATAAGAAAACGGTTAAGAAAGCAGAACCCGTAAAACCCGCCGCTCCCTCCGAGCCGAGCAGAGTGAGGGTGCAATACGAGAAGGAAGTTGTTCCCTATCTCATGAAGAAGTTCGGCTATTCGTCGGTGATGCAGTGCCCGAAGATCGACAAGATCGTCATCAACACGGGCCTCGGCGACATCAAGGATAACCAGAAGTCCATGCAGACGGTGGAAAAAGAGCTCATGCTCATCACCGGGCAAAAGCCCATCTACCGCAAGGCCACCAAGTCGGTCGCAAACTTCAAGCTCCGCGAGGGCATGAACATCGGCCTCAAAGTGACGCTCCGCGGCAGAAGGATGTATGACTTCTACGACAAGCTCGTCTCCATCGCACTTCCCCGCGTGCGCGATTTCCGCGGCGTGTCGGATAAGTCGTTCGACGGCAGAGGCAACTATGCGCTCGGTCTCAAAGAGCAGCTCATCTTCCCCGAGATCACCTACGATCAGGTGGAGAAGATCCGCGGCATGGATGTGGTCATCGTGACCACGGCGAAGACCGACGAAGAGGCCTTGGAACTTTTAAGGGCGCTCGGAATGCCCTTCAAGAAGTAAGGAGAGACGGGTATGGCTAAAAAATCAATGATCAATAAGCAGCAAAGAAAGCCGAAGTTCTCGACGCGCGCCTACACGCGTTGCTCGATCTGCGGCAGACCTCACGCGGTGCTCAGAAAATACGGCATCTGCCGTATCTGTTTCAGAGAGCTTGCCTACAAGGGACAGATCCCCGGCGTGAAGAAGTCGAGCTGGTAAGGAGGCAAGAAATGACAGATCCGATCGCAGATATGCTCACAAGAATCAGAAACGCGCTCATGGTCAAGAAAGACACCGTGGAGATCCCCGCTTCCAACATGAAGAAAGCGATTGCGAACATTCTCCTCAACGAGGGGTATGTTTCGGGTGTCGAGATCAAGGAGGGCGAGCACGGCGAGATCATCGTCGTCACGCTCAAATATGTCAACGGGAAGTCGGTCATCGGCGGCCTCGAAAGAGTCTCCAAGCCCGGTCTCAGAACATACAGCGGCGCGAAGAACATGCCCAAGGTGCTCGGCGGCTATGGCATTGCCGTCATCTCCACGAGCAAGGGCATCATGACGGATAAGCAGGCCAAGGCGCAGGGAATCGGCGGCGAAGTGCTTTGCTATGTCTATTAAGGAGGAGCGGTCATGTCAAGAATCGGTAAAAAAGTGATCGCGGTCCCCGCAGGAGTCACCGTAGATTTTCAGCAAGGCATTGTCACGGTAAAGGGGCCCAAGGGCACGCTGACGCGTGAGATCAAGGGCAACATCGACGTGAAGTGCGAGGGCGCCGAGGTGCACATCGTTGCACTCGACGAGCTCAAAGAGACCAATGCCCGCCACGGGTTATACCGTGCGCTCATTGCGGACATGGTAAAGGGTGTTTCCGAGGGGTTCACCAAGGCGCTCGAAATCAAGGGCGTCGGCTGGAAAGCACAGATGCAGGGCACGAAGCTCGTTATGAACATCGGCTTCTCGCATCCCATAGAATTCATGCAGCCCGAGGGCATCAAGTTGGAATGCACGAGCCCCACAGACATCGTGGTCTCGGGCATCGACAAGGTCCTCGTAGGGCAGGTCGCGGCAGACCTTCGTGCATACCGCGTTCCCGAACCCTATCACGGCTATGGCATCCGCTACAAGGGCGAGCATGTCGAGCACAAGGAAGGCAAGACTTCGGGTAAGGGCAAGAAGTAAAGGAGAGCAGAGATTATGATAACAAGAATCGATAAGAATGCGGTGAGACAGCGCCGCCATGCGCGCGTCCGCAAGGATCTCTCCGGGACGCCCGAGTGCCCTCGTCTCTCCGTTTACAGGAGCTCGAAGAATATCTATGTTCAGTTCATCGACGACGTCAACGGCGTCACGCTCGCATCGTGCTCCACGCTTGAAAAGAGCGTGAAAGAAGAGATCGCGGGCAAGACCAAGACGGAAGCATCCAAGATCGTCGGCAAACTTGCAGGCGAGCGCGCCAAGGAGAAAGGGATCGCGGCAGTGGTCTTTGACCGCGGCGGCTACCGCTACACGGGACGCGTTAAGGCGATTGCAGACGGCGCACGCGAAGCCGGGCTGGAATTCTGATAGGAGTGAAGTTATGGCAAGAGAAAACAGACCTCAGAGGAGACAGGAAGAAAACGACGGGCTCATCAAGAAGCTCATCGAGATCAATCGCGTAAGCAAGACGGTCAAGGGCGGCAAGAACATGCGTTTTGCGGCGCTCGTGGTCGTCGGAGACGGTGCGGGCCATGTCGGCTATGGCACGGGGAAGTCCAAGGAAGTTCCCGAGGCCATCGAAAAGGCCACGCAGGCCGCGAAGAAGAACATGATCCCCGTGGCCATCGTCGGCACGACGATCCCCCACGAAGTGCTCGGGAAATTCGGCAAGGGCGCTGTTTTGATGCTCCCCGCTGCCGAAGGTACGGGCGTCATCGCGGGCGGTCCCGTGCGTGCGGTCATGGAGGCCGCGGGCATCAAGAACATCAGAACCAAGTCGCACGGTACCCAAAATCCCGGGAACTGCATCAAGGCGACCATTGCCGGGCTTGCAGAGCTCAAAACGGCAGAAGAGATCGCGGCGCTTCGCGGCAAGACCGTCGAAGAGATCGTGGGTTAAGGAGGTAGGACTTTATGGTTAAGGTTACACTTGTCAAGAGTCCCATCGGGGAAGTGAAGGCCGTCAAGGCGACCGTCGCTGCACTCGGCCTCAAAAAGATCGGCACCTTCAAGACATTTGAGGACAGTGCCACCCTCCGCGGACAGATCGCCAAGGTTGCGCATCTCGTCAAGGTCGAGGAGGCATAAGGAGACACTATGAGAATTGACACCATTTCTCCCGCTGAGGGAGCAAGAACATCCCAAAAGCGTCTCGGCAGAGGCATCGGATCGGGTCTCGGCAAGACGAGCGGCAAGGGGCACAAGGGCCAGTGGGCCCGCTCGGGCGGCGGTGTGAGGCCGGGCTTCGAGGGCGGCCAGATGCCGCTTGCGCGCAGGATCCCCAAGCGCGGCTTCCACAACAAGTGGGGCAAGGATTACGTCATCGTGAACATCTCCGCGCTCGACAATGTTCCCGCAGGAACCGTGGTCGATTACGGCTATGTGCTTGAAAACGGGCTTGCCAAGGAAGTCAAGAACAATGCGGGGCTCAAAGTGCTTGGGAACGGCGAGATCAAGGTCGCTCTCACCGTGAAAGCGGCGAAGTTCTCCGCAGCGGCCAAGGCAGCGATCGAAGCCGCAGGCGGTACGGCGGAAGTCATCGAATAAGACTTTCGTCATTCCCGTTTGAATGAAAGGAGTGATGAAATGATTGAAACATTAAAAAACGCCTTTCGGAACAAGGACATCCGGAATAAGATCCTGATGACTTTGCTGATCCTCCTTGTTTTCCGGCTCGGGTGCTACATTCCCGTACCCGGACTTGAAAGATCTTCTTTCGAAAGCGCGATCCTCGGCAACGATTTCCTCACGCTCATGAGCGGTATCACGGGTAATGCACTCGCAAACGGCACGCTCTTTGCACTGGGTATCGGGCCCTACATCAACGCTTCCATTATCATCGAGCTTCTCACGGTCGGCATTCCCTATCTTGAAAGGCTCTCCAAACAGGGTGAAGAGGGGCGTAAGAAGATCACGATGTATACGCGAATTCTTACCATCATCCTCGCCATCATCCAATCTGTCGGCATCATCGTCAACTTTGCGGCAAACACGGAGGGCGCCATCCGCTCTGATCTGTTCTTCGATTCCGTGTGGCTTGCGGGTATCTACATGACCGTGGTCTACACGTCGGGCGCCTGCCTTGTCATGTGGCTGGGCGAGCGCATCACCGATTACGGCATCGGCAACGGCATTTCGCTCATCATCTTTGTGGGCATCATCTCCACGGGCGGCATCTCCATTTGGGAAGAGATCAAGGCAGTCTTTACCGACAGCCCCAGCCATCTTCTCAACCTCGGCCTCTTTGTCGTGCTCGCTGTCATCATCTTCTTTGTGATCGTCTATGTAGACCTCGCCGAGAGGAAGATCCCCGTGCAATACGCAAAGCAAGTGCGCGGCACCAAGATGTATGGCGGGCAGAGCTCCGTCATCCCCATGAAGATCACGGGAAGCGGCGTTATGCCTCTCATCTTCGCATTCGCCATCATCTCTTTCCCGTCCATGCTCATCAGCCTGTTCTGGCCGAACACGCCGGCGGCAGAGGGCCTTGCAGAGTGGTTCTCCGGTTCCTCGCCCATGTGGTACGGGCAGGTCATCTATTCCGTGGCGCTGTGCTTGCTCATCTTCGCGTTTGCGTTCTTCTATGCGCAGATCCAGTTCAATCCGGACGACGTCGCCAAGCAGATCCAGCAAAACGGCGGGTTCATCCAAGGGATCCGTCCCGGGAAGCCCACCGCGGCATATCTCCGGAAGATCAACAAGCGCATCACGCTCTTTGGCGCCATCTTCCTGACGGCCGTTGCCTTTATCCCCTCCGTCATGTTCAGCTGGGCAGGGCAAAACCTTGTCAACGTGTTCTCCACGACGGGTCTCCTCATCGTCGTCTCGGTTGCGCTTGAAATCGATAAGCAGTTGCAGTCGCAGATCATGATGAAGAATTACAAGGGCTTCTTGAAGTAATCCATTCTGACCGTCATTCCGAAATTGTCGCAAAGACAGCCGGCCCCCGGCGACGGGATGGCAGCGGAGACGGGCATTTCGCGAAAAAAAGGAGGAACTATGAATCTGATCCTACTCGGCGCGCCCGGCGCAGGCAAGGGCACGCAGGCGACCAAGATCGCCGAACGTTACGGCCTCGTGCACATTTCGACGGGAGACATCTTCCGCGCGAACATCAAGAACGGAACGGAGATCGGCCTCCTCGCGAAATCGTATACCGACAAGGGCGAGCTCGTTCCCGATGAAGTGACCGTCGCCATCGTCAAGGACCGCCTCACGTGGGCGGATTGCGCGAACGGATATCTGCTCGATGGATTCCCGCGCAACCTCTTCCAGGCGTCCGCGCTCGATGAGTTTGCACACATCGACGCTGTGCTCAACATCAACATTGACCACAAGCTGCTCATGGACCGTCTGTGCGGCAGGCGTGTTTGCAGGGAGTGCGGGGAGAGCTACCATGTCTCCTCCCTGAACGGTTCCCTCACGTGCGCCCGTTGCGGCGGCGAGCTCTATCAGAGAAAGGACGACAATCCCGAGACGGTGGGGGCACGCCTTGCGGTCTACAACGAGCAGACGGCGCCTCTCATCGATTACTACACCAAAAAGGGCATCATCTTGAACGTCACGGGCACGGAGGCTCCCGCCGAAGTCCTGTTCGAAGCGGTGAAGAAGGTGCTCGACCCGCTTGCGAAATAATATGATCTTCGTCAAGAGTGAGGAAGAGATCGCGCTCATGCGCGAGCCCAATGCCATCGTCCGCGACTGTTTGAAGTTTGTGGGCGAACGCATTGCGGCGGGCATGTCCACAAAGGACATCGACGAACTTGTGGAGCGCTTCATCCGCGCGAGCGGCGCCGAACCCAGCTGTCTCGGCTATTGCGGGTATCCCGCTTCGGCGTGCGTCTCCGTCAACGACGTCGTCGTGCACGGCATTCCCTCGGCAGAGCAGGTGCTCCGCGAGGGGGATATCGTCAGCGTGGATCTTTGCGCCTACAAGAACGGGTTTCACGGCGACGGCGCGCGCACATTCCGCATCGGCAAGGTGAGCGAGGAAAAGGACAAACTTGTCCGCGTCACGGAGGAGTGCTTCTTCGAGGCCATCGACGGGCTGAAAGAGGGCACGCCGCTCTATGACATCGGCTACCGCGTCCAAAAGCATGCCGAAGCCAACGGTTTCTCCGTCATCCGCGCCTACACGGGGCACGGGATCGGGAGAGAGATGCACGAGGATCCGAGTGTTCCCAACGTGGGGCACCGGGGAACGGGCGTCCGTCTCAAAGCGGGGACCGTCATCTGTATCGAACCGATGATCGCGGCGGGAACGTTTCGCGTAAAAGTATTGCCCGACGGCTGGACGGCCGTCACGCTCGACGGACGGCCCGCGGCACACTACGAGAACACGGTAGTCATCCGCGAGGACGGCGTGGAAATACTCACTCTCTGAGAGTAAATGGAGGAATCATGTCGAAAGACGACGTCATCGAAGCGGAGGGCAGGGTGATCGAGGCGCTCCCCAACGCAACATTCAAAGTGCGGCTTACCAACGGGCATGTCATCACGGCATACATCTCCGGCAAGCTGAGAATGAACTACATCCGCATCATCGAGGGGGATGCAGTGAAGTTGGAGATGAGCCCGTATGATCTGACCAAGGGCCGCATCACTTGGAGAAGCAAGAACTAACACAATGAAGAGACGCAAAACTTGCGCCGCCGGACATTATTTCAAATACGAGGTAACAATATGAAAGTCAGACCTTCCGTAAAACCCATGTGCGATAAGTGCAAGGTCATCAAGAGAAACGGCAAAGTGATGGTCATTTGCTCGAAAAATAAGAGCCATAAGCAAAGACAGGGCTAAAAATCAGTTGACAGAAATTTCTTTGCATGGTATAATAAACCTTGCTGTTTTTGGGAATAAAACGGCAAGAACCGGAAATTAAGCTGATTCCCGCAGAATTCAATTGCGGGAAGTCGGCTTACTTTGCGCTTAAAAGAACTGCCAAGCAGAGGCATGGTGGAAATCTTGCTGTTCCTGAAAGGGAAAGTACCCCGAACATTGTGAGGGGGGAAAGGGTTTCCACAACAATTCGAATTGCGAGGGGGAGAGTGTTTCTGAACCCCCTCAGTCCCGCAAGAGCGCGGGCCAGCTCCCCTTTCAGGGGCGCCGAGACCTCATCACCCGCTTCGCGGGAGCTTCCCCAGAGGGGAAGCCGAGAGAATCGGACTTCGTTTGAGGGGAAACGCTCATTTCCGTCACGGAAATTTGTTTTCGTCCCCCAAAGGCGCTTTCCCAAGGGGATACACTCAGCCCCGTTGGGGCCTCGGTATGACAGCGCGAAAACGAAAACAAATTTCGTGAATACATTTGTGAATAAAAGAAAACTCCCGCCCGCATCGTTTTGCATTTTCCACTGCAAACTTGCGGCCACGGACCATATAGATCAAAAATAATTTTTACCGAAAAAAACGGAGGTTACAAGTTACATGGCACGTATTGCCGGTGTGGATTTACCGAGAGAGAAGCGGGTCGAGATCGGTCTCACCTACATCTACGGGATCGGTCTTGCCACGAGCAAGCAGATCCTTGCCGCAACGGGTATCGATCCCAATACCCGCGTCAAGGACCTCAATGAGACCGACGTATCCAAGCTCAGAGAATATATCGACCACAATCTGACGGTCGAAGGCGAGTTGAGAGGGCAGGTCTCCCTCAACATCAAGCGTCTGATGGAGATCGGATGCTATCGCGGCGTTCGCCACAGAAAGGGTCTCCCCGTCCGCGGCCAGAGCACCAAGCGCAACGCGAGGACGCGCAAGGGTCCCCGCCGCACCGTCGCGAACAAGAAGAAGTAAGGAGGACGAGATATGGCAGGCCAGAAGAAAACAACGACTCGCAAGCGCAGAGAAATCAAGAAGATCGACAAAGGACAAGTTCATATCCAGTCTACCTTCAACAACACGATCGTCACGGTCACGGACATGAGCGGCAACGTCATTTCGTGGTCGAGCGCAGGCGCTCTGAAATACCGCGGCTCCCGTAAGGGGACCCCGTTCGCAGCGCAGATGGCGGCCGAGACGGCAGCCAAGGCGGCCAAGGAGCACGGGCTCCGTTCCGTCGAGGTGTATGTGAAGGGCCCCGGGGCAGGCAGAGAGTCGGCCATCCGTGCTCTTGCAAACTGCGACCTTGAGGTCACGCTCATTTCCGACGTCTCCCCGATCGCGCACAACGGATGCCGTCCGCCCAAGCGCAGAAGAGTTTAAGGAGGAAGCAATATGGCAGTTTACAGAGACGCAAAATGCAAACTTTGCAGAAGAGAGGGCGGCAAGCTCTTTCTGAAAGGCGATAAATGCTACATGGAGAAGTGCCCCTTCAACAAGCGGCCCACGCCTCCCGGAAAAGCTCCGAGCGGCATGCGCAAGAAGGTCTCCGAATACGGTCTCCAGCTTCGCGAGAAGCAGAAGACCAAGCGTATCTACGGCGTGCAGGAAGGGCAGTTCCGCCACTACTACGAGATCGCAGAGCGCAAGAAGGGCATCACGGGTGAGAACATGCTCTCCCTGCTCGAGAGAAGGCTCGACAACGTCGTCTTCCGCATGGGCATCGGTGCTTCGCGTACGCAGGCGAGACAGCTCGTCAACCACGCACACCTCTCCGTCAACGGCAGAACGGTCACCGTTCCCTCCTATATCGTCAAGGTCGGCGACGTCATCGCGGTGAAAGAGAACAGAAAGGGCAATAAGTTCTTTACTGCCCTCAAAGAGATGAAGGCGCCCAACCTTCCCAAGTGGCTGGAATTTGACCTTGAAAAGCTCGAGGGCAAAGTGATAGCGCTTCCTACCAGAGAGGATATTGACAGCCAGATCGCAGAGCATATGATCGTCGAGTTGTACTCCAAGTAATCAACATAAAATAAGGAGGTATCTATATGATCGAAATGGATATGCCCAAGATCGAGGTTACGGAGAACGAGGATAAAAGCTATGCCTGCATCGTCGTGGAGCCGCTCGAAAAGGGTTTCGGTCTTACGATAGGCAACTGTCTGAGAAGAATTTTGCTGTCGGCGCTTCCCGGCGCGGCTGCGCAAGGGATCAGGTTTTTGGACGGGAGCGTGAAGCACGAGTTCTCGGCCATCCCGGGAGTGAAAGAGGACGTTACCGAAATCATTTTAAACCTCAAACTGCTCGCCATCAAGACGAGGGTCACCGATAAGGATTACACCAAAATCTTGCGCCTGGAAAAGACGGGCCCCGCGGTCATCACCGCTGCCGACATTTCACAGGACGCGGAAGTGGAGATCATCAATTCCGATCAGTACATCTGTACGGTCGACGAGGGCGGCAAGATCGATATGGAGATCACCATCGGTCGCGGCAGAGGGTATCATCCCGCAAAAGACAACAAGCAACCGCAGATCGACTACATTCCCATCGATTCCATCTACACGCCCGTCAAGAAAGTCAATTACGAAGTCAAGCCCGCGCGCGTGGGCCAAAACATCGACTATGACCGCCTCACCATCGAGGTCTGGACGGACGGAACCTTCTCGGGAAAGGAGATCGTCTCCCTCGCCGCGAAGATCATGCAGGATCACATCAATTTGTTCGTCAATCTCTCGGATACCATCAAAGACATGGATATCCTCGTCAAGACGGATGACGACAAGCAACAGCAGATCCTCTCCATGAAGATCGAGGACATGGACTTCTCTGTCCGTTCCTACAACTGTTTGAAGAGAGCCAACATTCACACCGTGGAAGACCTTACCCGCCGCACGGAGGAGGACATGTTGAAGGTGAGAAACCTCGGCAAGAAGTCCCTCGACGAAGTCATTCAAAAGCTCGAAGCGTACGGTCTTTCGCTCGCAAAAAAGGAGGATTAAATCATGCCGGGGAAATTGGGCAGAACGACGGAGCAGAGGCTTGCAATACTCAGGAATCAGGCCTCCCAGCTCCTTTGGTATGGAAAAATTGAAACAACGGCGGCTCGCGCAAAGGAACTGAAACCTTACGTCGAGAAGCTGATCACAAAGGCGATCAACTCTTATGAGGACGTCGTGGAGATCGAAGTGATCGCGAAGGACAAGAAAGGGAAAGAGATCAAGACGACCGCGTATAAAGACGGCCCGAAGAAGCTCGCTGCCCGCCGCGCGATCATGGCCAAGACGTATGACCTCAAAGAGATCAAGCCTTTCAACGAGAGCAAGAAAGCCTACAAGGAGCGCACGGGCAAGGTGCAGCATCCCCTCATGGAGAAGCTGTTCAATGAGATCGCGCCCAAGTATGCGCAGCGCAAGGAAGAGCTCGGGCAGGGTGGCGGTTACACCCGCATCTACCTTCTCGGCGAGCGCCGCGGCGACGCCTCCGAACTCGCTATCATCGAGTTGGTCTAAACTTTATGCGAAAAGGAGCCATCTTCGGATGGCTCTTTTTGTTGCGCAAAATATTGCGGAAAACTGTTGCGGAGGGGGGGAGAGGAGGAGAAACGGCGCATGGGCCCCCTCCATGGGAGGGGGTAGGTTTCTCGGCGCCCCTGAAAGGGGAGCTCCGCCGCTGTCCTTGCGGCGGTGGGGGGGGGTTCTCGGCTTCCCCTTTGGGGAAGCTGTCGAACGAAGTGAGACTGATGAGGTTTATTTTGAAAATGCGGTAACCTCATCCGTCACGGCTTTGCCGTGCCACCTTCCCCAAAGGGGAAGGCAATTGCCCCCTCCATGGGAGGGGGGTAGGGGGGTGGGGTGGCGATAAAGGCATGGTCATGCCCTTTTAGGGTAGCAATTAGTCCCCCCCACCACCGCCCTCCGGGCAGAGCCTCCCCCCCAAAGGGGTAGGCCTTGTTCCTCTGCTGTTGTCATACCGACCTCGTCCGCCCGAGGCTTCTATTGTAGACCAAGGGCGTCACGAGCGCCAACGGCGCGAAGTAGCCGAACAAGTCTGACTTTCAACGAATAGCTCATCTGCGAGAAATCTTACTACGACCATGTATATAGGTAGAGCGAACAAAAGAGCACGCCTTTCGCGTACCATTTGAGCCGAATCGTAATAAGATTCCCTCGCGGAGATGCAATTCGGACGTTGTTTTGCAATTTCGGCTCGGAATGACAGTTGGTGACTCGTTCGCTATTCCCCCCCCTTGCGGGCAATTTCGGCTCGGAATGACAATGGGTGACCTCGTTCGTTATCCCACCCCCTGCGGGCAATTCGGCTCGGAATGACAGTTGGTGACTCGTTTGCTATTCCCCCCCTTGCGGGCAATTTCGGCTCGGAATGACAATTGGTGCGTTCGGGCGTGTGCAGGGGCTTGACGTTTTTTGTCAAAAAACGTATAATGGTCGGTGTAAGCAGCTAACTAAGCAGCTAACTAAGCAGCTAAGTAAGGAGCAAAATAAGGAGCAAGCAATGAATTTTCCGTGGATATGCAGTGCGGAGGAGCTCGCCGCGCTCGTCGAAGAGGCGGGCTTTCTTCCCTTTTTTCAGAACGAGATCGAGGGCTTCTCCATCGAGGAGCACACTCCGCCCGAGCTGTGGTGGGGCGGGGAGCAGTGGGGGCCGTGGGATTGGAAAGGCCCCGTCATCCAAAGCGCGCGTTGCGCGTATGGCAAGTTCTACCGCGGCAAGGCCATGTACATCTCGTCGAAATTTTTCCCCGACTTCTGCAACCTCCGCCGCAACGGGTATGATTACGACGCCCGCATGGACGAGGGGCTCGTCCGCCGCTCCGACATGGCCGTCATGCAGGCGCTCTCGGAAACGCCCCTGCTCATCTCGCGGGATCTGAAAGCGCGCACCTGCTTTTCCAAGGAGAGCCGCGCCGCCTTTGACGGCATCATGACCCACCTGCAAATGACGGGCTATGTCAACATTGCCGATTTCTCCTACCCGCTCGACCGCAAGGGCAAGCCCTATGGCTGGGGACTTGCCGTCTACACGACGCCCGAGGCGTTCTTCGGCGAACAGTTCCGCGAGCGCGTCTACCAAAGATCGCCCGAGGGATCCGCTAAGTTCTTGACCGACCATCTGGAAAAACTCCTGCCCAAGGCCTCCCTTTCCCAGATCGCCCGCATCGTCGGAGAGCCCTCTTAAAGACGCGCCGCGCCCTCTTCAAACGCCGACATCTGCACGGCCTCTCATGCACCGCATATGTGAAATGCTGCACCCGTACCTCGGACATGCCCCGTATGTTTCACGTCACATATGCAAAATATGCGCGGATACGCACCTGTCCCGACGGCAGCATTCATCTCTTCCCGACGTCGGCTTTCATCCCTCCGCGACGGCATTCATTCCTCCCCGACGGCGGCATACAACTAATCACTTTCCGACGGCTTGCGTTCTCCCCGCGCGGCCGTGTGAAAATTTCTTGTAGTTTTTCGGGAAGTTCTTGAATTTTTCTGCCGGTTGTGGTAAAATATGGACAAAGGGAGGAACAAAAAATGGCAAGAATCGTACTCAACGAAACAAGTTATCACGGCGCGGGCTGCCGCACCGAACTCGCGGGTGAGATCGCGCGCAGGGGGCTCAAAAAGGCGCTCGTCTGCTCCGATCCCGGCCTCATCGGCTGTGGCGTGACGGACAAGGTGCTCGCCGTCTTGGATGGCGCGGGCATCCCTTACACGCTCTATTCGGACATCAAGCCCAATCCCACCATCCAAAATGTGCAGGCGGGCGTTGCCGCCTACCGTGCGAGCGGCGCAGACTGTCTGGTCGCGGTCGGGGGCGGGTCGTCCATCGATACGGCCAAGGCCATCGGCATCATCGCGGCCAATCCCGCCTTTGAGGACGTCCGCTCTCTCGAGGGTGTGGCGCCCACACAGTATCCCTCCGTTCCCATCCTTGCCGTTCCCACCACGGCGGGCACGGCGGCGGAGGTCACCATCAACTATGTCATCACCGACACGGAGAAAAAGCGCAAGTTCGTCTGTGTGGACGTGCACGATATCCCCGTCGTCGCCATCGTGGACAGCGAGCTCATGAGCTCCATGCCCCCGTCGCTCACGGCCGCCACGGGCATGGATGCCCTCACCCATGCCATTGAGGGGTACATCACCAAGGCGGCGTGGGAGATGACGGACATGTTCCACTTAAAGGCCATCGAGATCATTTCCCGCTCGTTGCGCAGTGCCGTAAAGGGCGAGAAGCAGGGGCGCGAGGACATGGCGCTCGGGCAGTACATCGCGGGCATGGGCTTCTCCAATGTCGGGCTGGGCATCGTCCACTCCATGGCGCATGCACTCGGCGCCGTCTATGACACGCCTCACGGCGTGGCCAATGCCATTCTTCTGCCCACCGTCATGGAATACAATGCCGACGCGACGGGGGAGAAGTATCGCGATATCGCAAAGGCAATGGGCGTTGCCGGCACCGAGACCATGACCGCCGCTCAATTCAGAAAGGCCGCGTGCGATGCCGTGCGCAAGCTCGCCGCCGATGTGGGGATCCCCCGCGACCTCAAACAGATCGTCAAGGAGGAGGACATTCCTTTCCTCGCCGAGAGCGCTATGGCCGACGCCTGCCGCCCGGGCAATCCCAAGGAGCCGACCTATGAGGATATCGTCGCGCTCTACAAGAAACTTCTTTAAGCGAACGTTTTGGAGTAAGCGGACGCTTTGGAGATAGGTTAAGGTTTCACCGCAGTTCAAAGGCGCCCTTCCCCGATTGGGGAAGGGCGCCGTGTTATCGTGCCGTGCTTGTATGCAGAGTAATTTTTGGTGCCCAATTATCTTTGTCGGATAAAATCGAGCTTGGTCCATCGTCATGGTACCATCCGAGAGCGCTTGCAGCTTGTCGTTGAAGTCGTCGACCATTTGGCAGGTGAGCCAGATGAGATATTTGCACATCTCCTTGCTGACCAATCCACCATCCATATAGGGAATGACCGCGCGGAAGCCGACATGTCCATCCGCGGGATCCATCTCGAAACAGCCGTTGAGCATCGACCAATTGATGTGCGTGAGGGCCTCCATGAAGATTTGGCGCTTCTCCGCGGAGGCATTAAAGGGCAGGGGGGATTTCACATAGAGCAGTTGGCGCTCGATGTCCGTTACGATGTTGAGCCGGATCACGAGATCATCGCCCCGGGCGCTCGTGTAAACATAGAATCCCTTGGGGTGATCCGCATTGGGCTCCTCTTTTGTATATTTCCATTCCATTTCGTCCATCGTGGCGCAGAGTGTCGAAAACGGCCCGCGCGGCATTTGTTTTGTCCATAGAGACCTCCGTATTCAATTTTTCTATCCCAAGTATAACACAAACCGCCCGCTCGTGCAAGGACTTGGGGAAAATTTTTATGCGCCCCGCGCAAACCGTTCGCGAATTCTTGCCTTTTTTCCAATCACATGCTATAATAGAGGAAAACTAAATCAGTGAGGTTATCAGGGTATGTCTGAAAAGAGTGCAGGGCAGGAGCTCATGCAGGAGCTCGCCTACAAGAAAACCAACTACTTTGAAACGGCGTCTAAGGATGAACGCGACGCCATGTTTATCTATGCCGACGGCTACAAGGCTTTCCTCGATGCCGCCAAGACCGAGCGCGAGGCGTGCGACTATGCCGTGGCTCTCGCCAAAAAGAAAGGGTTCACCGAGTATCAATTCGGCGAGCCGCTCCACGCGGGGGACAAGAAATATTTCGTCAACCGCGGCAAGTCCGTCGTCGTATTCCGCATCGGGACCAAAAATTTGGAGCGGGACGGCTTCCGCATCATTGCCTCCCACATCGATGCGCCCCGCATCGATATCAAACAAAATCCCCTCTATGAGGACAGCGGCATGGCTTTCCTCAAAACGCACTACTATGGCGGCATCAAGAAGTATCAATGGACGGCCATCCCCCTCGCGCTGCACGGCGTGGTCATCCTCAAAGACGGCACCAAGGTGGAGCTCAAAGTGGGGGAGGACGCGGGCGATCCCGTATTCTATATCAATGACCTGCTCCCGCACCTCGGCGGCGAACAGATGAGCGGCAAGGCGAGCGGCATCATCGATGGCGAACAGCTCAACGTGCTCGTCGGCGGGCTGCCCTATCCCGATAAGGAGGTCTCCGAGAAGATCAAGCTGTCCGTGCTCTCCATTTTGCACGAGAAATACGGCATCTGTGAGGAGGACTTCCTCTCCGCAGAGCTGTCGGCCGTTCCCGCATTCGGTGCGCGTGACGTCGGTTTCGACCGTGCCCTCATCGGCGCCTATGGCCATGACGACCGCGTGTGCGCTTACCCCGCCCTCACGGCTGTCCTCGATAACGAGACGGAGCATACCGTGCTCGCCATGCTCGTGGACAAGGAGGAGATCGGTAGCGAGGGGACCACGGGCATCCAGTGCAAGGTGTATGAGGACCTCATGGACGAGATCGCCATCACGCTCCGCTGCAACCACCGCAAGGCGCGCGCCAATTCCAAGTGCCTCTCCTCGGACGTCACCGCCGCTTACGACCCCAACTTTGCGGGCGTCTATGAGAAGATGAACGCGGCCATGCTCTCGTGCGGGACGGCGATGTGCAAGTTTACGGGTGCGCGCGGCAAGAGTGGCTCCAACGATGCCAATGCCGAATTCGTGGGCGAGGTCCGCAAGATGTTCTCGGAGGGCGGCGTCGTCTGGCAGACGGCCGAGCTCGGCAAGGTGGACATCGGCGGCGGCGGCACTGTCGCCAAGTTCGTGGCCCAGCTCAACATCGACACGGTGGACCTCGGCGTGCCCGTCATCTCCATGCACGCGCCGTGGGAAGTCATCTCCAAGGCCGACCTGTATAGCAACTACAAGGCATTCCTTGCATTCATGAAGTAAGAACTTTGCGGAGTTTCACGCGCCCGACCAAATGGTCGGGCGCGTCGTCTTAGACATAAAACGGAGGAACCATGTCCGCAACAGGCAAGTTGTTTTCACACAAAGAGCCCTATGCCGTGGCATCGACGGAGGAGCTCTTCATCCGCGCCATGCGGGAGAATTGCGCCTTTCACTATGGCCGCAACGAGACCTATCGGCACATTCTCGACGAGGCGGGATTTTCCCCCGAGCAATTGAAAGCGGAGGAGGACCTCGCGCGCCTGCCCGTTCTTCCCACGCTGTATTTCAAGCGGCACACACTCTTCACATTGCCCGAGCGGCGGCTCATCGCCAAGGTGACTTCGAGCGGCACGGGCGGGAAAAAATCGCATGTGGGGTTCGACCTCAAAACGCTTTGGCGAGAGCTCAATATGGTGCTTGGGATCTGCAAGTATCACCGTCTGTGGTCGGCAAAGCCCACGCGCTATGTCATTTTCGGGTACCGCCCGCGGAAGAACAGCTTGGGTGCGGCCAAGTCGGCGTTTGCCTTCACCCTGCTTGCGCCCGCCATCTCGCGTGTCTATGCGCTTGAAAGTTCGGAGAGCGGCATCCGCTTGGACATGGATGGCCTCAAAAAAAGGCTCATCCGATATGCAAAGGGGAAGCTGCCCGTGCGCACGATGGGCTTCCCTGCCTACACCTACTTTCTTCTTCGGCAGATGAAAGAGGAGGGCATCTCGGTGAAGTTGCCCAAGGGATCGATGATCTGCCTCGGCGGCGGGTGGAAGCAATTCTATGCCGAGCGCGTGGAGAAAGAGGACTTCTACAAACTCGCCCATGAGGTGCTCGGGGTGGACGAGAGCCACATCGTCGAGTTCTTCGGCGCCGTCGAGCATCCCATCCTCTACACTGACTGCCGTGCGCATCATTTTCATGTGCCCGTCTATGCGCGGGTCATCATCCGCGACGTGGATACCCTTGCGCCCGTCGGCTATGAACGAGCGGGGCTCGTAAACCTGCTCACGCCCGCCATTGTGAGCATGCCGCTTTTGAGCGTGCTCACCGACGACATCGGCGTTCTGCACAAGGGGCCCTGCCCGTGCGGATGCGACGCGCCCTATCTCGAAATACGCGGACGGGTGGGCGTCAAGGACATCATCACCTGTGCGCAGGGCGCGGAAGAATTTTTGAAGGGGGAGGGAAGATGATCTTATATCGCGGAAAACTGTATCCCGACAGCATGCAGGACGAACTCATCGCGCGGCTCGATGGCGACATCCCCCGCATCCTCGGCGGAGAGCGGCTGACGGCGCGGCGCGTCATCGCAGCTTGCGGACGCATGTATGAGAAGGCGGCGGCGGGAAAATACGACGAGCTCGCCCGTCCGATTCTGCAAGATTTTGGCATTTCTTACGCCCGCTATCAAGACATGGTACGGGCCTTTTCTGCCGAGATGCTCGGATATAAGTGTGCGGTCGAACTCGGCGGCGACGGCGAAGAGCTGACTCCGCTTCAAGACGGGACGAGGCGGCTGCTTGCTCCGCTCGGCGTGCTCTTTCACATCGCGGCGGGCAATGTAGAGGGTCTGCCCGCATACAGCGTCGCGGAGGGATTGCTTGCAGGGAACTTAAACATTCTGAAACTGCCTGCCGGAGACGGCGGCATCTCGGTAAGACTGCTCTCCGATCTCATCGAGGAGGATGCGCTCCTCGCCGACTATATCTATGTGTTCGACGTGCCTTCCACCGAGACGGAGACCCTCGCGCGGCTTGCGAAGTATGCCGACGGCGTGGTGGTGTGGGGCGGAGACGCTGCCCAGCGCGCGGCGCGAACGCTGGCCGATGTCAACTCCAAGCTGATTCCGTGGGGGCACAAGCTGTCCTTTGCCTATGCGACGGAATGGGCCTCCGACGAGGATCTGAGAACGCTCGCGCGGCACATCTGCACGACCGAGCAGGTGCTGTGCTCCTCCTGTCAGGGCATTTTTTTGGATTCGGAGGACATCGGGACACTTCAAACCTTTGCCGAACGCTTTTTCGGGATCTTCCGCGAAGAGAATTTGCTCGTGGGAAAAACGGACCCGGCAATGCGGGGGCGCAACACGGTAAATTTGCTATGTGACAGAATCGAGGGCACCCATGTCCGCATTTACAGTGCAGATGGCGTGTCTGTGACCGTTGATGCCGACCGCGAATTGCAGCTCTCGCTTACCTTTCGGAACGTGTGGGTGAAGGCGCTCCCGCGGCGAGAGATCGTGGCGGCGCTCAAAAATCAGAAGGGCTATTTGCAGACATGCGGACTTTTGTGTGCGGAGGAAGAGCGGGGGGAACTTGCTGACCTTCTCGTGCGCGCGGGCGTTGTACGCGTGACGCGCGGGGACCTCTCCCGCACCGTTTTCGGCGAGGCGCACGACGGCACCTATCCCTTGCGCGAATACACACGCATTGTCGAGATCCAAGATTAGGCCGCCCTCATGCCCTCCACGTCGGCCCTCTCGTTGTGAGGCGTGGCCCTTGCCCGAGGCGTAGGGGGTGGGGTGGCGACCAAGCATGGTCGAGACCTTGCCTTCCCCTTTGGGTCGCAAAACGCACTTCTCGCACACCAGCACAGTGTGCTGTGGGCGG
>CANQJF010000031.1 GCA_947624225.1 uncultured Clostridia bacterium
CTTGCCTTAGCCCGAATTTATTTCGGGCGTGGGCGACCCAATTTGCCGAGCCCTGTCGGCTTGTTGTTTGATGAAACGATTGAGAGACCAAAGCCGTTAAGGCGCCAACGCTCATTTCCGTCACGGAAATTTGTTTTCTGTGCCATACCATAGCGTTCTACCAAGGGGATACACTCGGGCCCCTTGCGGACCCTCGGTATGACAGCGCGAATAGAAAACAAATTTCGTGAACATCCCCCCCCCACCACCGCCCTCCGGGCAGAGCCTCCCCCCCAAAGGGGTAGGCCTTGGGCCGCGCTGTCATACCGAAGGCGAAGCCCGAGTGTATCCCCTGCACGAAGTCCGCCCTATGGGCGCCAAAACTGCTTCTCCGCGCCGCATAGAACAGGTCAAAGGCCGCGCGGGAATCCAAAACCCGAGCGCGAGCCTTGGAACTGTTCGAAGAAAATTTTTTGCCGCGAGTATTTCCCCGAGTAGGCCTGCTTGGGGTGGGCCTACTCGGGGCATTCTCATTCACATTCACATTCACATTCTCTTTATCATTTGCATTTACATTAAGGGGGGTGTTTGTGTCATCATTTTTGCACGCATTTTTGCATGCAATTTGACTGTCATTTGTACCCTCGTTTACGGGTGTAATTTCGTCCTCCGAGGGGGTGTCTTTTGCCCGCTTTTTTGCGCGCTCATAGCGACGGTTACAGGCGTCTATCTGAGGCTTGATCGCGGACATGATGGCCTGCAATTGCGTCGGAAGCTCGATTTCCACACCCTCAAAGGCGTACATGCAGAGGGCCTCGAAGAGGGGCCAACGGGCGGACTTTTTCACCAAGGAAAACAGCTCAAAAAACGACTCGTAAAACACAAAACTTTTTCTCTTTTTTTGCATGATTTTTCTCCAAACAAATGTTTATTTCTTGATTCTATTATAGCACAGATTTTGTGGTTTGGAGCGCTTATCTGACATGTTTTTTTGGGGAAATTTTATTATGTCATTTCGAGCCGACTTCGCATGACTTTCAACGAACTGTTCATCTGCGAGAAATCTTACTACGACCAAGCATAGGTAGAACGACTCATAAGGTAGAGATTTCTCGACTTCGGCTTCGCCTCCGCTACTTCGTGTCCGAGATGTCTCGACTTTTGCAACTTCGCCTTTGGCTCGTGCGCTGCTTTGCATATTCGACATGACAGCGGGCCGCTCGTGTCGCCCTTAGACAACAAATATGTGCGGGCGGGCGAAATGACAATTAGGTCTCGACCATGCTTTGTTGACACCCCACCCCCTACACCCCCTCCCATGATAGGGGGCGCGGACGCCACGCGCGCATATCTCGGAAAAAAATCCGTAAAAATTTTCGTTTGTCATTGACTTTATGAATGGAATGTACTATAATGAAAATAACGGCAAAATCATTTTTCATGCCGTGAAAATCGGGTAATTTATTTTATGGAGGTTTTTTGATGACTAAGATGACGATCGACGGCAATACCGCCGCCTCCCATGTCGCTTATGCCTTCTCGGAGGTCGCAGCGATCTACCCCATCACTCCCTCGTCGCCCATGGCAGAGTCTGCCGACGAATGGGCCACGCAGGGCCGCGTGAACATGTGGGGACAGAAGCTCCGCATCACCGAGATGCAATCCGAAGGCGGCGCCGCAGGTGCGGTGCACGGGGCCCTCTCCGCGGGCGCCCTCACCACCACTTACACCGCTTCCCAGGGGCTTCTCCTCATGATCCCCAACATGTATAAGATCTCGGGTGAATTGCTCCCCATGGTCATGCACGTCTCCGCACGCGCGCTCGCCGCTCACTCCTTGAATATCTTCGGCGACCACTCCGACGTGATGGCCTGCCGTCAGACGGGCTTTGCCATGCTCGCAAGCTGCTCGGTGCAGGAGGTCATGGATCTCGCCACCGTCGCGCATCTTGCCACTCTTCGCTCGCGCGTTCCTTTCCTCAGCTTCTTCGACGGGTTCCGCACCTCCCACGAGGTCTCCAAGATCGATGCCATCGATTATGACGAACTCAAAGCGCTCTTCGACAAGAAGGGCCTTGCCGCCGACGTGGCCGCCTTTAAGGCCAGAGCGCTCAACCCCGAGCACCCCGTCCAGCGCGGCACCGCCCAGAACGGCGATACCTACTTCCAGAACAGAGAGACTGCCAACAGCTACTACCTCGCCACCCCCGCCATCGTGCAGGAGATGATGGACGAGGTCTCCGCGCTCACCGGCAGGAGTTATCACCTCTTCGACTATGTCGGTGCACCCGATGCCGAAGAAGTGGTCGTCATCATGGGCTCGGGCGCCGAGACTGTGGAAGAATCCATCAACAAGCTCAACGCACAGGGCAAGAAATACGGCCTCATCAAGGTGCGTCTCTACCGTCCTTTCGTCGCAGACGCCTTTGTCGCTGCCATTCCCGCAACGTGCAAGAAGATGGCCGTGCTCGACAGGACCAAGGAACCCGGCTCCCTCGGCGAGCCCCTCTACCTCGACGTCTGCACCGCACTGCTCGAAAAGGGCATCGGCGGCATCAAGGTTGTGGGCGGCCGCTATGGCCTCGGCTCCAAGGAGTTCAACCCCTCCATGGTGCTCTCCGTCTACAAGAATCTCGAACTCGACGAGCCCAAGAACCACTTCACCGTGGGTATCTTTGAGGACGTGACCAACTCCTCGCTCGACTTCTCCGAGAAGTTCGACGCCGCGCCCGCAGGCTCCACCTCCTGCAAGTTCTATGGCCTCGGCTCGGACGGCACCGTCGGCGCCAACAAGAACTCCATCAAGATCATCGGCGACCACACCGATATGTATGCACAGGCATACTTCTTCTATGACAGCAAGAAGTCGGGCGGCATCACCGTCTCGCACCTCCGCTTCGGCAAGACGCCCATCCAGAGCGAATACCTCATCGACGCGGCCGACTTCATCGCTTGCCACAATCCCTCCTATGTCATCCGCTATGACATGACGAGCGACCTCAAAGAGGGCGGGTCTTTCCTCCTCAACGCGCCTTGGACGACGGTGGAAGAGCTCGAAAAGAACTTGCCCGCCAAGATGAAGAACATGCTCGCCCAAAAGCATGCCAAGCTCTATGTCATCGACGCCATCTCCATTGCGCGCAGCCTCGGCCTCGGCGGCAGGACCAACACCATCCTGCAATCTGCTTTCTTCTATATCAATGAGCAGATCATGCCCTACACCGACGCCGTCGAGTTCATGAAGAAGATGGCCTACAAGTCCTTTGCGAGAAAGGGCGATGCCATCGTGCAGATGAACTACAACGCCATCGATTCCGCCAAGGAGCACCTCGTTCAGATCGAGATCCCCGAGAGCTGGGCGACCGCGACAGACGGCGCCGAGATGGTGAAGCTCGCCGACAACGACTACTTCCGCTCGGTCATCGCGCCCATCCTTGCGCTCGAGGGCGACAAACTTCCCTCCTCCGCATTCAATGCAGACGGGTCCGTTCCCACCGGCACGACCAAGTTCGAGAAGCGCGGCGTTGCCGTCACCGTTCCCGCATGGAACATCGACAAGTGCATCCAGTGCAACCAGTGCTCTTTCGTGTGCCCGCACGCCTGCATCCGCCCCTATCTTGTCGCCGAGGGCGCCGAGAAGCCCGAGGAGTTCGCAACCAAGCCCGCTCTGCAAGCCAAGGGCTACACGTTCCGCGTGCAGGTCTCCCCGCTCGACTGTATGGGTTGCGGCGTTTGCGCCGAAGTGTGCCCCGTCAACAAGAAAGCCCGCACGGAGGCCGAGAAGAACGGCGCCAAGCCCGATCCCGCCGCTTGCGCGCTCAACATGGTTCCCTTTGCCACGCTCGAAGAAGTGGAGGCCAAGAATTGGGAATTTGCCCAGACGCTGCCCGATGTGCCCGCAGAGGTCACCGCAAAGATGGCAGAGGTCAAGAAGTCGCAATTCACGCCCTCGCTCTTTGAGTTCTCGGGTGCATGCGCCGGTTGCGGCGAGACGCCCTATGTGAAAGTGGTCACCCAGCTCTTCGGCGACAGAATGATCGTCGCCAACGCAACGGGCTGCTCTTCCATTTACGGCGGTTCCTCCCCCACCTGCCCTTACACCGTGAATAAGCAGGGCCACGGTCCCGCATGGGCCAACTCCCTCTTCGAGGACAATGCAGAGTTCGGCTATGGCATGAACCTCGCCTACAAGGCACGCCGCGCGGCGCTCGCCGACAAGGTGCAAAAGCTCGCCGACATGTGGGCGGAATATCCCGAGTGCCAGAAGCCTCTCACCGACTGGATCGCCGCCATGGACGACGCCGAGGGCAGCAAGGCCGCTGCCGCCGCGCTCATTCAAGAGCTCAACGGGTGCCGTGCCGAGTGCGAGGGCGAAGAGCTCGCTCTCCTCAATGAGATCCTTGCAGAGAAAGATTGCCTCGTGAAGAAGTCTTTCTGGATCATCGGCGGCGACGGTTGGGCATACGACATCGGTTACGGCGGTCTCGACCACGTGCTCGCTTCGGGCGAGGATGTCAACGTGCTCGTTCTGGACACCGAAGTTTACTCCAACACAGGCGGACAGGCAAGTAAGTCCACGCCCATCGGCGCCGTTGCCAAGTTTGCTTCGAGCGGCAAGCGCGTCAAGAAGAAGGACCTCGGCATGATCGCCGCAAGCTACGGCTATGTCTACGTTGCACAGTGCGCAATGGGTGCAGACCAGGCCCAGCTCGTAAAGGCCCTCAAAGAGGCGGAAGCCTACCACGGCCCGTCGCTCATCATCTGCTATGCGCCCTGCATCAACCACGGCATCAACATGACCAAGTCTCAGGCCGAGGAGAAGAACGCGGTGGAGTGCGGCTATTGGCAGCTCTACCGTTACAACCCCGAGCTCGCGGCCAAGGGCGAGAATCCGTTCATCCTCGATTCCAAGGATCCCACGGGTGATTACCAGGCATTCATCCTCGGCGAAACGCGCTATGCCTCCCTCAAAAAGACACAGCCCGCCGTCGCCGAAGAGCTCTTCAAAAAGACGGAAGAGAGCTCGAAAGAGCGTCTCGCCGGCTACAAGAAGATGGCAGGGAGAGAGTAAACGCGGATACCATGTCCGAGGTTATCCCATCAAAACCAAAAAAGCAGTCCCGCAAGGGACTGTTTTTTTTATGGACTATTCACGAAATATGTTTTCTGTTTCCGCTGTCATACCGAGGCCCCAAGGCGAAGCCGAGCGGGGAGTGGGACAGCGGGGCATTCCAATTGTCATTTCGTCCGCCCGCACATATTTGTTGTCTAAGGGCGACACGAGCGCCCGCTGTCATGTCGAAGATGCAAAGTAGCGCACGAGCCAAAGGCGAAGTTGCAAAAGTCGAGACATCTCGGGCGCGAAGTAGCGGAGGCGAAGCCGAGGCAGTGGGGTATTGACGGAGGCATTCTTATTGTCATTTCGAGCGGAGGCGAAGCCGAAGTCGAGAAATCTCTACCTTATGATTCGTTCTGCCTATGCTTGGTCGTAATAAGATTTCTCACGGATGGGCAGTTCGTTGAAAGTCGTGCTTCTGTCATTTCGAGCGAAGTCGAGAAATCTCTACCTTATGATTCGTTCTGCCTTGGCTTGGTCGTAGTAAGATTTCTCGCAGATGAACAGTTCGTTGAAAGCCAGACCCCGTCGGCTCGAAATGACAAATCAAGCCCCGTCGGCTACTTCGCGCCATGGGCGCTCGTGTCGCCCTTAGATTACAATAGAAGCCTCGGGCGGGCGAAATGACAGGCGTTCGGTATGACAGTGAAAGCCCAAGGCCTACTCCCAACGGGGGGAGGCTCTGCCTGCAAGGCGGTGGTGGGGGGGATGTTCACTGTCCATCAAGGCCGGTCGCCACCCCACCCCCTTAATCCGTTGCGGCGGCAGGGACCGCCGCAACCCCGTACTTCGGGGCATAGCCCCTCGTGCCACCCTTAGACAACAAATAGTGCGGGTGGTCGGCGAGGCCACGCCTCCTGTCACGGCGCCATTCACAGCCCACTGGGCTGTTGAATGAGAATCGCGCCGCTCCACCCCCCTTTCGGGGGGTGGTATGACAGCGGGCGCTCGTGACGAGCCCCATTAGGCGAGCAGGGTGTTGAGCCAGAGGCAGGTACAGGCCAGGAGGAGCAGGTAGAGCGCAAACCACTTGTAGTTGGCGCGCGCCATGAGTTTCTTCATGAGTTTTAAGGCAAAAAAGCCGCTCACGGCCGCCGCAACGACGCCCGCAAGCATGCCCGCGATATCCGCAATTCCTCCCGCATCTCCCAGCACGGAGGGCTCGCGCACGGCCCCGAGGATGCCCAGCGCCACGCTCCCAAGGATGACGGGAACGCTCATCAGAAAGGAGAACGTTGAGACCTCCTCCACGCGCCCGCCCGCGATGACGCCGGCCGCAATGGTGGACCCGCTGCGCGAGATGCCCGGCACGATGGCCACCGCCTGCATGAGCCCCATGGCCGCCGTCTGCCGCCAACCGAGGGGGACCCGCCGCCGCTTGGTTGCCGCCAGCTCACAGACGAGGAGCAAAACCGCCGTCACGCCAAAGGCGAGCGCGATGTAGCCGACCCCGTTCTCCCCCGCAAAGAGCGCATCCACACGGCTGCCGAACAGCAGCCCGACGACCCCCGCCGGGACGGTTGCCACGGCGAGCATGGCGAGCGGCTTCCATGGCCGGTGAAAGAGCGCCAAAATTTCCCTCCGAAAGACGATGACCACCGCGATCAGCGTTCCGAAGTGCAGCATGATGCTCAAAAACGTCATGCTGCCGCCGTCGAGCGAGTAGCCGAGCGCCCTTTGGAGGAGGGCAAGATGCCCGGAAGATGAAACGGGCAGGAACTCTGTGAGTCCCTGCACCGTACCGAGTAAAATACATTTTAAAATATGTTCGACAATTGGCATCGAGCGGAGTCGCCGCGCATCAAGAGGTGTAGTTATCGAGATCTTTGAGGTCGGCGAAGCGGTCCTCAAAAACGGTCGAGCAATCATCGATGTAGGTGTCGATGGCATCCGACTGCAAATTGGTCGTGAACGAACTCACCGCCGTGGACTTCAAGCTCTCATAGTAGAGATAGGAGAAAGTCCCCTCCTCATACTTTCTGTCGTCGCGCCACGTGAATTTGAACGCATCCGTGTTCGCATCCTTGGCGTCGCGGAAAGAGAACGTGCAGTAGATGATGTGCCAACCATAGTCGGTGGGAACGACCGCATAGCTGCCTGCGCCGTTCTTCACGACTTTCTGTGCCGCATACTCGAACTCGGACATGTACGACGTCTTGTAGGGGGAGACGGTGTAGCCGAGATAGGTGTTGAGGCCCGCCGTATCCGTATTGTACGCGAAAGAGAGTTCGTTTATGACAGAGAGCGCAAGATTTTCGTTGGTGCCCTTCTTGAAGATCTGATTTGCGTCGTAATAATGCGCGTCGTCGTTGCCGTCGAAAGCGGTCACCTTGCCCTCTTCATAGATGAAAGAGTCATAGTTGACGTCGCCCTTCTTGTGCTCCGTGCCGTCGGCATCCACCGTGTCCTCGGTGTAGTAGTAGTTCTCGTTGGTGAAGTAATTCTTCTTGAAGTCCTCGGTGTACTGCGCGCCGACCGTGACGCCCACGCCCGCCTGTGCGAGGTAGGCTTTCATCTCGTCGAGGAAGTCATTGATGGTGAGCGGCTTGGCCTTGATTTTGTAATCGGTGGTGCCGTCGTCGTTCTCCGTCTTTTCCACGCTGCCGTTGAACGTGTACTTGCCATAGTAGTTTTTGAGCACGTCATACTTGGCCGTCTCGCCCTCTGCGGGTTCGTTGAAGCTGTTTTCGAAGAACAGCCACTTGCGCTCTGCATCGGGCGTGCTGCCCGTGAAAGCGCCCTCGCTGCCCTCAAAGGAATAGTCCTCGCTGCCCGTGAACCAAGTCTCGCGCTGGTCGGTCGCCCGCAAGGCCTGCAAGAGCATGGCGCGTGCCGCATAGTGATTGCCTTTCTCGTCTCCGAGGTCGCTCGAAAACTCGCCGAGGATCTGCGTCTGCAAGTCAGAGAAAGGAAGCAGGATGTTGATGACAAAGCCGTAATCGTCGTTGTTATAGGGCGCGAGCACAAAGGAGGTGTCGCTCATTCCGTCGAGCGCCGTCTCGAAAGCGCTCTTGTCGCCCTGCCCGTTTTCGTTCCCATAGCTGTTCTTGTTGGAGGCGAGGTCCTTGCGGTATTGGCCCTCCGCGGACTCTTGCGTGATGGAGTCCTCCGTCTCCTGCTCGAACTTCTCGCCCATCTTGCTGATGATGGCGCCCTCATAGGCCGACTTCTTTTCGAGCGCATAGTAGGTCGTCGTCTCGAACTTGCTGGTGTCCTCACCCTTTTCGATGAGGTTGTTGTTCAAGAGGCTGGCGAGGAACTGCACATATGCTTTCTTGCGCGTGGTGGCGGTGGAGCCGTCCAACTTCTCGTATTCGCCGAGCTGCTGGTTATCCTCCCGTCCCGTGTAGATGCCATAGTTCTCCGTGTAGTAGTCGGCAGACTCCGTCTCGGCGCCCGTGGGAAGTGTGCGCACGGTGACGGTGGAGGAATCGTTGCCCTCCGCAAGGTCGATAAACGCCTGCTCGGACGAATCGATGGTCTTGTTGATGTTGACTTTGAGGTCGTAATCGGCCTTGGCGCGCTCCGCGGGGGTGAGGAAATACCCAAGCCCCTCGATCTCGGCCGCATCGCCCGTGAGGCTGCCCACCGCCGCCTTGTAGCCGTCCACGGTATAGCGGTTGCCCTCTTTGTCGCCGTTCTCGGCGAGGTAGACCTTGGCATACTGCACGAACACCTGCCGGGAGACGAGCGTCTCCGCAATGGTGTCGAACGTGTCGGCATACGTCCAATTATACTGCTGCTGGGCCGAATACCCGCTCGAAAGGTAGCTGGCTACCATGTCGCGCTTCACGATGGAAGTCTTGCTGACAAGCTCCTTGTACGGCGCGTATTTCCCGCCGTCCGCGAAATCCGCGCTGCGGGAGAGGTCCACTTCCGCAATGGTCTGCGCATAGTCCTTGGCGACGTTGGTGGTCGTGAGCGCGTCGCATCCCGCGAGCGTTCCACAGGCTACCGCCGCGGCAAGCACGATGGCAATGGCTTTCTTCTTACTCTTCATACATGTACTCCGTTACGGATTATTCTCGTACGCGCATAGGCGCGCGCATTTCATAACTTTCTCTATTATAAACCATTTGCGCAAATTGTGCAAATAATTCTTGGGGAAATTCAGTGAAAAGTTGATGCAAATTTTAAAAATCTCGTCATTTGCACCATTGTGCGGCCGCTGTCGCCCGCATTTTTGAAGTGCAGGACGGGCGCGCTCGTCATTTCGAGGCTGACGCTGTCCCTGTATTTCTCCATCGCCGCCCCGATGCCGGCATCCGAGAGCGCTTTGAGTTCGGTGAACTCGAACGCCCCGCCCCGCTGGCCCACCGAGATCTTTTTCACCCTGAGGCGGGAGGCATAGCTCTTCATCAGCGCAATGACGAGCAGGTTGACCGTCGGCTTGGGCATGGGGCCATAGACCTCCTCGATGGAGAGACAGAGGCGCCTGTAATCCTCGGCGCTCGCGATCTCGGCGATCTGCTTGTAACAGTCCATGCGGCCGGCGTTGGATTCCACATAGCTCTCCGGAATGAAAGCCGTCGCCTTGATGTCGAGCTCCACCAATTGGCTGCGCTCGCCCGTAAGTTCCTCTTTGAGGATCTTGGAATACAGCTCATACCCGATCTTATCCATGTGCCCGTGCTGTTCGGCGCCGAGCACGTTGCCCGCGCCGCGGATTTCGAGGTCGCGCATGGCGATGCGGAAGCCCGACCCCAGCTCGGTGAACTGCATGATGGCTTTGAGGCGCTCCACCGCCCCCGACGTCATCACCTTGTCGGGTTTGTAGGTAAAGTAGGCGTGCGCAAGCCGCGCCCCGCGCCCCACTCTCCCCCGCAATTGGTAGAGCTGGGAGATGCCGAGGCGGTCGGCGTCGACGACGATGAGCGTGTTGGCGTTGGGGAGGTCGATGCCGTTCTCGATGATGGTCGTCGTCACGAGCAGGTCGTATTCCCCGCGGTAGAACCCAAAGACGTTCTTTTCGAGGGTAGCGCGGTCCATGCGGCCGTGCGCCACCGTGACGCGGGCCTCGGGCACGATGGACATCACCTTGGCCGCAAAGCTGTGGATGGTCTCCACGCGGTTGTAGAGCAAAAAGATCTGGCCGCCGCGCGCGATCTCCCGCACACAGGCGTCGCGGATGAGCGTGTCCGTCTCCTCGGCGACATAGGTCTGAACGGGCAGACGGGAGGTGGGCGGCGTGCGGATGGTGGAGATATCGCGGATACCCGACAGCGAGAGGTGCAGGGTGCGCGGGATGGGCGTCGCGGTCATGGTGAGGCAATCCACCGTGCGCTTGACGTTTTTGATCTTTTCCTTGTGCTCCACCCCGAAGCGTTGCTCTTCATCCAGGATGAGAAGTCCCAAGTCGCGGAACTTGACGTCGTCGGACAGCAGGCGGTGGGTGCCGATGATGAGATCGGCCTTGCCCGCGGCGATCATGGAAAGCGCCTCGCGCACTTCTTTCTCGGTGCGGAAGCGGTTGAGCCCCACGACGCGGACGCCGAATTCTTCCATCCGCTCCTTGGCCGTGCGGAGGTGCTGTTCGGAGAGCACGGTGGAGGGACACATGAGTGCCGCCTGCCGCCCGGCGAGGATGCAGCGGTAAGCGGCGCGGAGGGCCACTTCCGTCTTGCCGAAGCCCACGTCCCCGCACAGCAGCCTGTCCATCACCTTGGGCGAGCACATGTCCGCCTTGATCTCCTCGATGGATTGCAATTGGTCGGGCGTCTCCTCAAAGGGAAACGCGGCCTCGAACTCCTCCATCTCCTCGGTGAACGCGGGAAAGACATAGCCGCACTGCTCCTGCCGTTCGGCATAGAGCTGTTTGAGGTCAAAGGCCATCTTTTTGAGGGAAGCGCGGACGCGCGCTTTCACCCGCTCGAATTCTCCCCCGCCGATCTTGGAGAGCGAGGGTGCCTCGCCGCCCATGTACTTGGAGAGGATGTCCATCTGCTCGACGGGCACATACAGCTTGTCGCCGCCCTGATATTCGAGCGCGATGTACTCCTTGATGCCGTCCGTCGTCTCGATCTTTTGCGTGCCGATGATGCGGCCGATCCCGTGCGTCTCGTGCACGGCATAGTCCCCCACCTCGGGCGCGACGAAGAGGTCTCCCCGCTTGCGCTTGATGCGCTTGGGCGCGGCCCGCGTGAAGAGATCGCCCGTCCCGATGACGGCGAGTTTTGCGGAGTGAACGATGACGCCCTCTTTGAGCGTCTCGGGCAAGAGGGCCACGCCGCGGAGGTCCTCCAACCGCTTGGGGCATACCGTGTCCGCGATCCCCTCTTCGGAAAAGGCGTCGCGAAGTTTTTGGATGCGCTCCTCGCTCCCCGCAAAGATGAGCACACGGTAGCCCGTTTTCATCCACGCTTTGAGGTCGGTGATGAGGTCCGCGAGGGAATTGAGATAGCGCCGCGCGGGCGTGGATTCGAAGTTATACAGTCTAAGGGGTTGAAAGAAGCCGACGGCGCTCGCAAAGGTCTGCAAGGCAATTAGCCGCCCCGAAAAGACCAGCTTTTCAAAGGGGATGTATTGGTCCTTGGAGAAAGGCATGCACTCCCCGCCCTCCGCAAGCACGTCGAAGCGGGCAAAGTGCTCCTTGTAGAGCCCCTCCGCCTTGTCGCGGATGAGTTTGCTCTCATCGAGGATGATGACGGTATCCGAGGGTACCATGTCCAAGAATGAGCACGAATTTTGCAAAAGCGGGAGGATGTAGTCCGTCCAATTTCCCGCGAGGAGGCTATCGGAGATCTGCTGCATGCGCGCATAGGCCGTGGAATTTTTCGCCGTTCTCACGGCCGCCGAGAGAGCCCCGGCAATGCGTTCTTTCTCCCCCTCCCCGAAGATGACGTCCGTCGCCGCGGCGATGAGGATGCTCTCCGCGGGGCGGGAGCGTTCGCCCGTCACCTCGTCGTAGGGCTTGATGGCCTCCACTTCGTCGCCGAAGAAGTCGATGCGCACGGGATGCTCGCAGTTGATGGGCCAGATATCGAGGATGTCCCCGCGCACGGCAAAGGCGCCCTTGGCGTCCACGGTGTACTCGCGCACATAGCCCGCCTCCGCCAACTGCCCCGCGAGGGCGCGCATATCGCACTCCGTGCCGACCTCGATGACAAAGACGGGCAGCGTCCGCGGCACGAGCTGGATGAGCGCCTCGATGTCGGCGACGAGCACGTCCGCGCCCCCCTGTTCCCACTCGCAGAGCGCAGTGAGGCGTGCAAAGAGCGCGTCCTTGGAGAGGGCCTTGCGGTAGGTCAGCACTTCATCCTTGGCCGTGAGGAGGGAAACACGCTTGCCCGAGAGCGCCGCGATGGACTCAGCCGCCCGCTGGGCCGTGAGGGCGTCGGCGGTAACATAAAGGGCCCGTCGTTTGACGAGCGCACAGACAAGATATTTGCGGGAATCGGACATTCCGAAAGCCGCCGCGGGAACGCCGTTTTCCAAGTCGTAACCGAGGCCGACGAAATCTCCGCCCAAAGATTGGAACGAAAAGAAATCTTTCATCCGTTATAGTTATACTTCGTCATGACGAGGTCGATCTTCTCGCCTTGCGCGAGGGCGATCGCCGCCTCCGCGGCGCGGTGACAGGCCGAGGAAAAGAGCTCGTAGTCCTCCCTTTTCACCTCGGAGAGGACGTAAGAAATGAGGGGCACGTTGACCTGCTCATCGCGGATGCCGATGCGGATGCGGGCAAAATCCGTCAGCCCCGTCTCGGCGATGACCGACCGCATTCCGTTGTGCGTTCCCGCGCTTCCGGAGGGTCGGATGCGGACATGCCCCTTGGGAAGATCGTAATCATCGTAGATGACGATGAGATTTTCGGGGCCCAATTTATACTTGTTCATGAGCTGTTTCACGGCTCTGCCGGAGGCATTCATGTAGGTGAGCGGGCGGGCCAAAACCAGCTTTTCGCCCGCGTAATACGCCTCGGCGACGCTCGCCTCGCACTCCTTTTTTTTGAACTTGGTGCCGAGCAGTTCGGCCGCGTCCCCGGCCGCCAAAAACCCCATGTTGTGGAATGTTTTTTTGTATTTTTCCTCGGGATTGCCGAGGCCGACGATGAGAAACATGTTTCACCTCAAAAGAAAACCCGCCGCCGGGGCGGGGTAGTGACCAAGCATGGTCGAGACAGCGAGGTCTCGACCGCACTTGGTCGACACCCCACCTCCCTACCCCCCTCCCATGGAGGGGGCAAACGGGCTTCGTTCTACCCCCATGGAGGGGGCAAACGGACTTCGTTTTAGGGTTCCCTCAGTCGTAGATCTTGCTGATCGGTCTATCCAAATAGACGTTCTCGATTGCGGCGGCGAAAATATCCGCGACACTCAAAATCTTGATCTTGGGGAGCATCTTTTCGGGCGGCAGGAGAATGGTATCCAACATCACGAGCTCGTCGATGGGCGAATTTTGCAGCCGCTCCACGGCAGGTCCCGAGAGCACGGCGTGCGTGCAGCAGGCCTTGATCTCCTTTGCCCCCGCCTTTACGAGCGCTTCGGCGCCCTGCACGATGGTCCCCGCGGTGTCGATCATGTCGTCCACGAGCAGGCACTTCTTGCCCGCCACGTTGCCGATGATGTTCATCACCTCCATCACGTTTGCACGGGGGCGGCGCTTATCGATGATGGCCATCGGGCACCCGAGCCGCTCCGCCACCTTGCGCGAACGGTTGACGCTCCCGACATCGGGCGAGACGACGATGAAGTCGTCGTCCAGCTTGTCCGCATAGTAGTTGTAGAGCGTGGGCCCGCCCAAGAGGTTGTCCACGGGGATGTTGAAGAATCCCTGTATCTGGGCGGCGTGCAGATCCATCGTGAGGATGCGGTCGGCGCCCGCACTCGTCAGGAGGTCGGCCACCAATTTTGCCGTGATGGGATCGCGCGAGCGCGCCTTTCTGTCCTGACGGGCATATCCGAAGTAGGGCATGACGGCCGTAACTCTCCCCGCCGAGGCCCGCTTGGCCGCGTCGATCATGATGAGCAATTCCATGAGATTGTCGTTGACCGGCGCCGAGGTCGATTGGATGATGAAGAGGTCTCTTCCCCGCACGGTCTCCGCAATGTGCACGGAAGTCTCGCCGTCGGAGAACTTCGTCACTTCAACTTCGCCGAGCTCGGTGTTCAGCTTGGAAGCAATGGCCCGCGCCAGGGGGAGATTGGAGTTGCCCGCAAACAGTTTGATTTCATTGCCGTGTGTGATCACGTTGATTCCTCCGCAGTATTCGGACACGCATTTATTGTAAAGGTTTTTTGCGCTTTCGTCAATTGTTTCGGCGGTCAAAACAAAAGGTCAAAAAATTTTTTTGGGGAGAGAAGCCGAAAAACCCGCCGCGGTGAGTAATTTTTGCATTTTCTCCGTTTTATGAATACGGGCCGCGCCTTAAAAAGCGCACCCTTTCGGGGGAGGCGCAACGGGCGGGGCACCCGACTTTTTTCCATAAAAATTTAGCGGCCGCACAAAAATATTTATAAAAATATTGACCGCGCACCCGAAAATATTGTATAATGGAGCCATGATCGAACTTCGAAATGTCAACAAAATTTACGGCAAGGGAGACGGCGCCGTCCACGCGCTCAAAGATGTGAATATCACCGTGCACGACGGGAAATTCACGGCCATTCTCGGCAAGAGCGGGAGCGGAAAATCCACGCTCATGAACATCATCGGCGCGCTCGACTCCCCCACGAGCGGCGAAGTGTTTGCGGACGGCAAGTGCCTCACCGCGCTCTCGCAAAACGAGCTCGCCGCCTACCGCAACAAGACGACGGGGTTTGTCTTTCAGTCTTTTTACCTCGAACCCACTTTCACCGTGCTCGAAAACGTCGCCATGCCCCTCATCATCGCGGGCATGAAGCGAAAGGAGCGGGAGGAACGCGCAAGGGCCGTGCTCGAAAAACTGGGCCTCGGCGACAAGATCAAGAAGAGGGCGAGCGAGCTCTCGGGCGGGCAAAAACAGCGCGTCTCCATTGCGCGCGCCCTCGTGCACGAGCCCTCCCTCGTGCTCGCGGACGAACCCACGGGCAACCTCGATTCCAAGAACGGCAGCGAGGTGATGGCGCTCCTCAGGGAGATCGCAGACAGCGGCAAGTCCGTGGTGCTCGTCACCCATAACCATGCCGATGCCGCCTGTGCCGACGAGGTCATTTTCTTAAAGGACGGCGTCGCCGCCATGCGCGGGCCCCTGCTGCCCGGCGAGGACCCCTACGGAGGCTGAGCATGAAGATCACCGATACGTTCCGCGTCTCCTGCCACAACATCCGCCACAACCTTGGCCGCACCGCGCTCACCACGGCCATCGTCGCCATTGTCTCCGCGCTCGTCATGTTCCTGCTGCTGATCGGCGTTTCCTTTCGGGAAAACCTCCTCACCGTTGCGCGCTATGCTTTCTCTGTGAGCGGCGCAACCTATACCATGTCCGGGGCACAGGTGCTCGATTTTCACAATAATATCAATGTTGGCCCCATCACGGAGGAGGAGTATGCACTCTACAAGGAGCGCGCCGAGGCGCACCGCGAGGTGTGCGGGGACGACGTTGCCCAGACCAATTCGCTGAGCCTTTTGGAGAGCCTGAACGACGCGTTTCTCTTCTTTACGGGCAACTTCCGCGGCTTTCAGGATACCACTACCGACGACGGCTGGTGGGTGACCCCGCCCGTCATCTATGCAAAGAGTTTTTCCTCCGTGCCCGCCGGCATCACGTTCCGCGAGGGGAGGAGCTGGACGCCCGCCGACAGCGGCAGCAATGCCATCTTCGTCAGCCGCGAGATCCAGCGCCGCGCGGAGAATGGCGGCCACATCGTGCATGCGGGCGACGAGGTGCTTCTCCTCAACTTGGGAAAAGAGCAGCAGCTCGCCTCTTTCACGATAGAGGGATTTTTCGAGGGCGACGACACCCCTTTCTACATCGGTATGGACAAGCTCTTCGAGCTCACGAGTGCCTCCGATTCCCTCTATGTCAAGACCATCTCCATGCACTTCGATCCCCCCGCCGGCGCCTATGATTACGACGCGACCTATGCGAGCATGAAGAGCTTCACCGAGGAGATGTCCGCGGCGCTCGAACAAGACTATGAGATGGCGGATCTTCCCGGGGCGGACATCTTCATCATGCTCTTTTCGGATATCACGCGCCGTTTTGTCAACAACTTTGTGGACCAGATGCGCCTCGTGGACGTCCTCTCCTCCATCGTCATCGCCGTGTTCGCCCTCCTCGCCTTTCTCGTGCTGCTGCTCTCGGTGGGGAGCGTGGCAAACAGCGTCATCATCTCGGTGGACAAAAACAAGAAATTTTTCGGGATGATGAAAGCCGTCGGGCTGAACGCGCGGGGCCTGCGCGGGCTGGTCATGAGCGAGCTCCTGCTCATCGTGACCGTGGGCGTTCTCATCGGGATCGCCCTGCTCTATGCCCTCTTCCCCGTGGCAAACTCCATCATCGTCACGCTGTTCGACTACCTGTGGAGCGCGGAGCTCCTCCCCTTTGCCGTTTCGGCGCTCATCCCCGTATGGCTCCCCCTCTCCACCGTCGCTTTCTTCCTGCTCCTCACCATGCTGTTCGCGCGCGGGAGCATCCGTAAGATTGCATCGCAAGACGTCATGGTGACGCTCTCGGAGGTGGCATGATGCGGGCAATCGACTATTTCCGGCTAGGTGCGGCCAGCGTGCGGAGCCGCAAAAAATCGACGGCCAACACCGTGCTCGGCATTGTTTTCGGCCTCACGCTACTCATTCCCGTCCTCTTTTTTACCATCGCTTTCCATGCCGACCTCAATGAGAAGGTCAACCGCACGCACGCCATGTCCACCATTTGGCTCCCGTTCTCCGCGGAGACGATGACCACCGACGAACGCTACTTTGCACTCGACGACAGCCTGCTCGAACCCGTTGCCACACGCGGCAGCACGCAAAGCATCGTGCGCTCCCAACTGTTCGCGTTCCCCGCCGAGACGGGATTTTCCCTCGTCCACGAGGGCAAGTCTTACGGCACCTCGGCGCTCTCGGCGCTCCCCCTCCGAAACGGCGTCATCCCCTTTTTCACGCCCGCGATCAAAGCCGTCGACCCGCGTGATGACCTCGTTCCTGAGGGCACTCTCTCGGACATGGATGCCTCGTCTGTGCTCATCGCGGGGACTTCTTTCCAAGACGCCAAGGGGGAAGTTCTGCTCTCGGAGCCCCTCGCGCGCGCCCTCGGGTATGCAGATCCCGCGGGCATCGTGGGGAAAACCGTCTCCGTCTTTGCCGCCTCCGCCGTGCGCAATACGGGCACCTCGGAGGGATATTACCTCGACGGAGACAGCGACCCCGATAACGCCTACACCGCCGCCTACACGCGCTATCTCTCGGCAGACGTCATGCGCGATTTCAAGGTGGTCGGCGTCATCTCCGAAGAATATTACCTGCTCAACTCCCTCACCTATCAGGACGCGCACATCTGGATCTCGGGCGCGGCGGTCTACCGCGAGGACGGCACTTCCTATCTCCCCGCCATCCGCCGCCATCCTTCCTACCCGGAGATGGTCGTTCTCACCTATCCCGAGGGGGTGGACGCGCTCGCCGAACGGGCGGCCGAGGAGAAGATGTTCTTCCCCGCACTGCCCGCGGTGCGCTTTTCCCGTTACGGCGCACGGGAGGACTTCGGGCTGCGCCATGCCGCGCCCGTCACCGTCGCCGCCATCGAGTGCCGTGATTTTAACGCGGCCTCCGACCTCATCGGTCAGTTCGAATCTGAATGCCGCGCCGCACTCGGCGAGGAGGGCGGGATCGCCCTGACCCTCGCCACCGGAACGGATACGGGCATGGTGCTCGTCGGGTTCCTCAACTTGCGCATCCTGAATCTGCTCGCGGGCTACATCGTGCTCATCATGATCGCTTTCGGCGGCGTCATCCTGCTCGCGACCCTCCTCAATCTGTTTAATTCCGTCAACTACTCCGTGCAGATGCGCAAAAATTATATGGGGATGATGCAGGCCATCGGCGCGCGGAAGTCGGTCATTCCCAAGTTATACTTTGTGGAGATCCTGCTCATCTTTCTCATCGCGCTCCCCTTTGCGTTTGTGCTGTCGGGCGGCATCGCCTATGCCATGAAGTTGGGCGTGGACGCTTTCTTTGCCTCCAACACGGGGCAGACGGCCGCAAACCTGTTTACGGTGGCCATCACCTTGGACATGGGGTGGCTTGTTGCCGCCATCGGCATCACATTGCTCTTCACCGCAATCGTTGCGCTCTCCTTTGCGTTCCTCGCCTGCCGCACGATTACGCAAAAGAGCGCGGTAGAAGTGCTCGCGGCCGAGCAATAGGAGGTAACCGTGAAAAAATTTCTTGCCATCATTCTTCCCCTCCTGCTCCTGCTTGCGGGATGCGCGCCCTCGCTCTCCCGCGGCGCGACCGCCACGCTCACCGTGCAGTCCGTCACGCCCGATTACACCGTGACCGCCTCCTATGGCGAACTCACGCGGCAGGGCGACCTCTACACGCTCAGCCTGAGTTCCATCCGCGACGTGCTCTTCACCGTGAGTGCGGAGGGCTATGAGACCGTCAACGTGCGCGTGACCAAGGACGACTTTTTGCAGGGCGACACCGCGCGCACGGCAGTCTTAGACACGCCCCATTTGATGGAAGTGCGCATCACGCTCACGGGCAGAACGGAGAACGCCTCCGTGCAGTGCGCGGACGTGCAGTTCACCTCCCTCGGGGAGAATGCGTTCATCGGCAATGTCACCGCGGCACAGCTCAGTCAAGGCATCGTGGCGACCGCCGAGCATGCCGAACCGCGCACGTTCTTCTTCGAGCAATCGGCCTACCGCGAGACCTTCCTCGAACAAAATCTGCACCTCGTCAAGGAGGGCACCAAGTGCGTGCAGCTCTTGGGCCTTGCCCTCAACAGCGCCTATATCCTCGACGACGACGCGCACCTATTGGAGTCCTTTTCGGACGGGAAAAACGGCTGCTATGTGGAGGTGCCGCGGGCCTACAAGGGCGGGCTGCACATCCGCATCGTCACGGGTTATGCCGTCAACTTTGTCCCTTGCGACGATCAGGTCTACTACCTTTCGGACAACGAGCTGCCGTACAGCGGAGAGGTTTTCGGCTCCCTCCCCGCCGTGGAGACACAATTGAATACGCTCTACCTCCCGGTGGACAGTTTCATCGAGGCGGCACAGGCGGCTGAGGTGCTCGACGACAGGCCGGACTCGGATTTCAGTACCGCCATGCGGCTCCTCTGGGTGGAGACGGACAAGGTCCTCTGCCGCTGCACCGACCATCCCGACGGAGGGATGGGGGCGAGCGTCAACGCGGGAGGCATCGATTACCACATCCTCCGCCTGCCCAAGGAGGAACAGCTGTTGCACCTCTTTGTGGGGACCCCTTTCCGCCGCCACGCGAAAATCGACATCGAGAGACGCGGGGAGTACCTCTCGGCCGAGGACCTTACCGTCACCGTGGAGGAGGGAATGTCCGCCGATGGCATTTGGCTGGATGTGCGCGACAGCGTCACCGGGGAGCAGTATTTGGGCGACGTCCTCTGCAACGGGGAGTTCGTTGCGACCTCGGGCGCGCTCTTCCCGTGGCGGGAGAATTATTTCGACCTGTCCTCCGCCGCTTCCTCCAACTACCTCACCGCCGCGGACATGACCCTCATCAAGCCCGATTCCCTCTGCTTCACCAAGGAGGGCGACCGCTTGCGCATGACGCTCGCCTATCGGCCCGTCTGCACCTATCGGCTCGTCCTCACGCAAAGCGGCACGCCGGTCACGGGCGCCGAGATCTATGAGATTCGCGGGTCCGCCGAGCAGGGCATGCCCCTCCGGGAGACCGCACCGGGCGTCTACGAGGGCGAGCAGCGCACTTATTCCCACCTCAACGTGCACTTCCCCGACGGGACCGCCCGCGAGATCTTTGCCTGCGACGACAATTGGAGACGCACCGGGCACGATTACACGTTTTCTTACGACTTGGATACCCCTGTCAACCTCATCTTCATCATGCTCTACTCGGGCGCGAGCGCCTATTACGACATGGAGGAGGTGCAGTCGTTGGAGATCCTCCAAGGCGATGCAAGCCTCACCCTCCCCGATTTCTCGGTGGGTGTCGGTTACGTCAAGACGCGCTCCCTCCTGCTGCGCGCAAAGTATGGAGAAACCGTCCGCATACGCATCACCTATGTCGTCACCGATTCCATCAGCGGGTCTGCCTACCGCCAGAGCCGCATCGTCGAATTGAACACGAAAACCGAGTATGACCGCTTTGCCAAGGGCGAACCGAGCTACCTCATCCTCAGCACTTTCCCGCTCGATGAATAACGCCGCAAAGGCGGGCGTTGAGGGAAGTTAAGCCGCCGCAAAGATGAATGGCACCGTGAGGAAATCCCGCCACAACGCAAAAACCGCCCCACCCATGTCCGAGGTGAGGCGGTTTGTTTTAAATTTTTTATAATTTTGCAACGCCCGATCTTCTCGCCGCTTCCGCGACGGCGGAGGCGACTGCCCGATGCGCCGCCCTGTCATAGGCATCCGGGAGGATGTGCTCGCGCGACAGCTTCTCCCCCACACATCCGGCGATGGCGCGGGAGGCCGCCATCATCATCTCGAAGTTGATATCCGTGGCCCGCACGTCGAGCGCGCCGCGGAAGAGCCCGGGAAAGACGAGCACGTTGTTGATCTGGTTGGGCTTCTCCGAGGAGCCCGTCCCCACGATGGCCGCGCCCGCTTCCAGCGCATCCTCGCGGGAGATCTCTGGCACGGGATTGGCACAGGCAAAAACAATGGCATCGGGGGCCATGGAGCGCACCATGTCCTTGGTGACGCAATTGGGCCCCGAGACGCCGATCAACACGTCGGCCCCTTTCATGGCGTCCGCGAGCATGCCGCGGCGACGGCCGCGGTTGGTGAGCGCCGCCATCTCGCGCTTGGCGGGGTCCAATCTCTCGTCCGTTTCATCGAGAATGCCGAAGCGGTCGCACAGAATGATGTCTTTCACGCCGAAGCGGAGGAGGTATTTTGCAATGGCCGTTCCCGCCGCCCCTGCACCGTTGATGACGACGGAGATGCCACCCATGTCCTTGTTCACGAGCTGCAAAGCGTTTAAAAGCGCCGCTGCCATCACGACCGCCGTGCCGTGTTGGTCATCGTGGAACACGGGGATATCGAGGTCCTCTTTGAGACGGCGCTCGATCTCGAAACAGCGGGGCGCGGCAATGTCCTCGAGATTGATTCCGCCGAACGAGCCCGCAATGAGCTCGATGGTGTGAACGATTTCGTCGGGGTCCTTAGAGCGGATGCAGAGCGGGATGGCGTCGACGTCACCAAATGCCTTAAAGAGCGCACACTTGCCCTCCATCACGGGCATGCCCGCCTCGGGCCCGATGTCACCCAGTCCCAAGACGGCGGTGCCGTCGGTGATGACGGGCACGGTGTTCCAACGGCGGGTGAGTTCGAAGCTCTTTTCGATGTCCTTTTGAATGGCGAGGCAGGGCTCCGCGACGCCGGGGGTGTAGGCGAGGGACAACTTCTCTCGGCTATCCACTTCAACGCGCGGCACCACTTCGATCTTCCCGCGCCATTGCGCATGCTTTTTGAGTGATTCTTCTCTGTAATTCATAGTCGGCTCCCAACTTTATTCCGAGAAAATATTATACAGGGAAGCGGGGAAAAGGTCAAGCGGTTGGTGCGGAAAAAGCGGGGAAAATCGCGCCCGCGGGAGAATTGAAGCGGAGCGGCAAAAAATAGCGAGCAAACGCGGCAAAAATTGTTGCAAAAATTTTGCATTTTGCTATAATGGATAGGGAGAAACGGGGAAATTGCCACCCGGGGCGCACCGCAACGGCCGAGCTCCCCCGCCCCGTCCCGTTCGCCGCATACGGCATAAAAACAGAGCGCGTGACAAAGAGTAGAATACAGAACACGGAGAGCGTGGCGGAAAAGTCGAATACAGAAATACAGAATTACGGAGAGATGGCAGAGCGGTCGAATGCGGCGGTCTTGAAAACCGTTGAAGTGCGAGCTTCCGGGGGTTCGAATCCC
>CANQJF010000032.1 GCA_947624225.1 uncultured Clostridia bacterium
CCCAACTTTTCGGAGTAAGGCAAGGAAAAATCAAAATGAAATCATTGGAAGAAATACGCGCCGATCTGCGCTTCATTCGGGAATATTACAAGCTCAAACGCACCATGAAGCGCCCCTTTGAAGTCACCGACCACGGCGATTATAAAAGTTTGATTGCGTGTTATGATACGCTTGCAAAGGCGGCTCCGAAGCGGCAGGCGCAGGTGTATGAGGGGCTGTATCTTCAAGGAAAGACGCAAAAGGCACTTGCGCAGGAGTGGGAAGTCACCGAGAAATACATTCAAATTTTGAATAAGCGGCTGTTGCTGTTTTTGCAGTCGCATTGGGATTGAAATCAGCGAGGGCGAAATAAACGCCTTCGCTGTTTTTTACAATGAAAAAATGGAACGCAAGTCTGTTCAACTTACGTCCCTCTTGGCGCAGAAGGCGAGATTACTTCGGAGCTTAAAGCTCCTCGTGACGCCCTTGGAATTGCAAATAGAAGCCTCGGGCGGGCGAACTCGCGGCACGATTTCTTTTCTGCTCGGCTTTGCACCACAGGAAAAGGCACCCGTGTCGGGTGCCTTTCCGTGGCGCAGAAGACGAGATTCGAACTCGTGCTACCTTTCACAGGTACTACTCCCTTAGCAGGGGAGCCCCTTGAGCCTCTTGGGTACTTCTGCAAGCTCAATCATTCCGTGATCGGCGGTGTTTGCCGCGTGTACTTCTACAATATACCATAAATTTGCACGTTTGTCAAAGTATATTTATCTCCAATCGGGAAAAATTTTAGGAAAAATTTATTTGCATGTCTTGCGTGTGCGGTGGAAATGTGGTAAAATGAAAAAGGAGGTTCGGCATGAATATTTGGCACGACATCAGCGAAGAACGCATCAAACCCAACAGTTTCGAGGCACTCATCGAGATCCCCAAGGGCAGCAAGGCAAAATATGAGCTGGATAAGGAGACGGGCATCTTGAAACTCGACCGCGTCCTCTACACCTCCACGGTCTATCCCGCCAACTATGGGTTCATTCCGCGCACCTTTGCCGATGACGGCGACCCGCTCGATGTGTTGGTGCTCACCAACGAGACCATCTATCCCATGACGCTCGTAAGTTGCTATCCCATCGGCGTCATCAAGATGATCGACGGCGGCTCCCTCGATGAAAAGATCATTGCGATCCCGCACAAGGATCCTACATACAACAACTACTATGATATCCATGAGCTGCCCAAGCATATCTTCGATGAAATGATGCACTTCTTCGAGGTATACAAGATGCTTGAACACAAGAAAACCACCGTCAAGGAGATCGCACACCGGGATGAGGCAGTGGAGATCGTCAAAAAGTGCCTTGAACGGTATCGGGAAAATTTCGTAAAATAGGGGGGATTATATATGAAGATCATCTTTTTCGGGGATTCCATCTCCGATGCCGGGAGAGATAGGTTTGATGAAAGCGACCTCGGCGCCGGGTATGTCAAGATCGCGGCGGGCAAGTTGCGCCTGCTCTATCCCGACAACGAGTTCGTCGTCCTCAACCGCGGCGTCGGCGGCGACAGGACCGAGCAGCTCCTTGCGCGCGTGCAGACCGACGTCATCGACGAGAAGCCGGACGTCGTCATCCTGCAAGTGGGCATCAACGATGCGTGGCATCGGTTCCTCATCGGCGTCGAGGTGACCGCCGAGGACTTCAAGGCGCGCTACGAGAGCCTCGTTGCGACCATCAAAGAAAGCGGTGCGGCACTCATCCTTTTGCAGCCCTACGCATTAAACATGGGGGGCATGTCGCGGGTGCGGCCTTACTTAAACAAATTTAATGCCATTATCGACGACATCGCGGAGCGGGAAAAACTGCCCGTCATCCGTATGGATGAGATCTTCAACGGCGTCACGCAAGACATTGCGCCCGAGCAGTTCTCCGTGGACGGAGTGCACCCCACGCACCGCGGCTGCCGCTACATTGCCGACCAGGTCATCAAGGAACTCAAAAAGTACATCAAATAAGAAAGAGTCATCGGCACACCCCGCGGGGTGTGCTTTTTTTACACAAACACAATTAAGAATGCCCTGCCTTACAATGGAGGAATGGCAAATTAACCCGAGCCCGCGCGCGATGCGAGCAGTTTTTTTATGCGGCGGCGGTGAGTTTTACCGTCACCACCGTCATGTCGTCCTCCGCCACGCCCCGGTAGCGGGAAAGGGCGGTGCCGAGGATCTCTTCCGCGAGCGCTTGCGGGTTGAGCGGATGCAGCCGCGAGAGGTATGCACAGAGGTCGGAGGAGGAGCCGAATGCCGAGGAGATCCCGTCGCTCATGAAGATGAGGAAGTCGTCCGCTTTGAGCTCGACGCGCAGGCAGGCGGGGTGGATGGTATCCAAAACACCGATGGGCAGCGATTCTCCTTCGAGGACTTGCAGCGTTTCGCCGGACAGCACGAATCCCGCGGGCGAGCCGATCTTGACGATGTCGGCCACCCCCGTGTCGAGGTTGACGGCCGCAAGATCGATGCAGGAGAAGCTCTCTTCGGTGGAGTACGCGACGAGGCGGTTGACCGTGGCGAGGACGGTATCCGAGGGCATCTTTGCCTTGTAAAAACTCTCCAAAAGGGACAGGGTGCGGTCGGAGACGGCCCGCGCCTCCTCCCCGCTACCCATGCCGTCGGAGAGCGCCGCGATAAAGCGTCGTTCGTCGATCTTCAAAATGGAGTGCGTATCCCCGCACGCAAGCTCGCCCTCCTTGGTCTTTGAGGCCACCCCGAAAGAGGCGTCGTAGATGGGCTTTTTCCGCAGAATGAAACAGGCGCGGTCCTGAGTCAGCGGCAGTTTTTCCGAGAGCGTCAGGCGCACGCCCAGCGCTCTTTCCGCAATGCGGCACACCGCTTTGCCGCTCGTCTCCGCGTCAAGGGTGAGGGTAACAGTGAAGTTCTCCCCCTCGCCATAGAGAAAAATTTCAAAGGAGAGCAATCCCTCCTTGGAAAGGGCCGCCGAGAGACGGCGCTCTTCGTCGGAAAAGACATATTCCTCGCTCTGTTCGAGCGCAATGTTTTTGAGGACTTCGCTGACGCCTTGCGCCTGTTCCGCGAGCAAGCGCCTGCCCTCGCGGGCGGTCTCCAATTCGAGATCGATGCGGGCATACTCCGCAAGATGCGTGTTGACGGCAAACAGCAGCCCCGCCGAGTTGATGCAGCGGGCGGAGAGATCGGAGGGGAGGTCGATGAGATTGACGTGGCCCTTGGCGCGCCCGACGGCGATGAGTTTGTCGAGGCCGTCGTGGAGATGGTAGCTGTCGCAGATTTGGCGGTTCGGGCAGGCGGTGCACAGTTCGGAGATCACCTTGTTTCTGAGCTGTTCGGCGGTGACGGAGGGGCGGTCTTGCATGCGGAAAGCGAGCGCGATGTCGCGGAAGAGCGAGGAGATCTCGTAGAGCTGTTCCCCCACGGCGCGGCGGGAGCGGTTGACGGCGATGCGCGGCAGGGTGCGCTCACGGTAAAAGAGGAGCGTCTTGTCGAAGCGCCGCAGTGTTCCCTCGGGGATGCAAACGAACAAGATCACGGGGAGGAGGCAGGCGGCGAGGGAGAGAATGACGGGGACGACGCCGAGCGCATAGACGCCCTGAAAGAACAGAGCGGCGGCGTATGCCGTGAAGAGGGCGAGGGCGGCGGCATTCTTCCCGTAGGGGATGAGGAGAAGCGCGGCGGAGGCATAGATGACAAATTCCGAAAGGGGCAGCGCGGAGCGCAGAAAAATGCAGAGGGGCAAGGAAAGAACGGCGGAGAAAGGGACGGAGGCGGCGCTCTTCAAGAGGACGACGCTCCCGAGGAGCAGTGTGAGGGCAATTGCGTAAAAAATCTCCTCCCCGACCGCAGAGAGGATACCCATGCCCGCGATCAGCCATAAGAGAGCGAGCTCAGTGAGATCGGCCGCGCCCAACCGCATGCGGAAAGCGCGGTCCAAAAGTGCGGAGAGGGCGCCCTCGAAGAGCACGGAGAGCAGCAGGATGGCGGCGGCGAGAATGAGCTTTGTGAGGATGGGGGAAAGGGGGAGGATCGTATACCCCTCGTGGGGGAACAGAAAGATGAAAGGAAGTTGCGCCGCGGCGGCATAGAGCAGGCGTTCGAGCCCGATGGGGCGGCCAAGCCGTCTATACAGAACGCACACGAGCAAAAGGAATGCGGCCTGAACGGCGGCAGAGAGCGTTGCTTCGAGGGAGAGGGCCGTGACGGAGGAGAGGAGGTAGGCGCCGCAGGTCAAAAAGGGATCGAAAGCGTTTGCGAGGGCGGCATAGCACAGGGCGAAAGCGAGCGGTTCGCGGAAAGGGAGGGCAAAGTTGCACAGCACCATCCCGACGGCGAGGCCTGAATATTTGAGCACCGAAAGGGGACGGATCCGGATGCGTGGCAGTTTTTTCATAGAGATGCTCCGAGGATTTTCTCCATTATAAAAAAAATGCCGCCGCGGGACTTCGGAGGCTTTGGCGCAGAATGTCGAAATTGGGAGTTTCACAGCTTTCGAATTCATTCCCGACATCCGTGTATGATCGCGGTAGGATCTCCGCTCGGCAATTGCGAAGAACCCTTTCGTCCGCGACTCAATCGGGCGCACTCTTGCGGCATGTTGTAAGATGGAACGACAAATTGGGAGGAGAAAGTTCAGGCGGCAGAGCTCATTCACCTCACGGAATTTCTTTTGTCAAAAAGAAATTCGTGAATAAACAACAACCCTCGCGCGCGTCGCGGCAAGCTGCATTGCAAGGCCTTTCCGCAAGCAGAAAGGCCAAGGGGATTCCGCTGCCGCTCCTTTTCCCGAAAAAATCCCCGAGGGCTTTTTTCGGGAGCCCTGTTTCATTTTAAATAATTTGCCTTAGGCTGAATTCATTTCGGCCGTGGGCGACCCAATATGCCGCACTCTTGCGGCATGTTGTAAGATGGAACGACAAATTGGGAGGAGAAAATTCAGGCGACAGAGCTCATTCACCTCACGGAATTTCTTTTGTCAAAAAGAAATTCGTGAATAAGCAACAACCCCCGCGCAACCGCACGGGGGGATTTATTCCTTAATTCAGTTGTGGAGAGGCCGATTGGTTTTCCGACATCCCACATTTCCTTGGATCTCTACCCTGCGCGGGAATACTTTCCTGCCGCGCGCCCTTCGGAATGTCGATTACGTTTCCGCCCCTATCATATCAAGGTACATTGGCGTGTCCTCCTCCTACTTGATTTTCAAGCCTTGAAAGATTCTCATATCGTGTACCTCCCGATATGGTTTCGCGGGTTCCACCGCATCAGCGGTGCCCTGTGCCACAAACTTTTCCGTCTGCTTCCAGTCGTGTCCGTTTACAGTTATCTGTACATCGGAGTTTCCCGCCTTTTGTTTGAAAATAACTTTTTTTGTAAGTTATTTTCTTTTTGTACCTTTATTATAGCATGGAATTCAGATCTGTCAATAGTTTTGGGAAAAATTTTTTGGGATTTTTCCAAATTTTTTTCGGAGGGCAAAAGGGCGCACGTTTGTCCTCTTTTTTGGCTTTTGGGGCGGGAAGCGGCGCAAGGCCGCGGGGCTCCTCACGCTCTCACTTCATCGAGATCACTTGCGTGTGAATGACGGGCGTGACCGCTTCGAGCAAGACGTCTTTCCACTCCGCGTACTTTTTCAGGGAGCTTCTGTAGAGCATGCGTTTGAGCTGAAAGACGTCGCATTTGCTCTCCTTACAGAGATCCCAGAGCTTTTGCACATACTCCGTCAGCGTGGCTTTCGCGCTCTGCAAAATGTCCTCGGAGACGGAATCGGAGGCGATGTCCTCGACGGGCGCGGTCACGCCGCGGCAGCAGAGGCGGACCGTCACGGACAGGGAGAGCTCCGCCTTGGGGGCATGCGCGCTGTCCAAGGAGATCCCGCCCTCGTTTTTCATCACGGTGAGCGTCACGGGGGAGCCATCTCCCTCCGTATTGAATGTGCCTGTAAAGACGTTCCCTTCGAGGAGGCTGAGCGCTAAGGTCTGTTCGCGCGGGAGGAGCCCCACCATTTTTCCCTCCCGGAAGAGGGCCGTCTCCTCGGCGATATAAATTTGCTGCTTTTCTTCGCCTCCGCCCGAACTCGTCCCGCCGCCCCCGCCCGCCGCGGTTTGGCTGTCGTTCTGGCCGCCCTCCTGCTCTTTCATGCGGACATAGGGCAAGAAGCTGCACTTGGAGACGCCGTAATAGTCGATGGCAAAATCTTTCAACGTATTCGTCAGGACCTTCCCGGATTTGACCGCGGCCTCCGAGAACAGCTTTTCGATGGCGAGGGAGGAGGCGTCGTCGATGGCGCTCGTGGAGGAGATGAGCTCCTCCGCTTTCCCCTCACAGACGGCGAGCAGGCAGGAATCGGGCATGTAGTCGTTGCGCAGGAAGTAATTGAGATGTGAGATGACGTCCACCTCGCGGGCAGCGTCCTCCCCGAGCACGATGAGGTCGCAAAATACGAGCTTGGGGACCCACCCTGTCTCGGAGAAGATGAGGGAGACACAATCGGAGACGGTTTCGCCCTCCGCCCCGATCTCCACGGAAGAGGTGCCGCCCGTGGTGCGGTCGCTCCCCTTGGGGACCGCGATCTGTGCCGTCAGGGAGAACCCGTTTTCCGTCTTGTCGATGCCCGCCGCGAGAATGATGGCGGTTTTTTGGATGTCCACGAGGCCGAAGTCGTTGGAGAAAAAGGAGAACAGCACGACGACGATGAGGATGATCCACAGCTTCATGGGAACGGTCTGCAAAAATTTTTTAAACCGCATGGCGTTTCCTCCTCAACAGCAGCAAAAGAGGGGGGATGGCGACGGAAAAGATGGGGATGATCCAAAAAACCGTCTCGGTGAAGAACCCGAGCACCTCCGTGAAGCGGTAGTCGAAGATCACGACCAACGCGAGAAAGAGTGCGGTCACGGCGAGGGCGAGGAGGGTGGGCAGATAGCGCGGACGGCCGTAGGCCTCCAACACGCACTCGATGCTCTCTTTGAGGGGCAGGGTGACATAGAAGGACATGACGAGGCCGAGCGCAAAGATGAAGATATAGTCTATGCGCCCGAGCATGCTGATGCCCGAAAAATATTTGGAGGTCGCCGTGAACGCAAAGAGCTGGTTGGGCGAGATCTCCTGAAAGATGCCGTAAAACATGGCGACAAAGAGTGCGACCACGGCCCCTCCCGCGAGATAGCACACCGTTCCTTTCCACGCCAGCCCCTTTTCATAGCGGAACGTGCCGAGCAGGGGGAGCAGCAGCGCTGCGTCAAAGAACCATGCCGTCGCGGACATGGTACCCCTGAAAAAGCCCTTCCACCCGGCAGCGCCCACGGGAGCGAGGGCGGAGAAGTCGGCGCTTGAAAGGGATAGGATCAGAATGCCCAGAATGCCGACGACGGAGAGCGGCGCGAGGATATCCCACACGCGGCCGTGGGATGTGAGCGGCTTCGATAAGAGATAGGCGGCGAACAGGAAGAATGGTGCAAAGGCCACGAAAGAGGGCAGGGTGTCGTAAAAGACGGACTGCACGAACAGTTTCTGTTCGAGAATGGGGAGAAAGGCCGCAAAGAGCAGGAACACGGCAAAGAGCGTGATGAGAATTTTTGCGACGATCTTGCCGAATGTGTTGGCAAGCAGTTCGTAAAAGGTCATGCCCTTTTTTGCGACGAGCAATGCGCAAAAGATGGCGGCGGCCTGCACGAGATAGGATACGAGCAGGGGGAAGAGCAGGTCGTTCTTGGAAGTATCGGCGAGGCGCGCGGGCAGCAGGACGAGTTTGCCCACGGGCATGATACAGGCGAGGAAAAAGAGCAGCTGTCTTGTGGAGATTTTCTTCATGCGAGCCTCCTTTTGTTGGGACTGTGGAGCGTTCTCGGCCGCTTGTCGAGGGAGCCGAGGTTGTATTTGATGAGTGAATCGCGCAGATCCCGCCCCACCATGGGAGAGAAAGGCGCGACGAGGGGGACCCCGAAGTTTTCCGTGGTGACGAGATAGAGGATGATAAAGGCCGTTGCGAGGATGATGCCGTAAGTGCCCACGCTGCCCGCGACCAACAGCATGAAGAGCCGGAGCACGCTCGTCTGCTCGATGAGATTGGGGACTGCGTATAGCCCGATGCCCGAGAATGCAATGATGATAATGGCGGGCGTGGAGACAAAGCCCGCGGAGACGGCCGTCTCTCCGAGCACGAGCGCACCGACGACCGAGAGCGCCATGCCGACATATTTTGGCATGCGGATGGAGGCTTCGTTCAAAACTTCCAGAACGAGCAGGACGAGCAGCATTTCCAGCGACGGGGAAAAGGGAATATCGCGGATGCTCCCCGCAATGGTGAGGAGCAGTTTGACGGGGAACAGTTGCAGCTTGAAGAGCTGGGCCGCGACGTAAAAGGCGGGCAGGTAGATGGCGACGACGAGGGCAAACAGCCGAAGAAGCCGCGTGAACGTGGCGCGGTAGGGCGGGACGAAGTAGTCCTCGCTCGATTGGAAGTCCTCGATGATGAGATAGGGCAGCGTGAGGGCGATGGGCGAGCCGTCCGCAAGGATCCCCACCCTCCCCTCCGCCAACTTTGCACAGAAGATGTCGGGCTTTTCGGTGGTTCCCACCTGTTTTACGAGGGAATAGGGGCGGGAGGCGAGAAAATGGGTGAGGTAGGAGGAATCGGGGATGATGTCGATGTCGATCTCCCCGAGTTTTTTCTTGATCTGCTCCACCGTCTCTTTCGGGGCGGTGCCGTCGAGGTAGCAAACGGCGACCGTCGTGGAGGAACGACGTCCCACGCTTAGCGTGTCGATTTTGAGTTCGCCCGTTTTGAGCCGGCGGCGGATGAGCGAGGTGTTGGTCTTAAAGTCCTCGATAAAACCCTCGCGCGGGCCCTTGATCGTCACGTCGGTGGGGGGCTCGGCGATGGCACGGACGGGAATTTTTTTGGTCCCGACCACAATGCCCATATCCATGTCTGAGAAGAGGACCACCGGATTGCCGATGAGCACTTCCTCGGCGAGTTTCTCGAGGCTCTTTTCCGTCTTGGTCTCGGGGGAGGTGAGCGCCGACTTTACCTCCTCCGCAAGCGGCTTTCCCCGATAGGCGCGCAGCGGCGCGATGACTTGCTCCCCGAGGAGCTCCTTGTCCGTCAGGGCGTCGGCGAAGAGGATGCAGAAGTCGATGCCGCCCTCCGCGGGGAAATCAAAGGTGAGAAAATCCTCCGCGGGCAGGAGTTTTTTGAGCGCCTCGCCCGTCTTGTCGAGGTCGCCTGTCACGTTTTTCATGAAAGAAGTATGGAGAACGCGGCGGTTTTTATGCAGAAAGCATAATGTCTCTCGCCGAAGAATAATGTAAGACAGGGAAGAAGTGCACAGCCGACTTTGTTGTTTGTCGAGCAGAATCGGAGCCCCTCTCTTCGGGCGCGCGAGGGGCGGCGGCATTTTCCCGAGAATACGACCTTTCCCGACAAAGGTCGTCAGAAAACTTGCCGAAAAAGATTTTATCATAGAGGTATCCCCAATGAGATTTATCACGTTGCGAATGAAGTCTGTTCTGCTTGCGGGAGCGCTTATCCTGGCCCTTGCCGCGGGCATGGGTGTGGCCTATGCGGCCGGTGCCACCGAAGTCTATTACAGCGGCTCGCGTTCGCTCCCCATTTACAGCGTGGAGCGGAACGACAACAAAGTCGCGCTCTCCTTCGACTGTGCGTGGGGGGTGGACTATACCGATTCCCTCCTCGATACGCTCGCCTCGCGGAAAGTGCGCGTCACTTTCTTCACCGTGCAGTTCTGGACGGAGAAGTATCCCGAATACGTGAAGAAGATCGCGGACGCGGGCCACGAGATCGGCACGCACAGCGCCACGCATCCCTACATGTCCCGCCTCTCCGAGACGGAGATCAAGAAAGAGCTCGAAACGTCGTCTGCCGCCATCGAGAAGATCACGGGCAAGGACGTCGAGCTGTTCCGCCCGCCCTACGGTGACTATGACGATCTCCTCATCGACACCGTCAACGCCATGGGGCTGTATCCCATCCAGTGGGACGTCGATTCCCTCGATTGGAAAAACCTCTCCGCGTCGGACATTGCCTCCCGCATCGTGGAGCGGGCCAAGAGCGGCAGCATCATTCTCATGCACAACAACGGACTGCACACGGCGGAGGCGCTTCCCGTCGTCATCGATACATTGCGCGCCAACGGGTTCGAATTCGTGCCCATCGGAGAGCTCATCTATCGGGAGAACTACACCATCGACCACACGGGCAGGCAAATCTCACAGGGGGCCGTATAACCGAAAGGAAATACTTTGGAGGTATCAATATACATGGAACACAACACGGAAAAGAACAATAAGGTGTACATTTGCGGGGAGATCGTCTCCGAGGCGACCTTCTCCCACGAGGTCTACGGCGAGGGGTTCTATGAATTTTTCGTCAAGGTCATGCGTCTGTCGGGACAGGCCGATATCCTCCCCGTGACCATTTCCGAACGGCTCATCAAGGGGGGCGAACTCAAAGTGGGGAGCATGCTCTCCGCCGTGGGGCAATTTCGGAGCTACAACAAACTCGAAGGGGGCAAGAGCCGCCTCATGCTCACGGTGTTCGTGCGTGAGCTTGCACAGCCCGCCGGGGACCGGAATCCCAATTCCGTCGTCCTGTCGGGATATATCTGCAAGCCGCCCGTCTACCGCACCACGCCTTTCAACCGCGAGATCGCCGATCTGCTGCTCGCCGTCAACCGCGCCTACAACAAGTCGGACTACATCCCCTGCATCGCGTGGGGCAGGAACGCCCGCTTCGTGCAAAATCTCAAAGTGGGGGAGCGGGTGGCGCTCTCCGGGAGGATCCAGAGCAGGGAATACCAAAAGCGGCTCTCGGAGACGGAGACGGTCACCATGACCGCCTACGAGGTCTCCGTGTCCAAACTCGCCGCTTTCGACGAGGGCGAGGCGTTCGACGTGGACGACGCATTCGATCTGTATGCGCTCCCCGGGGACGGAAGTATCCCGTGAGCGGGATGAAAGGCTCTATAAAAAGGGTGAAAGCGCTCCATAAAAAGTAAGAAAGGCCATTTTTTCCCATTCCGGCGGCGAATGGGAAAATTTTTTTGTATTTTTTCAAAAATAACGGTTGACAAGATATCAATTATGGTGTATTCTATATATGATTCGATAAAGCGAAATTTTATCATCAAGTAATCCCCGAGCGGAGGAGAAGAAATGGCTGAAAAGAAACCCAGTGATTTGAACAAGCGGTTGAAAAGCTATCGCAAGTTTTTCAAAGGCAAGAAGCTCGATATGGCCGGCCTTACATATCCCAAGGTTTGCCCCGATTGCGGCTGCACGCTCACCCCTACCGGCACGCACAGCGTTTCCTGCTGGAATGTCGATGCAAGCGGAGAGGTGATCCCGGCGACCATCGAGAGTTGGAGAACGGGCAGATACAAGGGCAGATGCCCCGATCCGTTCTGCAACGCACAGCTCATCTGCCCCGATTGCGGCGCTCCGCTTCCTCGGGATGCAAAAGAGTGCCCCAACCCGAAGTGCCCCAAGAACAGCAGGGAGAGCGTTCGGGAGGGAACGACCGAGATCGTGCAGTTCCCGCGGTATTGCCCGCGCTGCCTGTCGCAGGGGAAAGGGAAAGACGGCTTCATCCGCACCCTCAACTATTGCCCCGAATGCGGCTTGCCCGTCATGCTGAAATGCAAGAACAAGGCTTGCGGCCACCTGTTGCAATATTCGGATAAGATCTGCCCCTATTGCCAGACGCCCACCGATTGGGATACGCGTTGGCCCGATAAATCCAAACCCAAGCCTCAGCCCCGGGTGCAGACCCCGCTCAACGGGAGTTTCGTCATCACGCCCTATGGCCCGATGTTCGTCTTTGACCCCGTGAAGCCTTTGGAAGCCGCGAAAGAGCTCGCCGCGCCCGCTCCTGTTGCTCCCGAGATTTATGAGCCCATCGACGAGGAAGAGGAAGAGATGCCCGCAACCTATACCGAGACCTATCAGGTAGGCAAGGGCCGTCCCGCACTCGCCATTCTCTTTGGCATCCTCTCCATCCTCTGTGCGGTCGGGTTCCCGTTCCTGTATGCCTGGATCGGCCTCATCGCGGGGATCGTCCTCGCGGCCGTCTCCGTCGTGTGCGCCTTGGTCGGGATCGGCCTCGGGATCGCCTGCAAGGATTCGCATCCCAAAGCGGGGATCGCAGCCACAATTCTCGGATTCATCGGCCTTGTCGCTTGCGCGGCTCTCTGTGTGTGGATGTTCCTTGGCTCCTCCGGATTGGGTTACATCAAAGATCTTCTCGGGCTCAAATAAGCCATTGCAACACGTTTCACACTTCTCAAAAACAAAATTTTCCAAACCGAGGCACGATTGCCTCGGTTTTTTTTGCGAAAAAACAAACATAAGGGGTTGACAAGTCTCTTGAAATGGTGTATGCTATAAGAGTAATACTATCAAGAATTTAGGAGGACTCTATGGCAACCTGTCAAAGATGCGGGGCGGTGCTAAGCGCAGACGGGAGTTTTTGCCCCAATTGCGGTGCGCCCGTTCAAGCGGTTCCGGAGGCGACGCAGCCTCAATCCGCACAGCAGTCCTATGGTGATACTGCCCAACCCGGGTACTATACCCAACCCCTTTACGGCACGCCGGCCCCTGCCTATCCTTACGGCGGATATTGCGGCAGCTATGGCCCCGTGCAGGCCGTGATGGATCCCTATTCGGGCGCTTCTGTCACCGTCTACAACGGGCAGAACTATCCCGTGCAATATGCGCAATATGTTCAACCGCAGGGTGTACCCGTACAGCCGGAGGCGTCTGCCCAGCCGCCTGTGACGCAGCCCGCCGAGCAGCCCATGGCACAGCCTGCCATGCAGTCTCAATTTGCCGCGCAGCATACCGCGGTGCAGCCTCCCGTGGTGCAGCCCGCACAGCCGGAGGCGCCCGAGGAGGAGCCCGCTCCCGATGTGGAGCCCAACTCTCCCGACGGAAGAGCGCTTGCAAAGGCCGCGCCCGTGGAATTTGCCCTCAAAGCCGACAAGGTGGGTATCCCCGTATTCTTCGGATGCGGCTATGATCCCAATTCTTTGGAAAGCACTTATAGGGCGTATGACGAGATCTACCGTGCCATGGGGATCGAAGCGCAGATGAGTGCCCAGATGAGCGCGCAGATGGCGGCGGAGATCGACGTGTATAAGATGGCGTATAAAGAGATGCTCTCGCTGATGCCCAAGCCCGAAGAACAGCCGGCGCCGCAAGCGCAACCCATGCCGGCAGCATGGTGGCCGTATGGGACGTCGCCCTATGCGCCCGCGGAGAGCGCACAGGCCGAGCCCGAAAACGCCGAGGTTGAGCAGACGTATGACGAGTTGGAAGGAGACGAGGTCGGAACAGATCCCGAGGCAGCGCAGGCCGATGCAATTGCCACAAAGGAGCAAAAGCGGGCAGATCGGCTCAAAAAGCGCGAAGAGAAAAGGGCGCTTCGCAAAATTTCCGCATTCGATTGAGTCGGAAATATGAAAATTTGATAAAAAGAGGGAGGGGACGCGAAAGCGCCCCCTTTTGCTTGACTTTTTTTGCGGGCAGGCGTACAATGAAAGAAAAAACGGGGGTAACACAATGGAAAAAAACAAGACGGCGATCCTCGTCGTGGATATGCTCAACGATTTTGTCACGGGGGCCTTGAAGTGCGACCGCGGGTTGGCCATCGTACCCAAAACGGCGGAACTCTTGCGCGGCGCGCGCAAGGCGGGCATCCCCGTCATCTTCTGCAATGATGCCCACATCAAGGGCGTCGACCATGAACTCAAACTGTGGGGGGACCATGCCATTGCGGGCACCAAGGGCGCCGAGGTCATTCCCGAACTCGAACTCTGTGAGCAGGACTATGTCGTCCCCAAGCGCAGGTATAGCGGATTCTTCCACACCGATCTCGATCTGCTTTTGAGAGAACTCGGCATCGACACCGTCATCATGACCGGCCTTCATGCGCACATGTGTGTCCGCCACACCTCCGCCGACGCCTATTGCCTCGGCTACCGCGTGGTCGTCGCCACCGACGCCACGGATTCTTTCACCGAGGAGGACTATGTGAGCGGCATTCAATACTTGAAAAACGTCTATGGCGCGGAGCTCTACACGGTGGATGAACTTTTGAGGGAATTCGGTGTCTGATGCAAAACCGAAAGAAAGAAGAGAAGATCCGCGGGATACAGAACACGCTGGAAGCCTATCGGCGCTTTGATTTCGACTACATTTCCTATGGGACCGATTGGAGGGCGCCGACGGAAAAATATCACTACCGCCAGCCGTGGTATGAACGCATCGTAACGGGCTTTTGGCGCACCATGCTCGCCATCCTCGCTCCTCCGTTCATTCGCATCCTTTACGGGACCAAGACACTCGGGCGGAAAAACCGCCGCGCCGTGAAAGGGGGAGCCATCTCCGTCTGCAATCATTTCAACTACCTCGACACGCTCTTCATCCGCGACGCAGTGGGGCACTTCAACAGCTTCCACACGATGGCGCCGTGGAACAATAAGAACGGGCTGGGCGGCCATATCATCCGTCACGGAGGCATGTGGCCGCTGGGCGGCAACCTCAAAGCCATGCGCAATTTTGAGGAGGAAATGAGCCGACGGTTGGCGGAGGGCAAGATCGTCAACTTCTATCCAGAGCAGGCGCTCTGGACGAACTATCAAAAACCTCGCCCCATGAAGGACGGAGCTTTCCGCTTCGCGGTGAAATATCACGTGCCCGTGCTCCCTGTTTTTTGCACATTTGACAGAAACAAGAGGGGGCATGTCCGAAAGTTGCGCATTCATATTCTTCCGGCGGTATATCCCGACGAGAGCTTGCCGCCCCGTCCGCGCGCGCAAAAATTGAAAGAGGAGACAGAGCTTCGCTGGAAGCAATGCTATGAGGAGGCCTATGGAAAGCCCCTCGAATACCTCCCCGACAGGAGGAAAGCAAGCACGGCGGACTTTGTGTGAAGTGGACCGCCTGCCCCCTCCGCGGGTGCGGAACGGCGAAGAGGCATGGTCGAGACTTTGTTGTCCCTGAAAGTGAAAGTGGCGCACTGCCCTTGTGCGCCGAAAGGGTTTCCACATCATTTCGAATTGCAGGTTGAAACCTCATCAGTCTCGCGTTGCTCGACAGCTTCCCCAAAGGGGAAGCCAAGAAACATCTTCGGCCCATATTTCTTCTTTGTAAACAGATCCCCCGCGGGCAACGCGGGGGATCGTAATTTTCGGCCGGTGTTTGGTTCACTTCTTCAAATCGTCATAGTGGATGCGCTCGGTGGGCTTCCACGAGGAGGTCTTGTTGCGCTTCACGCGCCACCAGCTCTTGATGTAGATGGGGAAGTATTCGAGCATGTAGAAAGGGTTGTAGAGGAGCATTGCAAGGCGTTCGGCAAAGCCGAGCGGCTTGAACATCTCGCGGCAGGCAAACATGGCGAGTAGGCCGTAGGCAAAGAGGAGAATATACAGGATGAAGAAAGGCAGGGCCACGAGCTCCGTGAGAGCGGTTCGCCAAAGGATGTCGTTGGAGAGGAGATAGTAGATGATGAAAGAAATGCCCGCGACCATGGTGACGGCCGTGGTGACGGCAAAGAGCACGGGCGGGAATAGGCCGAAGAAATATTCGAACTCACCTGCCGTATACTTGCCGCGCTCGCGCGCCTGTTTCTTGATCTTATCCCGATATTTTTTGTCGCACTGCTTGTATCCCGTGAGCCACCTCAGCCGCCGCGTGAAGTTTTCGCTGTGTTCGAGCGCCTCCTCCGTATACAGAATGGCGAAAGGGCAGAACATCGACTTAAACCCGCGGAGGAGGGAATCGAGTTTGAGCTCGTAGTCCTCGGTGAGCGTGCGGTAGGGCCACCCCCCGAGCTCCTCGATGACCCGCCGACGGATCATCATCCCCTGCCCGCACAGGTTGAGCGGGATGGCGTGCTCCATGCGGTAGGTGTTTCCGAGATCGTCGATCATCGGCCACGTCAGCGCGGAACAGTTGGAGAAGATGCTTCGGTTTTCCTTTCCGCCGAGGAAGTTCTTGGCATATTTGCGCGCAATGAAGATGTCGAAATCCGTTTCGAGCGCACAGTTGAGCTCGCGCACAAAGGCGGGATCCAGCACGGCGTCCGCATCCACGATGACAAAGGACTCATAGGAGCGGAGCGTCTCGGGCGTTAGCGCCTTAAAGAACCCGTCGAGGGCGTCGCCCTTGCACTTTTGTTTTTCGACGACAAAGACGCGTGCCCCCATTTTTAAGGCGATATTCACCGTTGGATCGGTTTTTTCCTTTACAATGACAAAGACGTCGAAGCAGGAGGGGTCGTAATCCTGCCTTTGGATGGAGGCAAAGAGGTCGCCGATGATCTTGCTCTCGCCGCGCGCCGGCACGACAAGGGCAATGCGACGCTTGTCCGTCGCCTCATAGTGCTTGGGTTTTTTAAAGGCATACCGAAACCCGATGAGCTTGGGCAAGTATAAAATGAGCGCCAAAGCCGTCAGCACAAAATAGAACAGCCGAAACCAAGCGATCATTGCATTCCCTCCTTTCCAACCATTATAGCGCGATGCGCCTGCTTTGTCAAACGATTTGTCATATTTTTTTATGACAATTTATGACAAAAATTTTAAGTACTTTACAATCGTGTCGCGTTCAGGGGAAAATTCCGCGCGGTGAGGAAATCAGATGGGGGCATGTCTCAAAGACAGGCCCATGTTTTCAAAATTATGAATTGAACGACAGTTGAAAGGAGCGCTCAGAATGCGCATTTTTGGTGCAGGAAAGAGATGACCTCGTCGGGCGTCATGCGGACCTGCTCCATGGTGTCGCGGTCGCGGACGGTGACGGTGCCGTTTTCGAGGGAATCGAAATCAAAGGTGAGACAATAGGGCGTGCCGATCTCATCCTGCCGCCGATAGCGCTTGCCGATGGAGCCCGCTTCGTCGTAGATGACGGAGAAGTGCTTTCTGAGTTTGGCCCAAAGTTCCTTGGCTTGCGGGGCAAGATTCTTTTGGAGGGGCAGGATGGCGGCCTTGTAGGCGGCAATGGCGGGATGGAAGTGCAAGACGTTCCGCACCTCGCCGTTTTCCAGCGTCTCCTCGTCGTAGGCCTCCGAGAGCACGGCGAGCATGAGGCGGTCGGCGCCGATGGAATACTCAATGACGTAGGGGATGAATTTCTCCCCGTTCATGGGATCGACGTAGAGCAGCGATTTGCCCGAATACTCCTGATGGCGGGTGAGGTCGTAGTCCGTGCGGTTGTGGATGCCGTTGAGCTCCTGCCAACCCATGGGATAGAGATATTGGATGTCGCACGCCTCTTTTGCATAGTGGGCGAGCTTGTCGTGGTCGTGGAATCTGAGGTGCTCGGGCTTGAAGCCGAGGTCGATGAGAAAGTCGTAGGCGCGCCGTTTGAACTCTTGGTAATACTCTTCGTCGGTGCCCTGTTTGCAGAACCATTGGTGTTCCATCTGCTCGAACTCGATGGTGCGGAAGATGAAGTTCCCGGGCGTGATCTCGTTGCGGAAAGCCTTGCCGATCTGTGCAATACCGAAAGGCACCTTGGCGCGGGTGGTGCGCTGAACGTTTAAGAAGTTGATGAACTCGCCCTGTGCGGTCTCGGGGCGGAGGTAGATCTTGTTCTGGCTCTCGTCGGTGACGCCGCGGGAGGTCTCGAACATGAGGTTGAAAGTGCGGATGGGCGTCCAGTCGAATCCGCCGCAGTTGGGGCAGTGCACTTTGTGCTCCCGGATGTATTTTTCCATCTCCTCATTGGACATGGTATCGGGATTTACCGTCCCCTTGCTGTGCGCCTCGATGAGATTGTCGGCGCGATGGCGCGTCTTGCACTGCTTGCAATCCATCTTGGGATCGGAAAAAGACGTGGTGTGGCCGCTGGCTTCCCACACGCGGGAGTTCATGAGGATGGCGGCATCCACACCGTAGGAGTTCTCGCTCTCGGTGACGAAGCGCTTCCACCATGCGCGCTTGATGTTGTTCTTGATCTCCACGCCGACGGGGCCGTAGTCCCAAGTATTCCCCATGCCGCCGTAAATTTCGCTGCCGGGGAAGATGATGCCGCGCGCCTTAGAGAGCGCAACGAGTTTGTCCATCGTCACATTGTTTGCCATATCCAAACCTCACTTGGTCAATTTTACCGTTTTTATCCCCAATATTATAACCGAGTTTCAAGGAGCGGTCAAGCGTTTGGAGGGAGAAAACAAAAATCTGTGGCCGCCGCGGGCTTTTTTGGAGCTTTGGAGCATGAAAGCGGCCATAAAAAAACCCGCCGTGCGCGGGGGCGCGCAGGCGGGCGAAAACGGTCATTTCTTTTCCAGCGAATCCATGTATTCTGCCAAGAGTTCTGCCGTTGCGAGAAGCTCTGTTTCAGACATGGGTGGGTCGGCGAAGGTGTTCAAGGTCTCCTCAAAGTATTTGCGGAGTTCCTCGCCGCTTAGATTTTTTGCCTCTTCATAGAGCGTTTTTGCCGCCTCTTCCCGCTTTTCTTCGGGAATAAATTCGAGCAGCGGCGCCAAGGGATTGGCCTTGGTTTTGCCTTGCAGGAATTTTTCGCAGACGACGCTGTATAGCGTTGCCGCGCATCCGCAGCCAAAGCCGTTGCAGAGCGTGCCGCCGAGGTCGGCCGCGAGCGGGGCGATGCTCCCCGTTGCGATCATGCGGTAGACCGCAAAGTACACGACCCCGAGGATGAATGGCAAAAAGACGAATAATTTCGGAAAAGTCTTTAAGACCGTTTTTTTGAGGAGGGACGTTGTGAGCGTCACTCCCAAAGCGAGTAGAAGCACATCCGCCCCGTAAAGGCGGAAAGCGCTCACGAGTTGAACGAACGACATAAGCCACCTCTTTCATACCCGCCGCAATTTTATTATATCACGGTTCCAAACGCGCGGAAGCCTTATCTGACGCTCTAAATATTGAAATGCGTGACTTTTTAACGCAAGGGGCTATGGAAAAATGCGGAGAGAGGCCGAGAAAGGGGATGGCGGAGGGCATGATTGTAAGGGGGGGATTTCGGCATAAAAAAACCACCCGCACGCGGGTGGATGAACGTTTATCATGTGGATGTTTTTAAGGGTCGGGCTTGCCTCCTCTAAGGGGCAGGCCTTGGGTCTCGACTGTGCTTTGTCGCCACCCCACCCCCTTGGAGGGGGCATGTGTTGTCATTTCGAGCCGATGGGACACGACTTTCAACGAATTGCCCATCTGCGAGAAATCTTATTACGACCAAGTGGGTGAGAACAAAATAAGGTAGAGATTTTCTCGGCTCCGGCTTCGCCTCCGTTCGAAATGACATTTAGAATGCCTTCGTCGCCGCTCCCCCCCATGGAGGGGCATGTGTTGTCATTTCGCCCCTAAGGGAAGGTCTGTCATTTCGAGCCGATGGGACACGACTTTCAACGAATTGCCCATCTGCGAGAAAATCTTATTACGACCAAGTGGGTGAGAACAAAATAAGGTAGAGATTTCTCAGCTCCGGCTTCGCCTCCGTTCGAAATGACATTTAGAATGCCTCCGTCGCCACCCACCCCCTTGGAGGGGGCTCATAGCTTCCATTTACTTGCCTTAGGCGGCATAACTTCCGCCGTGGGCGACTCAATTTGCCGAGCCCTGTCGGCTTGTTGTACGATGGAACGAATGAGAGACAGAATCTATTAAGGCGTTAACGCCCATTTCCGTCACGGAAATTTGTTTTCTGAGCCTTACCATAGCGTTCTCCCAGGGGGATACACTCGGGCCCGTTACGGACCCTCGGTATGACAGCGCGAACAGAAAACAAATTTCGTGAACCCCATGGAGGGGGCAGCGAAACAGAAAACAAATTTCGTGAATCCTGCCGCTGGCTTCTCCTTAAATCTTGGAATAGCCGTAAGAGTTGATGAGGGCGTCTATTTTCACGCCGTCGCGGCAGAGGGGGCACTCGCCCGGCTTGTAGGAGCGGTAGGCGGGGAGGTCCTCGGTGCCGATGAGCTTCTTCACGGGCACACCCGGGATCTCGAAGTTGCCGCCGAACACCGTCGCCACACCCACGGGGTCGCCGTCGTAATAGCGGATGCCGCGGATGGCACCCATGGCCGTGATGCCCGTCGTGGCCGTCGCCGCAAGGATGAGCACATGCCGCCCCTTGACGTAGGGCACGAGGTTGTCCCGCAAGATGAGCTTTTCGTCGGCCGTGAATTCGGGCGAGATGACGGCGATCTCCTGCTTCATGTTGATGCCCGTGGAGTTGGTGAATTCCTCCGCGAGGAACGCGCCCACCATCTTCATGCGTTCGAGGGTGATGATGGTGTCGACGGGGACATTGGAGAAGCTCTCGGCAAACAGCCGCGCCGTGACGCGGGCAAGGCGCGCCTCCGATTTCACGCGCGTCATGTCCACACAGTAATTGACATGGGAATGTTGGGTGGCGAAGTGCCCGGGGATGACGCGGATCCTCACCTGATTGTTGCGTTTTGCAAATAATTCATAGGCCTTATTTTCCATGGATAGCCCTCCCTTTTTTCTATTTTAATATAAATTTCCCCGCTTGTAAAGGGCGTTATCCGATTTTTTCATGAAAAATTTTTGGCTTTTTTTCGGAAAGCCGTTTAGAAATTTGTTTTTTACATTATATGTAAGATGTCAAAAAAACAAGAAGGTGCGACCGTGAACGAAAAAAACAACAACAAGACTGCCGAAGAGACGCCCGACACGGCCCTCGCCGAAGAAGAGGTGCAGCCCGCCGAGGATGTGACCCAAGCGGACAGCGCAACCGAGGAGACCCAAGCGGCTCCCGCGGAGGACCCCGCGCTCACGGAGGCAAGGGCACAGGCCGAGGACTTCAAGCGCAAGTGGTATTCCGTGACCGCGGAGTATGAAAACTACCGCCGGCGCACCGCGGGCGAGAGCGCGAGAAGATACAAGGAGGGGAGGGCGGACGTCGTCTCCAAACTGTTCCCCATCGGGGACAATCTGGACCGCGCGCTCCAAAGTTGCGATTCCGAGGCGACAAAAAAGGGCATTGAGATGGTGAAGAAAGCCTTTGAGAAAGTGCTCGAAGAGGAGCACATTTCGGCAATCGACCCGCTCGGCCAACCCTTTGATGCGGAAAAGCATGAGGCGATCATGGCCGTCGATCCCGCCGAGGGCGAGGAGAGCGGCACCGTGAAGAGCGTCTACTTGAAAGGCTATGAGCAAGACGGAAAAGTGCTCCGCTTTGCACAGGTCGTGGTAGTGAAGTGAGAGATTCACGAAATTTGTTTTCCGTTGCCCCGTTGCCCCCATGGAGGGGCTCCTCCGCCGTCATACCGAATGCGGCGCCCTTGCCGCATGAGCGTATCCCCTTAGACGAAGTGCGTATGTATTCAAATCAAAATTCAAATCCAAACAAAAAGGAGTGTGTAATATTATGAGCAAGGTAATCGGCATCGATTTAGGTACCACAAATTCATGCGTCGCGGTGATGGAGGGCGGCGAACCCGTCGTCATCGCAAATGCAGAGGGGAGCCGTACGACCCCCTCCGTCGTCGCATTCCAAAAGGATGGCTCCCGCGTTGTCGGGCAAGTGGCAAAGCGCCAGGCTGTCGCCAATCCCGACAAGACGGTCATCTCCATCAAGCGCAAGATGGGATCCGACCACAAGGTGAAGATCGACGACAAGGCCTATTCTCCCCAGGAGATCTCGGCCATGATCCTCTCCAAACTCAAACAGGACGCCGAGGCCTATCTCGGCAGCAAGGTGACGGACGCTGTCATCACCTGCCCCGCGTACTTCACCGATTCTCAGCGGCAGGCCACCAAGGATGCGGGCAAGATCGCCGGCCTCAATGTGCTCCGCATCATCAATGAGCCCACGGCGGCGGCCCTCTCCTATGGCCTCGACAAGGAGAAAGAAAACAGCAAGGTCATGATTTACGACCTCGGCGGCGGCACCTTTGATGTCTCCATCCTCGAAATCTCCGACGGTGTGTTCGAAGTGCTCGCGACCAACGGCAACAACATGCTCGGCGGCGACGACTTCGATAAGCGCCTCATGGACTACATGGTGGGCGAATTCAAGAAGAGCCACGGCGTGGA
>CANQJF010000033.1 GCA_947624225.1 uncultured Clostridia bacterium
TTCTAACTGTTATCCCCCAGACATGGGCAGGTTGCTCACGTGTTACTCACCCGTCCGCCACTAACGTATTGCTACGTTCGTTCGACTTGCATGTGTTAAGCACGCCGCCAGCGTTCATCCTGAGCCAGAATCAAACTCTTAAGTTCAATTGTTTAGAATCGACGCGGGCTAACGCGCCGATGGCTCTAACGATATTCGTTATTCTTTGCTGACTTTGCTTTGAGTACTATTGTCTCAAAAAATTGACAGAAACTGCATTTTTGCTTGCTTACAAAAGTGTTACAAAAAATCGTTTCTTTCTTATTCGATTTTTAATCTGCGCAAACGGGCAACAGCCCGCGCCGCCCTTCATCTGGACAGCTTAACTATTATAACATAGCTAAGTTTGACCTGTCAAGCAATTTTTGATGTTTTTCGGAAATTTTCTCGGGAATTTTTTTCCGTGATTTCCGCGCCCCATCGCCTCTCGCTCTCGGACAGCTTGTTCATTCTATCACACCCAAAAAGATAAGTCAACTGTTTTTCGCAAGTTTTTTGGCTTTTTTTCGTGTTTTTTTGCGTTTTTTTCTGCAAAATTTTTCCACCACAAGGGATTGTGTTTTCGCGCCAAGTATGGTACAATAGGTATAAAATTATGCACTTTACGGTGAAACTCATGAAAGTTATTACAACGATATTTTGCGTGCTTGCATGTCTCTTCGTCGCTGCCGCCATCCCCATCGGCGCATTTTTCGGGTGGATCTGGTTCCTCGTTCTTGCCGCCTGTGCGGCGCTCTGCGCGTGCATCATGGTGCTGGCAAAGAAGCGCTCGGCCCCCGAGGAACCGGCCCGGCCCGATTTTATGAACACAGACGAGGAGAACCGGCGCATCAACGAGGAGAACCGCGGGCAAGACGGCAAGTGAACAAGCGGAGAGGACACGCCGCATCGCCACCCCACCCCCTTGGGGAGTCTCCCATGGAGGGGGCAGGCCTTTCGATTGCTTGCCTTAGGCGGAATTCACTTCCGCCGTTGGCGACTCAATTTGCCGAGCCCTGTCGGCTTGTTGTCCGTTGAAACGAATGAGAGACCAAAATCGTTAAGGCGCAAGAGCAAGTTTTCGTCACGGAAGTTTTCTTTACTTGTTGGAGCGCTTTAATAAGGGGATACACTCAAAGGGCGTTGCCCTTCTCGGTATGACAGCGCGAAAAAGAAAACAAATTTCGTGAACCCCCGTCGTCACCCCACCTCCCTCCCATGGAGGGGGCAACGGAAAACAAATTTCGTGAGCCTTTTCATGAAACAAACAAGGCGCGGGGTCAAAAGACTCCGCGCCTCGTTCAAAGGGGGGGAAAGCTTACGCCAAATCAACACTGTGTCTGACGTAGCCATTGGAATTGGCCATGAGATTATATTCCACAACAAACTGCACCGTGGTGTGCGCCGGGATCTTAACCTTGTAGTGGAAAGCCTTGTCAAAGGCGTCTCCATAGGCGGGATCGTCGCCGCGCTGGAAAGCAAAATATTCCGTTCCCTCCACCACGGTCCCGTCAATGTTGCGCACGAGCGTACACAGACAGCCCGTACAGTTGAGGTTCACCGTCACCTCCCGTTCGCTGTCGCCTTGGTTGGTGAAAGAGAGAACGTCTTGATAGTCTTTCATCCAATTGCCGATGTTGGCAAGTTTTCCGCGCGTATCATACCATCCGCATCCGACCGTGACGGGCTTTTGTTGGGGCCCATAGACGGTATGGAAAGAGGTCATATCCGTGCCGACCGCCTTGTGCACATTCTGCACGTTGATGTGTGTCACCCATTCGTCGAGCGTCTGCACATGCGCCGTCGAGGGGATCTCCGCGCCCGGCTCGCCCGATTCGGGGACATCTTCCATATAATAATTGGTAAAGGTGACGGGAAGTTTGCATGCGGGCGTGGCGTCGTTGAACGTCCAGCTCGCCTTGTTGTCCACGACATACCCGACATCTTCGCCGCAATGCACCACGCCGTAAGTCTCGGGGTCGTTCACGCCGAGGTGGGCATCCCCGCCCGGGGTCCCGGGTGCGATCTTGGCGGGATCGTTGTAGACATAGTAGGAGCCCTCGGCCTTGCCGAGCACGTCGAACAGCACCGCGCCGTTTTGGCAATTTCCATCCACACGCTTGTTCGCGGTCTGGCCCACGTTGGCATTGCAGTAAGCGTCCGCGGTCGTGCCGCCAAAGACATAGATATATTTTCCCGCGGGCACGCGGTAGGTCGTCGGCGCATAATACGGGACTGCATAGGTCCCGCCGAAACTGAAATACGCTTTCCAATTGGACATCTGCCGCTCGGTGAGGTCGCTCAAATCGGGAATGCGGAACCGCGTGTTGTAGAACTGCGTCCACTCCTGCTCGCCGTGGTAGGAACCGTCTCCGGCGCACTGGTAGCCGATATTTTTTACCGTGATGTAGAGATCTTCCGTACCCGTGTTGCGCACGCGGTAGCCATAATAGACGCCCGGGCGGATGTGATCGCTCTGCTGTTCCATCGTGAAAAAGACGCTCTGATTCTCGATGGGCTGGCGGGTGATACATTGATTGATGGCCTGCGGCCCCTCGAGCAGCGCCTCGGGCGCGTTGCAATAGACATACAGCGTGTCGGGCCGCTTGACATATTCGATCTCGGCCGGTTGCAGGGGATCTGCGGACTGCCCAAAGCTCATGGCGATCTTGCTCGCATCGGGCACGTCGCCGATCTCAAAAGGCATGAGCGCCTTGTGGTTTTGCGGCTCAACGGTGATGCGCACCCTGTTATAGACCAGCAAAATGTGCACATAGACCACGCGGCCCTCTTCGAGCGCGATCTCGAATCCCGTCGACGACGAGGCGAGAAGCTGCCCCTCCTCATCGTAAATCTCCACCGATTTGACGTTGGAGGAGGAAAACCCAACCTTGTAGGTGTCGGTGAAAGGAGCCCTCATCTTGACCGTGCAGTCTCCGCTCTCTTCGAGCGTTTGAAAGGAGGAGAGGCGCACGATGGGCAGCGAAACATGCTCTTTCACGTCATAGGCGCCCACAGCCCCCCCGCCGCCCGCACAGGCAGACGCGGCAAGAAGCGTGAATACCGTGGCACACAAAAGCGCACACTTCCTCCGCATTTTTGCTCTCCTTTCTTCCTATCGAATTTTATTATACTACTTTTTTCGCGTTTGTCAATTGATTTTGAAAAAAATTTTTTTCTTTTTTGAGAATTTTCTCTCCTTTATTTTGGTTTATGGATAAAATTTTGCTTGCGTTCCCACTTTCTATTGAAAATTATTTTCATAAAGTGGGGGGAGGAAGTGACAACTGTCATTCCGAGCCGAAATGGCATTACAAAGTCCGAATTGCTTCTCCACGAGGGAATCTTACCGCGATCAAGCTAAAATAGTGCGCGGAGGCCATGCCATTATTTTTTCGCTCTGCCTCTACTTGGTCGCAATAAGATTTCTCGCAGATGAACAGTTTGTGAAAAGTCAGACCCCGTCGGCTACTTCGCGCCGTTGGCACTCGTGTCGCCCTTAGTCCACAATAGAAGCCTCGGGCAGACAGTATGACATCGGAGAGCCCAAGCCCTACCCCTTGGGGGGGGAGGGTGTCGCGAGGAACGAGCGACAGATGGGGGGGATTGGCTTTTCTACCATGCCTGTTCGCCACCCCACCCCCTTGGGGTATCCCCCTCCCATGGAGGGGGCTCATGCGCACCCATGGAGGGGGCAAGCGTAAGAAAACAAATTTCTTGAACCTCATGGTAGCATGGAAAAAGACCCCGCGCAAGCGGGGCCGTTCGTTCGACATATCCAGAGGCGCCGTGAGGCGTCAAATTCAGCCGATCCGGTTTGTGCTGTTGAGCAGCAGGGCCATGCCCGTGGTCTTTCCCATGGCGGAAACGGTGATCCCCGCCACATTTTGGTCGTCGATCCACGCCGGCATCACCACGCCCAAATACTCATCCCCCTCGATCCGGATGCGGATGTAGTGCGTGCCGTACATCTCCCATGTGCCGCGGTAGGTCCCGCTCACCGTTCCGTCCTTCCCGAGGACGACGCGCTTGCCCTTGACCGTATCCGTGCCCTGTGTGAAGAGGACCGCCTCGAACTTGCCCGCGGAGATGTTGTAGAGTTCCTCCGCCGTCACGGCTTGCAACTCCTCGCCCGCATAGCGGTTGCCGTTCATCACCGGCCAACCGTCCGAATTGATGGCATATTGCGCAAGGTAGAGATAGTGGAAATTGTTGGAGCGCGACATCCCTTTCTCGATGAAATAATTGGTGCGGCAGTGATAGGAGATGAGGTTGACCCCCGCCGAGGTCGTGAACATATCGTTGTGCCCCGGGCAGAAGAAGTCGACGGGCGCCTCCTCCCAGCGGAAAGAACCGAGCATTTTGTTGCCCGTTCCGATGTCCGTCGAACACACGAGCTCGTTGCCGTTGACGTCGAGATAGGGCCCCTCGGGCGAAGTGCTCCTGCCGCAGCGCATGTTATACACCGACGAGAGCGAGCCGTAAGAACACATCAAATAGTAGAAATTCTTCTTGACCCACTTCCCGTCCTCCAAGACGGGCACATCCCTGTGGTAATGCACGACGCCGCCCTCCACCGAGCCGCGCGCAAGGGGCGTGCCGTAATATTCCGAGAAAGTCGCCCGCTTTTGGGCAAAGTCGTCATAGGTGAGGCCGTCTTTGCGCAAGCCGGTGGCGGGGTCCAACTCGATGAGGTGGATGCCGAGGCCATAGGAACCGTAGACGAGAAAAGCCCTCCCCTCGGCGCAAAAATATTGCGGGTCGATGGCGTTGGGCGTGCGCCAACCTGCCGGCGATTGCAACAGAAGTTTTTCGCACACAAAGGGCCCCGTGGGGGAATCGGACTTGGCGAGGCCGATGCACGACTTGGAGCCGCCGAAGTAACCCGTGAGACAGAAATAGAGCCAAAACTTGCCGTCGGTGCCGCGCACACAGTGGGGCGCCCAAAAGGCGAGCGTGCCGTCGAGGCGGGTGCACACGCCGTATCCCACCTCCCGCGTGGAGGTGACGCACCAATCATAGGCGTCTTGCAGGTTCCCGAACTTCCCTCTCGCCTCCCCCTTTCTGAGATGGGGCGCAAGTGCATCCGTCTGAAAGGCGGAACCCGCATAGGCCCAATGGATGAGGTCGTCGCTCACGCGGATCTGATATCCGCTCGGGGCGCCGAAAGTATCGGTGGAGAACGCATAGAATTTGCCCTCCCATTCGAGCAGAGAGGGATCGTGCGCGCAGCCCTCATGCCAATTGGCATAGTCGGGCGTTCTCATTTGCAGCCGATCGAAGTGCGGTTTTTTCGGATAACGAAGTGCCATTGTCTCCCCCCTTATGCGCATGCGCGCATCCTAATTATATTATAGTACATTCCCCTCTCATTTTCAAGCGTTCGCGGAAAAATTTCTTGCGTTCCGCGGAAGTTCCCTCGATAAATTTTTTTAAAATTATTTTAAATTTTTTTATGAACCCCTTGACAGAACAAATATTATATGGTACAATACAACAAAAGATTTTATGATAGTACTTATAGATGTTTTATAAGGCCGGTCAAAGGGAGGAGAATCATGAAGAAAACGCTCTCATTGAGCTTTCGCGCGGTGCTGGATAGGCCCATCCGCGTCATTGCGGCCTTTCTCATTGGGGTCATTGTCTTTGCGGGCATCCGCATTGCGGGCTTCCGCCCCATCGATCAGCCCGGCACCGCCTCCGGTTACATGTATTTTTCTTTCAACATCTGGATGCTACCCATCGCCATCCTCTTCCTCGGGTGGTTTGTCTGGGACACGCTGTGGAGCGCGCGGAAGCAAATTTCCGACTTGCGGGAGGAGGGCGTATCCGACGGCGAACTCTTTGTCGGCTTTCTCATCCCCCTGCTGCTGTTCGCGCTTCTCATCACCGTCGCGTCCAACAACATCTTCCGGCTCTATGCCGCCTACATCTATAATACCTATCATCACCTGTTTGTCTCGGGATTGCGTTTGGGCCCCTCTATCATGGACGGCTGGTATGAAAACTTCTTCAATTACGAGACGTTTTCGGTGACGGTAGCCGTTCCGCTTGCAACGGTCTTGATCGCGCTCGCGGCATCCTTACCCGTTCTCAAAAAGGTTTCGGCGGGCGGAAAGTTCGAGAAAAAGCATCAGAGCAAGTTTCACATCTTTGGCGTGGTGAGCACCTGTTTTGTGTGCGCGATTGCGTTCTACAACCTTGCAAACATGTTTGCCGCCCCCGCCACCTACCCCTCCGAGCTGAATCGGCCGGATTTTTCATTCGCGCCCTATCTCGTTGCAATTGCCGTTCTCTTGATGATCTACCTTGCGGTTGACACGATTTGGCGGGCGCGGGACGACATCGAGCAAATGCAGGCAGACGGACAGACGACCGTGAAAATTTATCTCAAACGATTGGCACCGCTCGCCATTTTTGCCATTGCGATCTCGTGCGTGGCGTTCGGAGGACACCTCTTCTACCTCTCGATGAACCACAAACTCGAACCCTATCGGGCGTTGGTGGGATTTGGCCAAAGTGCCGTTACAATGACAACGCTCTCGTTTCCCGCTTACGTGCCCGATGCGGCCACATGGCTGACGGTGTTTTTGATCCCGCTCGCGGTGCTTGTGATCTCCGGTGCCGTCACGCTGTTTGTGCTCCAACACCGCAAGAAAAAGTAGGATAAAAGGCCCTGCGAGACTTCTATTGTAGACTAAGCGCGTCACGAGCGCCGACGGCGCGAAGTAGCCGACTGTCATTTCGAGCCGACGGGGTTTGACTTTCAACGAACTGCACATCTGCGAGAAATCTTACTACGACCATGCGTGGCAGAGCGAATAAAAGAGCTGGCACCGTGTCCCATTTGAGCCTGATCGCAATAAGATTCCCTCGCGGAGAGGCAATTCGGACGTTGTAATGCCATTTCGGCTCGGAATGACAAATGGCGTGCCTCCGCCGCCACCCAAGCCCCCCACACCACGCAAAAAAAGAACGGCGAAAGCCGTTCTTTCTTGTTCGATTTTTTCCTTGGCGGGATTCCCTCTTGGGATTTCTCCTTGTTTGGATTCTCTCCGCCGGGATTCCCTGCTTGGGATCACTCCTTGGAACCGGTGAGCATCAACGACCCGATGATGAGCTTCTGGAAGCAAGCGAAGAGGATCATGACGGGCAAGACGCACATGACAGCGCCTGCAATGTTGGGGCCTTGGTTGCCCTGGAACATTGCGTTGTTCAAGACGTACATCGCGTGCGGCAGGTTGATGGCGGGCGAGTTCTGCGGGATCATGATGAACGAACCCATGTAGTTGTTCCAGCAACCCATGAAGGACAGCAGCCCTTGCGCCATGATCGCGGGCATTGCGAGGGGCAGGATGAACTGCACAAAGATACGGAAGTATCCCGCGCCGTCGATCTTTGCCGCCTCGATGATGGACGTCGGCAGGCCGAACAGGAACTGCCGGATGAAGAATGCCGTCATGATGGACCCGAACATACCCGGGATGATCAAGACGAGACCGTTCACCTGCCAATCCATGTCCGAATACATAACGAACTGCGTGATCATGATGGAGGGACCGGGGACCATGATGGCCGCGAGGAGGAGCATGAACACAACATCTCTGCCGATCCACTGGATCTTGGAGAACGCGAACGCCGCGGAGGCCGATGTGATGACGCCGACGACGACGGGCACGATGGAGTAGATCAAGTTGTTGAGGAGGGCTCTCCAATAAGTAAATCCTTCCGCGAAACCGGCCATCGAAGCGCCGGAGGCAAATGCGTCGCCGAAGAAGTAGATATAGTTGAAGAATCCGCCCATGGGCTCTTTCACGCCGCCCTTATCGAGGGTCATCGTCCACGTGCTCTGAGAGGGCCACCAGATGAGGGTGAAGATGGGTGTGTTGTTCTGAGGATAGGTTGCCGCGAAAGAACCCGCGATCATCCACCAGAAAGGATACACCATGAGGAATGCACCGAAGAGGAGGACGAGGTAGGTCGCGATGTCCATCACGAGCTTTGCGCGCTTCTTGCTGGCGCGGTGCGTCTTGGTCGAAAATCCGAAGAAAGCACAGAACGCACCCCAGCCATAGCGAAGCGGCGAGTAGTAATCTCTGATCTCCTGCTGCGTCGAGGAGCCGGGGAGGGGAGCTTCTTTGGTTACCATGTTTTCATTTTCAGCCATTTTCTTTCCCTCCTTAGTCCTTATTCCTGCTGTCAAGCCAGAACTGGAACAGCGTCAGCACGAAGATGATGATGGCAAGGAAGAAGCCATAGGCCGCGCCCTTTCCATATTCCTTGTTGTTGGTAAGGCCGTATTTGTAGATGAGTGCAACGAAACCGGAGACGTTCGGGAAGCCTGCGCTCGAAGCGGAGGTCGAGAAGAGCAACTCGGGTTCTGCATAGATCTGCAAGCCGCCGATGACGGAAGTGACGATGTTATAGAAGATCGTGGGATACAAGTCGGGCATGGTGACTTTCCAGAAAATCTGCCAACCGTTTGCACCGTCGATCTGAGCCGCCTCCTTGGTGGCGGCATTCACGCCGGAGAGACCCGCAACGTAAAGGATGATGGTGCCGCCGAGGCCCTTCCAAACGGACATGATAACGATGACCAACTTGGAGAACAAGCCCTGGCACCAGAACGGATCCTTCATGAAATCGGATGTGGAAACCGTGACTTCCTTCCCGAGAAGGGTGCACCAGCTATACCCGATGTTGACGCCCTCGGGGATCCACACGAAGCCCTTGTTGTTATCGGGATAGGTGAAATCTTTGAGCCCGAGAAGGCTGTTCATAACGCCGTCGGTACGGAACATGATCTTGAAAGTGTACACGATTGCGATTGCAGAGGCGACACAGGGAAGATAATACAGCACGCGGAACACGTTGCCGCCCTTGATATCGCGGGACATGCAGACCGCAAAGAACACGGAGAGGATCATGCCGATCGGGATGCCGATCATGTAGAAAACGGTGTTGAAGAGATAGCGCCCCATCTCGTTCATGACGACGCCCTGCGTCTGCCATGACTGGCTTGTACCCGAAGTGTAGTTGAACAGGTCGTAATACCAGTGGGCAGCGCCCCATTCGCCGGTGTTCACATACACGTCGAAGTTTGCAATCGCGTCCATGAGGGAACCGTCGTTACCGGTATACTTCGTGAACGAGAGAATGAGCGAAAGGATGAACGCATAGTAGACAAACCAGACGGTGCCGATAATGAGGGGGAGGCAGAAGATCCAACCCCAAATATTATCCTGCAACTTTTGCTGGTTGATGCGTCTCTTGGGTTTCTCGGGGGCGGCTGCCACCGCAACCGATTCCCCCTCGGCGGAGACAACGGGTTCCACGGCCGCTTCATCAACGCTCATGTTGATATTTTCTTCCATTGATTCTCCTCCTTTTTCAAATTCTTCTTATCTGCTACATCGGTAGCAGGGTTCCCCTCCCCCTTTCGGGGAAGGGGACTCTGACACAGATGATTACTTCAACAGATTATTACTTCATCGCGTTCTGCTCGTTCTGGATGGCCTTTTCGAGGTGCCCCTGAACGGTGGGAGCAATGAAGAAGCAGAAGAATGCAGGAGTGTAGTATTGTTGAAGGACCTCGGCATGGAGATCGCTCGTGACGATGGAGGCAAGCGACTTGTCGATAGGAGCCTGCTGACGGTAGGTCAAAGACGTACCTTCACGCATGGAGATGTCGTTGATCCATTCAAGCTCATAGGTGTACATTGCGGAGTCGCGGACGGCGTTGACGCCATACTGCATACGGAGCTGCATATCGCGGTCTGCATAGGTGTACGTGGACATTTTGAGGATCTTCATCGCGGCCGCACGGTGGGTGATCTCACCGGTGAGGAGACCCGTCTTACCGCCGATGACCTGACCGTTGAACTGCTCATCCCATCTCAGCGGAACAGGGCTGCCGTCGGGCATCGTGAAGTTGGGGATCGTGTTGTCGGGATAGTACTTCGTCATGAACTCTTTCACGGTGAGCTTGGAGTCTTCGCCGTCACCCGTGGAGGAGAGGTTGAGTTGCTCAACGACGGAGAGATATGCTCTCCAAATGATGTCGGCTTCCTTCACGCCGGCGTCATTCTTTTCGAGGCCGGGAACCGTCCAATACTTGGTGGTGGAGAAGCCTTCGGGGGTGATCATGTCGGAGAAGGAGGCATCCTTGTACTCTTCTTCCTGATAGTTGGCAAACTCGATGCACTGCTGCTTGAAGTTGGGAAGCTGAGCGCCGCCGAGGCAGAGGTCGTGCTGGGACTTCTGATCTGCGGAGAGCGTCATGATGAGGTCAGCGCAACCCTGCAACTTCCACTCGGCATCCTTGTTGGTTGCGGCGAGGTCTGCAACTTGCTGGTTGAGCGCGAAGCCGACGGAGTCCATACGGGCGCCCCACTTATCCTGGCGGATCATCTGGTTCTTCGCGATTTCGTCTGCACTGTAAATTTTGAGGCCGCTTGCAACGTTGCTGTTGCCATAGCTGTACTTGGAGACATTGTAGAATGCATCCTTGACTTCCGAATAGAGCGCATATTGCTCACCGACGGGCTCGGTCATGGAACGCCATTCACAGAAGGTCTCTTCGCCGTTCTCGGAGTCGATCTGATAGACAGGGGACTCGTTCTTGGTCTTGTTATCCCACGTACCTGCGCCATAGAAGATGCAGGCGCCGTTACGGAAGAGCGACCAGCCGTTATCGTCCTTTTCCTTGTTGACGGCACGGGCATTCCCGGAGTTGCCGTTCCAGTCGGAACCATAGGCGAGGAAGGCGCCGAAGGTCTCGATGAAGCGCTGGGAGTTGACACCGTATTGCACGTCGACGTTCTCATACTCGCCGTTCAAGCGGAGCTTGGGAACTTGCTCGGTGATGGTGCCGCCCTTGCTGTTGACATCGACATTCATTCTGTTGACGTCGACACCGCCCGTGTAGTCATACTCGCCGTCGTTGACCTTGGAGTCATAGACCACGTTCTTGGCCTTCGCGTTGACGGCGATATTGGAGGCAAGGTTGATGAAGTTTGCATCGTTGCCTGCAAGCCAAGGAAGGAGGTACAGGGTGGGGTTGGGAGCGCCCTCATACTGGTCGTTGCCGAACACGCATTCACGGCTCTCAACGCCCATCTTCTTCACGCCCGAAATGCCGCTCAGAGCCTTCTGGAAGTCGGCGTTATAGCTCTCCGCGGTGGAATCCTGAACCTGACGGAAGTTGAAGGTATTGCAGAAGTAGGTGATGGCCCACGTGAGCGCGCTGTACTCTGCATACGTGAAGGTCACATGCCCGATGTTGGTGTCGTAAGGAGCATTCTCATCGAGGCCATCCTTCGTATACTTGGTGCCCGCCGCATCCGTCCACTCATCGGGAACTTCGAAAGTGTCGCCGGGGAAGCCGGGGATGGTGACGACATAGCCTTGGCCCTTGGTGTATTCCTGCACGGCCTTGGCAACGGGGTCGCCGCCCTGCAAAGCGGTCTGATAGTCGGGGAAAGCATAGAAGTTGTAGGGCTTATACACGGTGGGAACGCCGATGTTGATGATGGGCGCATCCTGACCATATTTTGCTTCCTTCGTCACTGTCTCACCCGTGAGCGGATCCTTGAAGGAATAAGGGCCGTCGACGGCATAGGTGATGACGCCCGTGTCCTTGGTGCCCGTGTACTTGTTGTTGGCGGGATTGTCCACAGCGCCCGTGACGTTACGGGAGGTGGTGGCAAGCGTCGTCATGTAGGCTTTCTTCAAAGCGTCGGAGAAGTATCTGGCGTTGAAGCCCATGGAGAAGTTGGAGTAGTCCTTGGGAAGCCCATAGACGCCCACTTCGGTGGCATTGCCGGTGGTGTAGAAGCCCGCGTGCTCCGCGGTCTTATCGGTGAGGCCGATCTTCTCGCCTTTCTTGTAGTAAGCGAGGGAGTCGCCCATCGCATAGGTGCCGGCATCCTCGGCTGCCTGGTTGTAGCCGTAGAAAGCGAGCACGTCTTGCCAAAGGCCGCTGATGTTTTCTACGTTCTCCTCGTATTCGGGCGTGCCCTCGGAGGCGTTGATGAATGTGGAGAGGTCCATGATTCTCTTGTTCCGGGCCCAGCTCTTCACGCTCTTGGGCTGAACATAGACGATGTCGGCAGCCTTTTTACGAACGAAGTCGCTGTTGAGCTGTGTGAAATAGGCATCGCGGTCGGACATGGAGTCGAACTTCACGGTGATTTCTTCACCCTCTGCAAGGATCCCCTGTGCAATGAGCTTCTGGGAGTATTCCTTTGCCCAAGTGTTGCAGATCTGTTCGTTCGTTGCCTTATCCGTTGCGTCACAGAAAATGCTGACGGTGACGGTCTTAACGGGGTCGATGGAGCTGCCGCAACCTGCAAATGCAGCCGCGGTCCCCGCTACCATGACGGCGGAGAGAGCAACGAGAGAAACGTTTCTGACCAGTTTCTTCTTGTTCATTCCTTATACCTCTTATAAAAAATTTTTGCGTACAATCCGTTTGCGAAAATCCCGCTCGGCTCCCTGTCCGCGCGTTTGGGGGAGGCGCGTCCTCGGGAACGGGAGAGATTTCGGCTCGCGGCCAATGACTCCTTCGATCTTGGCACAAAAACAAAAAAGTATCCGCTGCTTTTGCACACTTTTCCTCTAACAACCGAGAAAAAAGTGCGCGACAAATAGCGAATACTTCTCTATTTCATGACTTTCCCCCCGTCGTCATTTCTTGTACAGTAGCAATAATAGCACGCTTTTCGCGGCTTGTCAAGGGGGAAAGGGAAATTTTTTTGTGAAAATATCATCTTTTTTTCTGATTTTTTTGGGCGAATTCACCAAAAACTCTTCTTTTCTATCAAATCCTCCTTGCCTTCTCCTCTGGGGAAGGTGCCCCGAAGGGGCGGATGAGGCCACTGCATTTTCAGAATGCACCTCATCGGTCTCACTTCGTTCGACAGCTTCCCCAAGGGGGAAACCGAGAGGCCCATGTCACGCATTACATCTCGGGTGTTCTTCGGAAGTAATAAAACGTCCCGTCCTCGCCGCACGGGCGCATCCCCGCGGCAAGCAGCATCGCGCGCGAGCGCGCGTTTTCCTTATAACATTTCGCCTCGACCGTTTCGAGATTCATCCGCGAAAAGGCATATTCGGTGTAGCCGCGCACGGCCTCCCGCGCATAGCCCATGCCCTCGTATTCCGGCAAAAGACGCACGCCGATCTCCGCCCGCGCATCGTATCCAAACCGATGAAGGACCGCTTCGCCTATGAGCATGTCCGAAAGATACACTCCGAGAGGCATCTCGCGGCGCTTTGCAAAGTCCTCCCGCGCGCTCCTCAAAAAGTAGCTGTCGGCGGGCCTTTTTTTGCGCTCGCTCCTCCAATCGTACCCCCAATACTTGTTGCGCTCCACGTCCCCCGCGAGCCGCGCATAGGCCGCCTTGTCGGCATCCGCGACGGGCCGAAGTTCCAGCCGCTCGGTGCGCAAGGAGGGCAGCCGCATGATGAAATCGATGGCGCGCTTGGGCGTGACGTTGAATTTATCCACGAGTTCGCACGGCCCGTATTGCAGCTTGGATTTGCGCAGGCCGAGGTCGCCCGCGTCGTCCATGCGGTTGAGGTAGCGCACGCCCTCCCCGCAAAATTTTAAGGCAAACTGCATCGCGAGGAAAGGGTAGGCGCCCTCGTACTCCCGGAGCGCTTTCTCGATGTGCACCACGATCATGTCGCCGCAGCGTTCCCCCGCCGAAAAGCCCACGACTTTCCCCCCGACCGTCAACACGCCCGCTTGCATATGCAGCTGTTTTAAGCGGGGCAACACGGCATAGACCTCGTCGAGCTCCTCGTCCGCGAGCAGTTCCCCCTTGGCGCGCTGAACGCCCTCATAGGCACGGATGAACGCTTCCACAGCACCCATGTCCGAGGATGACACCTCAGTAAATGCCCAATCGGGATAGAGTTTGCAGAATTTATGCACGTGATTGCGCTGCCCCGCATACTTTTTCCCGGGATAATTTTTAAAGTCGTTCGCCTCATACAGGTAGTCGCGCCAGCGGCGGGAGTTGGTGACGAGCATCTCCGCATAGCGGGCGGTGAGGAGGGGCAGCCGCTCCCGCGGGACGTTGGTATAGTGCACCCGCTCACCCGTATCCCGGCTCCCCTCTTCGAGCGCCGCAACGGCCCGCATCTCCGCCCCGATGTCGCCCGTGAGCGAAAGCGGGAAATGATAGTAGCACTTGCCCGCAAAAAATTCGCGGATCACGAGGCAGCCCTCCAAAATCGCATAAGCCGGCTTTAAAGCGTCATACCACATGTATTGGTATCCCAGCGAGAAGTCGCCGATGTGCCTTGTCTGAGCCACAAAATAGGGTTCGAGCTCCTGCATGTTCTCTCGATCGATCGGTTTAAAAATTTCCATAAGCAAAATCACAGCGCCCCCTCTTTGGGAGGGGGCAAAATTGGTTGATAGACAGTTTTTAGGCGACCCATGTCCGAAACATCACTTGATGTTCTCCAATATATCGAGGAGTTCGGAGATGCGTTCGAGGTCGTCGCGCGAGTAATAATCGATGTAGATGCGGCCTTTTTTGTCTGTCCCGATCAGGGAGACTTTGGTGCCGAAATTGGTGCGCATGCGCTCGACGAAATGTTTGAGCTCCACGCTCGTTTTGATGTTCTTCTTTTCCTTTTCGCGCGCCAAGATCTCGGGCGGGTTGAGCTCCTGCTTTACCGCGCGCTCCATCTCCCGCACGGAGCAACCCTCCTTTACGCACGCCTCGGCGAGGCGGATCTGCGCCTCCTTGGGCAGCGGCACGAGGGTGCGGGCATGGCCGGCTGAAAGTTTGCCTTCCCGCACGAGCGCGATCACTTCGTCGGCGAGCGAGAGCAGCCGCAATGTGTTGGCAATGGCGGGGCGGGATTTGCCGAGCCGCTCGGCGAGCGCCTCCTGTGTGAGCCCGTAATCCTCCATGAGCTTCTTCATGGCGTAAGCCGCCTCGATGGGATTGAGGTCCTCGCGCTGCAAGTTTTCGATGAGGGCAAGTTCGCGGATGCGTTTTTCGTCGAGCTCCTTGATGATGACGGGGACGCGTTCGAGCCCGGCCCGGCGGGCAGCCCGGTATCGCCGTTCCCCCGCAATGATCATGTAGGTGCCGTCCGCGTTGCGGTTGACGACGATGGGCGAAATGACCCCGTGCTCCCGGATGGAATTCGTGAGGTCGTTCATCGCATTCTCATCGAATGCCTTGCGCGGTTGGTCGGGATTGGGATAGATCTCGGAAATGGGCAATTCCGCGACCCGACCCGTCACCGCCACGTCCTCGATCCCGCCCTCAAATAGCGCGGAAAGTCCTCTCGACCCTTTCGCCATACACTAATCTCCTCTCTCAGATCGTCTTAGAAATTCTTCGCAAAACGTCTCATAGGCACGCGCACCCAAACACTTTGCATCATAGAGGGTTGCGGGCATGCCCCCCTCCGATGACTCCGCAAGCCGTGTGCTTCGCGGGATGACCGTCGCATAGACGCACTTCCCGAAAGCGTGTTCCGCCTCGTTTGAGGCGTGCCTCGCGGCCGCGGCGCGCATGTCGTACATCGTGAGCAGCGCGCCCTCCATCCTCAAATCTTTGTTGAGATGACGGCGCACGAGCATTGCCGTGTTCACAAGCAACGCAAGGCTGTCCTCTTCGAAGCGCTCCGCACAGACGGGAACGATATAGCCGTCGGATGCCGTGAGCGCATTGACCGTGAGGAGACCCACCGAAGAGGGACAGTCGATCAAAATAAAGTCAAATGCGCCCCGCATGCCGCCGAGTGTCTGTTTTAAGGCGCTCTCCCGGTCCCGCCGGTAGATGAGCGCCTGCTCCGCATCGGACAACCGTGTATCTGCGGGCAAGAGCTCCACGCCCGAAGCCGTTCTGCAAAAACACGCCTCGGCGTCCTCATCCTCGGCCAAAATGTCGTACACCGACCGCTGCACGTCGCGCACGCCCAACCACGCCGTCGCCCGCGCATTGGGTGCCGAATCGACCGCAAGCACACGCTTTCCGCGCGCGGCAAGCGTGGCCGCAAGGTTGACGCAAGTGGCTGTTTTTCCTACGCCCTTGCTTGGATTGATAAACGAAATGACCCTACCCATGTCTGCGTATCCCCTGTTGATTTTGTCATTTTCGTTATTTTAATGAATGCTTACGCCTTGTCGCCGTCTCCCTCGGAGGGGTGCTCCTCATTGGGTTTTTTCTCGCCCTCGTCCGAAGCCGGTGGCTGCTTCGACGCATCGGCCTGTTCCGCCTGCGCGGGCTGCTCCATGCGGCCGAAAGGATTGTCCGGCGTGTCCTTATCGTGGTCCTCCATGAAAGCGAGTACCTCTTTGAAGTCTGCGCCGTTCATGAGCATATCCACCTCGGCGGTGTAGATGGTCTCCCGCTCCACGAGGACGCGGGCCATGTTGTCGAGAATGGCGCGGTGCTCGGAGAGCAGCTTCTTGGCGCGTTCATACGCGCGGTCGATGATGGCCTTGATCTCTTCGTCAATGACGCCCGCCGTCTCCTCGGAGTAGACGTTGTGCTGTTCATAATCGCGCCCGAGGAACACGGGAGCATCGCTTCCGTAAGAGATGAGGCCGATCCGCTCGCTCATGCCCCACTCGGTGACCATCTTGCGCGCGATCTTGGTGACGTGCTGGATGTCCCCCGATGCCCCCGCGGAGACATCGTGGATGACGAGCTCCTCCGCAACGCGCCCGCCGAGCGACATGCAGATGTCGTCGTTCAGCTTGTTGACCGTGTCGTTGCGGTCGTCGGCTTCGGGACGGGTGAGCGTGTAGCCCGCGGCCATGCCGCGCGGGATGATGGAGACCTCCTGCACGTTGTCGCAGTGCTCCAACAGCTTGGCGAGAATGGCGTGCCCCGCCTCGTGGTAGGCCGTGCTCTTTTTGTCCGCCTCGGTCACGACGCGGCTCTTCTTCTGAGGCCCCATGATGACCTTGTTGATGCCCTCATACAGTTCGAGATTGCCGATGAGCTTCTTCCCCGCCCGTGCGGCGAGAATGGCCGCCTCGTTGAGGAGATTTGCAAGGTCCGCCCCCGAGAAGCCGCTCGTGATGCGCGCGATTACCTTAAAGTTGACGTCGGGCGCCAAGGGCTTGTTGCGTGCATGCACTTTGAGAATTTGTTCACGGCCCTTAACATCCGGCAGGTTGACATAGATCTGACGGTCGAAGCGGCCGGGGCGCAAGAGTGCGTTATCCAAAATATCCGCGCGGTTGGTGGCGGCCATGACGATGACGCCTTCATTGGTCTCAAAGCCGTCCATTTGCACGAGGATCTGGTTTAAGGTCTGTTCGCGCTCGTCGTGCCCACCGCCAAGGCCTGCACCGCGCTGGCGGCCGACGGCATCGATCTCGTCGATGAAGATGATGCAGGGTTGGTTACGCTTGGCGAGGTCGAAGAGGTCGCGCACACGCGAGGCGCCGACGCCGACATACATTTCCACGAAATCGGATCCGCTGGCCGAGAAGAAAGGAACGCCGGCCTCTCCCGCAACAGCGCGGGCAAACAGCGTTTTACCCGTTCCGGGAGGCCCGACGAGGAGCACGCCCTTGGGGATCCGCGCTCCCAGATCCGAGAATTTGCGCGGGTTCTTCAAGAATTCGACGACCTCCGCGAGTTCCTCCTTTTCCTCCTCCGCCCCCGCAACGTCTGAGAAGCGGACCTTGATATTGGTGGTGACGCGGGCCTTGGTCTTACCAAAGTTCATAATCTTGCCGCCACCGCCGCTCGTCGCCCGCAAAACGATGAAGAACATGACAACGCCCAACACGAGGACGGCAATGTAGAGGAAATTCCCCCAGCCCGCCCCAGCATTGGGATCGGCAGCACTGACGATCTTGATCGCACCGCTCTGCTGCCACTCATCCAATTTTTCATTCAGGGGGACGCTGTTCTGGCCCATGGTCAAGGTCGCCCAATAGGTGTAGTCGCGCGCCTCGACGTTCGTGTAGCCGTATATTGTAAACCCGTCCACGTGGACGCGCACAATTTGGAGCCTGTCGTCGATCTCTCCGTCCGTCTCATCTGTATCGCCGCGCGCATCTTCAATGTATTGGAAGAACGTGCTTTGATCGAGCTCGCGGCTGTTTCTGATAAGCGCTGTCACAGAAAAGTATGCGACAATGCCCACCACGAGTATGACCACCGCAGCGATGATCGCTTTTACTGTTTTACTCAAATTCGGTCTCCTTTTAAGGATTTGGCATGCGAAAACGCCGCCGCATGCATAGATATATTGTACCACAAATACAAGAAATTATCAAGCATATGGCGGCAAATCTTTCCTGCATTTCATATTTCTCACACAAATTTCTTAAAAACCCGCCGATAACGGGCCCGAAATTGTTTCATGTGAAACTGTTGCCAAATTTTTTCAAATTTTATTGTTTCACGTGAAATATTGGCGCATGTGAAATTTTTCTTTCTTCCTCTGCAATGTGGATACAATTGTGGATAACTATGTGAAATTGTGGATAAAAGCACCTCGTCGCCCCTGAAAGGGGAGACGAGGGCATTCTTTATGTCATTTCGAGCGGAGGCGAAGCTGAAGCCGAGAAATCTCTACCTTGTTTTGTTCTGAATTGGCTTGGTCGGAGTAAGATTTCTCGCGGATGAGGCGGGGACTTTAACTTATCGTCACTTGAAAAATTTGTCCGTTCAAGAACTCCACGATGATCCCTTGCTCTTCCATTTTTACGTGCGCCACAAAGTAATCCCTCAGCAGAGGAAGAAGTGGCTCCTCCATCACCTCGTTTGCCGTTATCTCATAACTTTCTTGCTGTTTGATTTGCATTTGACACCTCTTCTTTTTGTTTTGGGACTTATGCGCATTCATCCTACATAAAATTATATCATCGTATTTGCCATCATGCAAGAAAATGTTGCCAAAAGCGATGAGAATATTTTGTAGGAAAAGGTCTAAGTTATGGATATTATGTCGATTTTCTCGGAACGGCTCAAAGAACTCATGGAGGAACGGGAACTCAACGCACCCGCGCTGGCACGGGCGATTGGGACAGATCGCACCAACATCACGCGCTATCTTAGGGGAGAACGGCTCCCGAGCTATATCACCTTTGCGGCGCTCATTTCTTACTTCGGCTGTGCTGCCGACTTCTTGCTCGGACGGGTGGAATTCCCGCCGCAAAAGCAGTTTGGGTCCGTTTGTCCCTTTTCTACCACCTTTCGCACCCTGCTGGCGCGCACGGGGACGTCGCAATACGCCCTCGAACACGCCACGCACATCTCGGGCGCCCTCGTCTACAATTGGCTCACGGGAAAAACGCTCCCATCGCTTGAAAACCTCCTCGCGCTTGCAGACTTCCTCTCCTGTTCGGTGGATACCCTGCTCGGAAGAGAATGAGCGCTTGGGACTGCAATCGGAGATGCCACAGGGCCCGCGAGTGACAGAGGGGTTTCTCGGCTTCCCCTTTGGGTCGCAAAACGCACTTCTCGCACACCAGCACAGTGTGCTGTGGACGGCGTTTTGCGACCTTTCAGGGACAGCAGATCTCAATCCCTCTTGGGTGCCACCCCACCCCCTACACCCCCTCCCATGGAGGGGGCATGTCCTTGTCGCCTCTGTAAGGGGAGATGTCAAGGCGAAGCCGAAGCCGAGAAATCTCTACCTTATTTTGTTCTGAATTGGCTTGGTTGGAGTAAGATTTCTCGCGAATGGGCAATTCGTTGAAAACCATGCCCTACTGGCTCGAAATGACAGTCGGCTACCTCGGGCGGACGGTATGACAGCGATCACCCAAGACCTACCCCCAACGGGAGGAGGCTCCCCAAGTGGTCCGGGTGACGACGAGGGCATTCTTTATGTCATTTCGAGCGGAGGCGAAGCCGAAGTCGAGAAATCTCTACCTTATGATTCGTTCTGCCTATGCTTGGCCGGAGTAAGATTTCTCGCGGATGAGCAATCCGTTGAAAACCATGCCCTACCGGCTCGAAATGACAGTCGGCTGCCTCGCGCGAACGGTATGACAGCGGTCACCCAAGGCCTACCCCCAACGGGAGGAGGCTCCGCCTGCAAGGCGGTGGTGGAGGGGCTGTCTTTTTCACTATACTTAGTCGCCACCCCACCCCCTTAGTCCGTTGCGGCGGCAGGGACCGCCGCAACCCCGTACTTCGGGGCATAGCCCCTCGT
>CANQJF010000034.1 GCA_947624225.1 uncultured Clostridia bacterium
CGATGAAACGAACGAGACACCAAAGTCGTTAAGCCGCCAAAGCACATTTCCGTCACGGAAATTTGTTTTCTGACCCTGTTGGAGCGCTTTAATAAGGGGATACACTCAAAGGGCGTTGCCCTTCTCGGTATATGACAGCGTAAAAAACAAATTTCGTGAACATCCGTCGACACCCTACCCCCTACACCCCCTCCCATGGAGGGGGCATGTCGCCGTTCCGCCCCGTAAAGGGGCATACGGACTTCGTTTAAGGGGATACACTATGCCTTGGTTGCCCCCCACCCCCCATGGAGGGGCATGTTCTTTTTTCTTATTTTGCGGTTGCGCGCTGCACGGCCTTGGCGATCTCCACGATCAAGAGAGGCATCAGCGCGAGCGCGGCGGAAATGAGATACTGCTCCCACGTCAAGAACTTCAAACTGAAAAATGCCTGAATGGGCGGGATGAAGAGAATGCACGCCATGATGGCCGCCGAACCCGCCATCGCAAAGAACAGCACCTTGTTGTGTCCGTTCCCCTTGGCGAATACCGTCTCGACATTGGAGCGCTGGTTGAGCACATGGACGAGCTGACTGCACGAAATCACCCCGAATGCCATTGTCATTGCAGCCGTCGCATCGTTGTAGGCATACAGTCCGATAAAATACGCGGAGAGCGAGAGCGCGGACAGCATCGCCCCGTGCAGTACAACGCGCAGCACGAGACCGCGTTCGAACAGCGTGCCCGACTTCACGGGCGGATGGTGCATGATATCCTTGGCCGCCGGGTCCACCCCGAGGCCGAGCGCGGGAAGCGTGTCGGTAACGAGGTTAATGATGAGTACATGCACGGCAAGGAGGGGCGCCGGAAGATTGAAGAGCGTGGCGATAAACAGGATGAGCACCTCCGCAATGTTGCCCGCGAGCAGGTATTGGATAACCTTTTGGATGTTGGCATACACCCTTCTGCCCTCCCGCACCGCGCTCTCGATGGTCGTGAAATTGTTGTCGAGCAGGATGATATCGGAGGCGTCCTTGGCGACGTCCGTTCCCGCTCCCATCGCAACGCCGATGTTGGCGGCTTTGAGCGCGGGCGAATCGTTGACTCCGTCGCCCGTCATGGCCGCGACCTCCCCCATGCGTTGGAGCGACTTTACGATCCGCAACTTATCCGACGGAGAGACGCGGGCATAGACAGAGGTCGTTCCGACCACTTGGTCGAGGTCATCATCGGACATGGCGGCAAGCTCGGGGCCCGTGACGACGGTATCCCCCTCCCGGAAGATGCCGAGCGCTTGCCCGATGGCAACGGCCGTCGTCTTGTGGTCTCCCGTGATCATGACGACGCGGATGCCCGCCGTGTGGCAGGAACGGATGGCGGCAATGACCTCCTTGCGGGGAGGATCGATCATGCAGGTGAGCCCGAGGAACGTGAGCCCCTCCTCCACATTCTCCCCCTCTTTGGGAATATGATCGACGGTGCGCGCCGCATAGCCGAGCACTCGGAGCGCCTCGGAGGACATCTGTTCGGCGATCTTTAAGATCCCCGCCTTTTCTTCCTCCGTCATGGGGCGCATCTTGTTCCCGTCATAGACGCTCGTGCAGTGGGGCAAAAGTTCATCTATGGCACCCTTGGTGTAGACATGGTATGCCCCTTTGCTGTTTACGACGACCGACATGCGCTTTCTGTCCGAATCGAAAGGCTGCTCGAATACGCGCGGGAGCTCCTCCTTTAATGCCGTCTGGCCGATGCCGAATTGCTCCGCAAAGGCAATGAGCGCGCCCTCCGTGGGGTCGCCGAGGCAAGTGCCGTCCTCCCCCACCGCGGCGTCGTTGCACAGTGCCGCCGCATAGACGAGTGCACGGCGCTCCTCCGTGAGTTCGAGGCCCTTTTCCATGGCACGGACGGTGCCGTGTGCAAATTCATCCTCCGTCGCAAACCGTGTGACAGTCATTCTGTTGAGCGTAAGAGTGCCCGTCTTGTCGCAACAGATCACGGTGGCATTCCCCAATGTCTCCACGGCGGGCAGGCTCCGCACAAGCGCCTGCTGTTTGGCCATGCGCTGGACACCGAGCGCCATCACGATGGTCGCCGTGGCGGGAAGTCCCTCCGGGATGACGGAAATGGCGAGCGCAATCGCCGTGAGGAGGGGCTGTACCCAATTGGCCGAGACGCTCCAATCGGGAACGCGCAAGTAGCTGATGCCCAGCATGACGAGCGCAATGACAATGCCGACGATGGACAGCGTCTTTCCCACTCCGTTCAATTTCTTTTTAATCGGCGTCTCCAATTCATCGGCGTCGTCGAGCATGCCCGCAATGCTGCCCACTTCTGTGCGCATGCCCGTCTCTACGACCACGCCCGTCCCCGTTCCGTTGATGCTGACCGAGGAGGAATAGCACATGTTGACGCGGTCGCCGAGGGGCGCATCGGGCGCAAGGACGGTGGGTGCATCCTTTTCAACGGGGAGGCTCTCGCCGGTGAGCGCCGACTCCTGCACGCTCAGATTTGCCTCTTCGAGCAGGCGAAGATCGGCGGGAATGACGCACCCGTCCGCAAGGACAACGACGTCGCCCGGAACGAGCTCGGCCGCGGGCAGGACCTGTTCCTTGCCATCCCGCAAGACACGTGCCGTGGGCGCGCTGAGGGTGCTGAGAGAGGCGAGCGCATCGGCGGCTTTCTTTTCCTGCACCACTCCGATGACGGCGTTGATGACAACGATGACAAAGATGACGACGGCCTCCGCCCAATCCTGAAAGATCAGGGAAATGACGGCCGCTATGAGGAGGATGATGACCATGACGTCTTTCACCTGTTCCCAGATCATGCGCAAGACGGATTTCTTCTTGCGCTCTTTGAGAACATTTCTTCCGTACGTCTCCTTTCTCCGTTCGGCCTCTGCGGAGGTCAGGCCATGTCCGTCGGTTTCGAGTTCCTTTAAGGCCTCTTCCGCGGACATCGCGTGCCAATTCTTCTTTTCCATTCTGTCCACCTTAAAAGTAGTCTTATATAGCTATTATAACACAATCGGACCGAGAAGAAAACCCTCTGCGGGAACTTTTTCCGCCCGAGGGGGAAATTCTCTCCCCTCTGCGGGCAAGAGGTCGCGGAGACGGCGTGAAATATGAAAATAAATTTCACATGCGGAGCGGCGAGTTAAAATTCACAAAACTTTTTTTCAAAAAGGGCTTGTTTTTTTGTCGTTCTTTTGCTATAATACATACACATAAATTGGGGAGGGGGTAATGTTACCCCCTATTCCATTCTGTAAAGGGAAAAAACGGCCCGGCGTGGATCACCCCGCATGGAAGCTCCGCGGCGCCCGACCATACCGAATACCATGTTGGATAAATTTTACGAACAACTTGCGGCGACATCCACCGTGCCCGTCGTCATCATCTCCATTGCGATCATGCTGCTCGCGGGATTTTTGGGGACGCGCATCACCAAACTTTTGAAGCTTCCGAATGTGACCGCCTATATCCTTGTCGGCATCCTGCTCGGGCCCTACTGCCTCGACCTCGTGCCCGCCTATGTCTCCGAGGGCATGGACTTCATCTCCGACATCGCGCTCGCCTTTATCGCTTTCAGCGTGGGCGAATATTTTCGGTTCTCCGTGCTCAAAAAGAATGGCGGAAAGGTGGTAGCCATCACCCTCTTCGAGGCGCTCGCCGCCTCCGTGCTCGTGTTCGTGCTCACATTTTTCATCTTGCGGCTCGGACTGGCGTTCTCCATCATCCTCGCCGCCCTCGCCTCCGCGACGGCGCCGGCTTCCACCATGATGACCATCCGCCAGACGGGGGCCCACGGCGACTTCGTGGATACCCTCTTCTCCGTCGTCGCACTCGACGACGTGGTGAGCTTGATGGCATACAGCGTCGCCGTCTCTGTTGCGCTTGCCACGCTGGGAAGCGGATTTTCGGCCACCGACGTGCTCGTGCCCATTGCGTGGAATATCATGATGATCGCCATCGGGATCCTCTTCGGGTTCCTGTTGAAGTTCCTCATGGCAAAGCGCTCCACAGACAACCGCCTCATCGTCTCCATCGCCCTCCTCTTTGCCATCTGCGGCATCGGGGCGGCCGTCGACGTCTCCCCTCTCCTCGGCTGCATGGCCATGGGCACCGTCTACATCAATGTCTCGGGGGACGACAAGCTCTTCAAACAGCTCAACTATTTCTCTCCCCCCATCCTGCTCCTCTTCTTTGTGAAATCGGGGATCGGATTCCAATTGGATTCGCTGGTCAGCACGGAGAATGTCTCCATCGGCGTCCCGCTGATCGTCGTGGGCGTCTTGTATTTTGTCGTGAGACTTTTGGGCAAGTACGTGGGCGCGTTTGTCGGCTGTGCCGTCACGAAAAAGGACAAGAAAGTGCGGAACTATCTCGGCATGGCGCTCGCGCCGCAAGCGGGAGTTGCGATTGGCCTTGCCGCACTCGGCGCACGCGTGCTCGAAAGCAGCGCAAACCCCGCCGTGAGTGCCATGGGACCCATTTTGGAGACCATCATCCTCTCTTCGAGCATCCTCTATGAACTCATCGGGCCCGCGCTCGCAAAGCTCTCGCTGTATCTCTCGGGATCCTATGGAAAAGCGGCAGAGACAGCGGAGGGACCACCCATGTCCGAATCCCCCCCTACACGCGAGGCAGAAGTTGCTTCGTTAAAGGAACAGCTCTGCGCCATCCAAAAGCAGCTGTCTGTCAAAGAATACGCCCGCTCGCCCGAGGAGGAGGCCTTCTTGGAGGCCACAGAGCCGCCCGAGGACGAATCGTCGGAGACCTCCGTGGGCGCCGAATATAACAGAAGAAAATTCATCAACAAGAGGTAACCCTATGCCCACAGATTTCATCGCATCCCTGCTCGGGAGTTGGTCCGGCGAAGTCAACATTGCCTCGACGGCGCTCAAAACGGCGCTCGTCATTCTCATGGCCGTCATTTTCGGCTGTGAGCGCTCCAGAAACCGCCATGCCGCGGGGCTCCGCACGCTTATCGTGCTCTCCATCGGCTCCATGTTTGCGGGGCTCGCCGATATCTACTTCATCACTGTCCACGGCGTCGTGTTCCCCATTCTGTCCGCCGCGGTCATCATCGGCATCTCCATCATCACCGCAAATACCATCATCTTTTCCTCCAAGAATCAGATCATGGGGCTCACGACCTCCGTCGGGACGTGGACCATGTCCATCGTATGCGCCATTCTCGGCTTCGGCCTCTACACCGCCGCGCTCATCGGATTTGCCGCCCTCATGATCGGCCTGCTCGGCTTCTCCTCTATGGAGAACTACATTAAAAATAAGTCCAATCACTTTGAGATCCACCTCGAACTCAAAACGCGAAACAGCTTGCAGGACTTCATCTCCATGGCGCGGGAATTCGGCCTTAAAATCGACAATCTCGAACTCAATCCCGCCTACGCCAACTCGGGGCTCAGCGTGTATACCGTGAAGTTTACCGTCGTCGGAAAATCGCTCAGAAAGAAGAGCCACAGCGACATCATCGAGGCACTCTCCGTGTTGGATTGCGTCTACTATATTGAAAAGCTCGGCTGAGCCCGCGGACCGCAAAGCCCCTTTCATTCCCTCAAAATTCAAAGAACTGCCTTGCAGATCTCTCTGCGGGGCAGTTCTTTTTTGATCAACCGGCGGGCTCCATCAAGCCGGCGGCAATGAGATTGGCGATGATTTGGTTCACCGTCGTTGCAACCGTGGTAAGGTCGGTCGCGGCGGGATCGGCAATTGCGGCCACATTCGCCGCCGTCTCCGTGGGCCCCGTCGCACCGCGCGGGATCGTGAAGTTCAAGATCACGTTTTCCGCGGTCCCCGTCTGCGTCACAAGCGCATCCGTGTCGGGGTCGCCCGTCGTGGTCGTCCCCACCGTCACGGTAGGCGTCGTGCCGTCCGCACCGGCAGGACCGATGGGGCCTGTTTCACCCGTGGGGCCGGTGGGACCCGTTTCGCCCGTGGGGCCGGTAGGACCTGTTTCACCTGTGGGACCCGTGGGACCTGTTTCACCCGTGGGGCCTGTGGGACCTGTTTCACCCGTGGGGCCGGTGGGACCTGTCTCGCCCGTGGGACCGGTGGGACCTGTTGCGCCCGTTGCACTCGCGCTTCCGGCCGGGCCCTGCGGACCCGTTGCGCCCGTGGGACCGGTGGGTCCCGTGGGGCCTTGGACCCCGGCAATGCCCTGTGCACCCTGCGGGCCTTGGGGGCCCTGCACGCCTTGAAGGCCCTGTACGCCCTGCGGGCCCGTTGCACCCGTAACACCCGTTGCGCCCGTCGCGCCGCGCGGGATGGTGAAGGTCAAGATCGCATTTTCAACGCCCGTCTGTGTGACGGAAGCAGCCGTTCCGGGTTCCCCCGTGATCGTCTGGCCGACCGTGATCGTGGCAGGCCCCTGAGGCCCGGTCGCACCCGTTGCACCGCGCGGACCGGTGGCGCCCACGATGCGCATTCCGTTGCATCCGCAACCGCCGCATGTGCAGGGGTAATTTCCGCAACAGCCGCAAGTTCTTATCATCATAGTTTCCTCCTTGTTCCGTCCGCATCGTACGGACGGCGTGCGGCATCAAACCGCCCTATTCCATTTTATCCCAAAGGCAGAAAATAGGTGACAGCATGCAAAATTCCCCATCGAAAAACGGCGAAAGCCCAAGCCTCCGCCGTTCTCTTCAATGCGTGATGTTGTTACGCCTGCGCGCCCTCCTCTGCCGCGGGTGCGGCGGCCTCGGTGATCGTCGCGATCCCCGTCGCCTCGTCGATGGTGACGGTGAAGATGCGGCTCGCCGTCGTGAGGGTGTAGGTGTTCGATTGTGCATCGTACGAGCAATCCTCCGCCTCGAACAGATAGGTCGACCTGCCGTTGTAGAGGAGCACGATGCCGTCGTCGTCATACTCCACATAGGATGTTCCGTCCTGTGTGTAGGCGACCTTCAATTTGCGCTCCGTGACGATTGCGGAGGCATACGGATCGAGGTCCTCCACCGTGTCGTCGGTCCCCTCGGGCGTCCGCTTGGTAAAGACGATGACATAGAGGTCGGAAGAGAGGATCTTTTCGGTCTCCTCCTCCCGCGTCCTCACAAAGTAGTAGACCGTTCCGTCGAGGATGTAGCCCGCATCGGAGGGCATCTCCTGCCCGTCCTTGCTCAGCATCAGCGTCCAATAGCCGCCGACGGAGATGTAGGGATTCTCCGTGGAGAGCACGCGCTCCGCCGTGACGGTGTAGCCCTCCGACGCGAAAACCTCGGTGCGGGTGAAGGCATAGACCCTGTACGCATACATGCCGATGTAGTTGACGAATGTGCTATCCGGAGCGATGTGGAGGGTGTAGGTGTAGTCGTCGGTGCCCTTGCAGCTGATGGAATACATCCCGTCCTCATATGTGTAGGCGACGTTTTCGAAAGCGATCGGTTCACCCTTGCTGTCCACAAATCCCGAGTCGAGGCCGAATTCACCCGTTGCCTGCGGCGTGCCCGCGACGCCTGCCTCATCGAACTCGGTGACGAGCGAGACATAGCCGAAAGTGTTCGGGATGACATAGCCCTGCATCATGTAGTTGAGGAGGTAGTAGAGATAGGTGTAGGAATACATCGTGAGCTCGGTGCGCATTGCAGTGACCTCGTATTCGCTGACATCGTCATCGTAATCGCCCCTGTAAGTGACGTCGATTTCGAACACGAAATTCTGCAAACGGATATACATCTGATACTTGCCCTCTTCGACGAGGACGCGCGAGACGGTGCAATCCATCTTGTTTTCCCCGATCCAAACGGAGGCCTCGGTGTCGGTGAACTCCGCACTGCCGGTGGGCGAGAACTCCAACTGCCCGATTTGGAGCATTTCATCATCCGTCGTGGGCACGGGGAACTTTGTCTTGGTCTCCTCCTTGCGCGAGAAGATGAGCTTCATGCTGGAACTCTGGAAATACTTCTTCCCGTCGATGTCCTTTTCATCCGTGAAGCGGCCGAAGAAAGTCTCCCCCACAAAGCCGTATTGGTTGGCCTTGGGATCGCTGTCGTCCCTGCGGTAGAGGAGCACATCGCCGTTCTCTGCCACGTTGTAATAGTACCGCGTCTCGCCGTCCATCATCATGAAGCCATAGCTCGTGAAGAGCATCGCGGCAAAATCCTGCGTGTAATATGCCCGCTCGGTGTAACGGATAGGCTTTGCGGTGCGCTTTTGCTTGTCATAGATATAGATGCAAGCATCCGAGCCCGCTTGGTTGACATAGTAGAGCATGGTATCGGTGACGATGGTGTAATAGCCCGTCTCGACCTTTCCGTCCTTATCGTACATGGTTGCATTGCCGCGGTTGTCGAGCGCGAGGACGGACCAATCCTCCTCGTTGATATAGCTCATGACGATCTCGTTATACAGCATGTAGAACGCGTTGTAGTTGGTAGAGGAGATGGTGATGGTGCCCAGCCAACCGACAAGGCTCTCGGGATGCCCCTCCAACGTGTAGGTGAGGCGGTAGTAGTTCTCGTCGAGCTTTTCATAGGTGCCGCCCTCAAAGACAGTCTCCCCCGTCGAGGCGCTGACCCCGCTGAGGTGGCCGTATCCGTCAAAGCGGAATGCGAACTCGCCGATGCTCCGGTTGTTGGCATAGAGATAGTCGCCGTATGCCGCATCGCGGACGGTGAAAGACTTTTGCTCCTTTAAATCAAAGAAGTAGACGGTTTCGTCCGTGATCATTTGGATGACATTCTCCGCGCTGATCACATAGACGCCGCGGTAGCTGTTGCCGGTTGCGCTCTCGTCATAGGTCGCAATGAGGCTGAACCCGTCCAAAACGAGCGTGCCGTCATCGGAGGTGTACTCCCCGTTGACGCTCTCGTTGAACTTTGCAAAGTACACCCCCGAGCTACTCATGCTGACAAGGATGAATTTGAAAGAAATTCCGTTCTGCTCCGTGAATTGGTAGATGGTCAGCCCGGATAATTCGCTCTTATCCCCGGTGTCGGCATAGGTGCCCTCGTGGGTCACCGTCGTGCTGCCCTCGTCGCCCGCGGTCGTGACCGCGTAAACCGCGCCGTTCTTGCCGTTAAACGTGAGCGTCTCGTTGGAGGAGGAATAGCCGTTTTCGAGCAGGGCAGGGAAAGTGCCGATGATGCCCGTCAACAAGGTGAACGTGTGCTCCGAGTCGCCGTCAGTCAACTCAAAATAGTAGGCCACCTGGTTGATGGCGTTGTAGAGCGAGGTGATGCCGTTGGAGGTCGCGCAAATGCCCGTGATCGGCTCGCCGTTTGCCGGCGTGTAGATGCCGAAGCCGCGGATCAGCACAAGGGTGGACCCGTCCGCCGCCGTGTAGCAGACATCGTACTCAGTCGTCTCCGTCTCGGTGGTCATCGAAAGCCAATACGTTACGGGAACCATACTGCCCGACGAGGAGACCACGATATCGGTGGCAAAGACAAATGCCTTGACGGCTGCGATGTCAAACGGTTGCGAGGCAAGAACGGCCTCCTCGTTGACGCTCTCCGTCTCGAAGAGATAGAGCCCCTCTTCGTCGCCCTCGGTCACGGTGCCGAAGAGCACCGGGACGTAACCCGTGGCCGCATAGCCGTATACGGTGGCCTTGCCCTCCTCCTTGTCGTTGACGACCGTGATGAGGGTGGAATAGATATTGCTGCCCTCTAAGTAGCGATATTCGTTGTAGCTCAACGGCTCTTCGTCAAAATAATAGTGGTAGACATAGTTCTGCGATTCCCCGTCCTCACCGACGACCGTCTCGCGCTCGGTGCGCACCAGGAAGAGGCGCTGCGCCATCTGTGCCTGAGAGGAATCGGGATCGGGATAGTAGAATTGGACGAGCGTGCCGAACGTGGAGGAATAGAGCGTGTAAGTCCCCTCCGTGGCCGCACCGTTTGCATCCGTGTAGGTCGCTTGGTACATCCCGTCCAGCTTCAACTTGGCGGCGCCGCTCTCATACGTGACGTCGTAAGAGGAGGAATAGAGAAGATATACGAGCCTGCCCTGAACGGTCGTCAGGTGCGCCTCGAACTGCGGGACGCCCATGGCGTTCATCACGGTGATGACGTCGTCCTCGCGCAAATAGTAGTAAGATTGATCCCCGTCGGGACCCGCATACACCGCATTGCCGAAGCCGTTGAGCGTGAGTGCATATGCGGATATATAATACGTCAACTGCCCGTTGTTGATCGCGGCGCGGGGGATGGCGCCCCAGCCCAGCTCTTCGTCGTCGCGCACCATGAAGATCGCGCCGTTTCTGCCGCTGTTGCTGAGCGCATAGACAAAGCTCTGACCCGCCAAATGCCCCTCGGTGTAGGTGACGTGGAGGAGTCCGTTCTCATCGATGGAATAGCTGCCCTTGGATTCGTTGTCGAGGGGAGGGCGGGTGCCGTCGATATAGGTGAGGCCGTTGTAGCCGTCGAGGTTGATGCGGTAATTTTCATCCTTCCCCACGCCGTTCTTGAAGTAATAATAGGAGAATCCGTCGCGCGTTTCGCTGAAATAGGAGAAAGTGCCGTCTGCGTTGAGTTTCCCCTCCGCGACGCTTCGGTCATACCCGTCACTGCCGGGCGCCGTAAACAGGAAGCTCCCCGTGCGGGCGTTGTAGCTGCCGAGAAACAGGGCGCCGCCGCGCAAGAGGTAGACTTCCTCCGCGTCATCCGTGAAGTGGAAGATGTAGTCGTCGCCGCCGAACAGGTCGGTGTAGCCCTTTTCCCAGACCGCAAAGAGGACATTGGACTTCTCCACCTTGTAGAGGTCGGAGCCGAATGTTCCGTTGCGGAGCATGGAATCGATTTGGGAAGAGCGATAGTCCACCTCGCCCGTGCCGCTCGCGCTCCAACCGACGAGCAAGTAGCCCTCCAACGAGTAAGCAGCGGGGAGATCGATCTCTGCCCCATAGCGTGCGCTCAGCGTGGTGTTCTCCGCGGCAAGGCCCGTCTCGCGCGGGTAATTGGACTGCAACACGAGGGAGATCTCTTTCCGGTCAAAATACAGCTTGTATTTGTTTTCGGAGACGTTTTCGGTGAGATCCTTGGTTGCGACGGCCCCATCGTGCTGTACTTGGACAAAGCCATCCACTTCGGGCGCGGGAGAAAACGCCGGGCCCGCATATTCATAGCCGACAAAATCCTCCGCCGCCTTTTCGTATTCCGCGGTGTTCTCCAACTTCTGCAAATACAGTTCCGCGGTGTAGGCAACCTTATAGTGCGCCGTGAGCGTGACGCCCTCCTTGGTCAAGGTGTAGCTCCGTGAGAGCGGGCTGTCGCCGACAAGCCATTCCCCGAATTGGTGATCTTGCAGCGTGGGAACATAGTCCTGCATAAATGTGCTGACGTTGGTCCCCTCTTTGGCATACAGCGTGGTGCTTCCCTCCAAGGAGCCGCCGCCCAACTGCAAATTGATGGGATACATCTGCTCCCACTTCGCATAGAACGTGGTATTCGATTCCGCGGTGACGGACGTCACTTGGGTGCCGCTGTAAGCGGCGTCTGCATACCAACCCTCGAAGCTGTACCCCTCGCGTACGGGAGGGATGGGCAATGTGTATGTCTCCCCCGGATCGAGCTCCACGGCCTCGACAGGGGGTCCGCCGGCCGTATCGAAGCTGATCTTGACCTTGCCGGAACCGCAGGCCGCAAACAGCAGGCAGATGGCCGTCATGAGCATGAGGATGCCCAAAAGTAACCCTTTCTTTGTCTTTTTCATTGTTATCTCCTTAAACGAACTCGCAAAAGTCGCATTGTTTTTTGAAATCATGCACCGGAGGCAGAATCTTTCTCGTTCTCTTTCTCGATGCGGTCCATGAGCCATTCCAGGAACTCATCGAGCCAATCTGCCTCTTCCTCCGCGGGCGCCTCTTCCCAGACGGAATAGACGGTCGTGCCGCGGTCGAGATTTTCGAGCTCGGCAGCCGAATAGACCGCCGAACCGCCGCTCTCCGTTGCCCAGCCGGCAAACACATAGCCCTCTCTGCTCGGGCCCGAATAGCCGAGGTGCGCGTGCGGATGGGTGACCTCCCCCACCGTGACCGATTGGACATAGGTGCCGTCCTCGGAGAGTGACACGCCCCAAACGGTGGGCCGCTGGGAGGAATTCCAGAGCGCGCTCCAATTTTCCCCCTCCCCCGCCTCGACGCTGTAAACGGTCAAGATCGGGCAGGCATAGAAAGCGTTTTCGTCGATCAGCGCGGGCGTACCCTTGAAGAGCACGCTCGAAAGAGCCGTGCACCCCTTGAAAGCATAGATCCCGATGCTGTTTACGGTGGACGGGATGGTCACATGGGGAAGTTTGGCATTGCCGTAAAAGGCATAGTTGCCGATGGTCTCCACGCCCTCCCGGATGTCGAGCGACTTCAACCGCTTGCAATTGTAGAAAGCATAGTCGCCGATGGTCGTGACCGTCTCGGGGATGGTCAGCGTGCGCAGCCATTCGCACTCGAAGAAAGCATAGTCGCTGATCTCTTTCAGCCCCGCACCGAACGTGATGCTCGTCAGGGAGGAGCAATTGGAGAACGCGCGCTTGCCGATGGAGGTGACGGTATCGGGGATGACGAGCTCGTTCAGGATCCAGCAATCATAGAACGCATACGCGCCGATGTCTTGGAGGTGTTCCCCGAGCTCCAATTCGCGGAGCGCCGAACAGCCGCGGAAAGCGTGGTCCCCGATGGAGGTGACTTGCGTCTCCAACAGGTCGATGCCGACGAGCTGTTCGCAGCGGTAGAAAGCGCCGTAACCAATCGACTGCAACATCGTCGGGAAAGTCACGGAATAGATGGCCTGGCACATATAGAACGTGTAGTCCTCGATCACTCTGAGGTTTCTGTTCAGCGTGACGTTGGACAGCCGCGAGCAATAGGCAAACGCGCCTTTCCCGATCCTCGTGACGCTGTTGAGCCCCGTGATGTTTTGCAGCGCCGTGTCTGCATAGAACGCATAGTCACAGATGCCGACGGTGCCCTCTCTCAGCTCGATGATGCTCTGGGGCTCTTCGCCCTCGGCGATGGGGTCGATGTGGTACCCGACGACCCAATTGCCCGCATAGACGATGCCGTCGGCCGTGGTATCTTCGCTGTTCCAAAGCGCCGTGCCGTAGAAAGCGTTTTCGCCCACGCGCGTGACGGTGCGCGGGATGATGAGTTCGGGATTGTTGCGGTTGTAGTCGAGCAAAGTGCAGCGGAAGAAAGCACGCGTGCCGATCTCTTTGAGCCCCTCCGTGAACTGCACGTTGTTGAGGCCGTCACAGAGCGCAAAGGCATAGTCGCCCACGCTCACGAGGTTTTCATCGTCGATTGCGATCATCCTCTGCAACGCCGGTGCGTGATAGAATGCCGCCATGCCCACATATCTCAATGAGGAGGGGAAACGGATCCGCCTCAGCTTTTCGCAACTGATATACTCCGTGACGGTGCGCATGACGGGATTTCCGTCCTGATCGAGCACCGTGTTGCCCTCTTCGTCTGTGGTCTCCTCCTCGAACGTGTGCGTGTAGCGAAACGCGGCATCCGCGATGCCCACCGTTCCCGCGCGGAAAGTGTCTGTATCGATGACCTCGATGGTCTTTTTATACTCCTCCGTCGCATCGACGATCCACCGGTCCGCATAGACCAAGCCGTCGCCGTGCGCCATCTGGTCGTTGTAGAGTTTTGCGCCGTAAAAGGCATACGTCTCGATCTCGGACACGCTTGCGGGGATGGTGATCTCGTCCAAGGCGGTATCCAGAGCAAAGCAATATTGGCTGATGCTCGTGACGCCCTCGGGGAGCACGACATGGTTCAGGCCGGGATCCTGCGCAAAGGCATAGGCGCCGAACGTGAGCTCGCCCGCCAACTCGCCGAACGCGAGCTCCTGCAAGGCGGCGCAATTGTTGAATGCGGTGGCGCCGATGAAGCGGATCCCGCTGCCGAACGTCACCTTGGTAAGGGCGCTCGCCTGACGGAACGCGCTGGTCCCGATGGTTTCGAGGGAATCGGGGAAAGTGAGCTCGGTAAAGGCGGAGCAATTGGTGAAAGCGGACTCCCCGATGCTCACGATGTTCTCACCCAACCGGAGCTCGGCGAGCGACCTGCAATAGGCGAACGTGAAGGGCTCGATGGCGGTCAGCGAAGCCGGGAGGTTGATCTCGGCAAGGTTGCTGCACTGTTGGAAAGCCGCCCTCCCGATGGAGGTGACGGTCTCGGGAAGCGTGACGGAGACCAAGCCGGAGCAATTGTAGAACGCGCTCGCCCCAATGTAGGTCACCGAATCGGGGATGACGATGCTCGTCACCTTGGTGCTGCCGCGGAAAGCGGTGGCGCCGATGCCCGTGACGGGCTTGCCGCGGTATTCCGCTTCGAGCACGATATCGCCGCTCGCGGAGCCCACGCTCCTCACCTCATACTCCGTGTTGCCGTTGATGAGCGTGTATAACAGCCCGGAATCCTTGTCCCGGCGGAAACTCATCGTCTCCGACCAGTCGGAATAGATATCGTTGCTTGCGCCGCCGACCGAACGGATCCTCAGCTCGTAATCCCCCTCCGTGAGGGAGGAAAGGTCGTAATACGTCCGTTGCACGGTGTTTTCCGTCCGCTCGCCGTCTGCCGTATCCGTGATTTCGAGCCGATAGCTGCGCGCATTGGGCACTGCCACCCACGAGAGCATGAGTTCGTCATTGTCGAGAACGGGGACGGGCGTATCCAGCTTTGCACTGCTGCAATTGGTTGCAAAGATGAGGACGGAAACAGCCAAAAGCATGCACATGATCGATTTCAAGATCTTATTCATCCTTTCTCGCCCCCTTCTTTTCTCTGTGCTCCCGCACGATCTCGTGCAACCATTTGAATTTGAACTTGCGGACCGCGACATCCAGCAGGAAGAGCACGCCCGCGGCGATCATGAACCACAGCGTGGGATCGATCACGCGGTCATTGCCGATGACAAAGTCTTTGAACACGCTCCAAGGGTCGTCGGAGGCAACGACTGCCCCGTTCCCCTTTGCGGCCAATTCCGCCATCAACGCCTCGGGGTCGAGCTCGGACTCCATGTACATCTCGTATTCCTTGGAATAGGAGAACGACTTGTACGTCTCGGCCGTTGCGAGGATGTTGCCGTCCTTGTCCACCTTGTTGAGCACGATCTTATAGGTCCCGCTCTTCTTGACGACGAAAGTACTTCGCGTGTAGTGGTTCTCCGCATTCAGATCGGCCGTGACATAGATGTCGGTGTCCGTACTCTGCGATCTGGCATTCAGCGACGTGGCGACTTCGCCGTCGTCGGTGTATTCGATGATACTGCCCTCGATGGATTCTCCCTCGCCGAGAGTGGTAAAGACGCTCAAATGGTTGAAGTAATTCTCCTCTTCGAGCTCCAAGCGGATGGGATTGGGGCGGATGTTGGAGGTGGGCATGAGGTTGGAGACGATGTTGAAGAGCAGCTTTTGCCCGTTGGGATCGGCAAGGAAATCCGCCGACCAGTGGCCGCTCAGATCGCACATGAAACTGCCGACCATGCCCTCGCCGAACTTCCACTGCGAGTAGATGGGAACGTTGAACTCCCCGATCAAAATGGTCTCTGCGCGCTCCCTTGCCCGAACGCCATAGAAGCCGCCGAGCGTTGTGCTGAGTGCGCGCGCCGTCTCCTTGATGACCTCGCCGTTCTCGTTCTTGTCCTGCACGAGCCCGAATTCCACGTCGTTGACGACCTGCGAGAGAATGTCTGCGACTGCGGGATGGAAAGGCTCCTCCGAGACTTCCTTGATCTCCGGCGCTCTCACATCGTCCTCGACTGCTTTCAGAAGCTCGTATTCACTGTTCGCGAAGAAGAGCTTGCCGTCCCCCTCTGTCACGATCTGCTGCATGACTTCCGCCTGGTCCGAACCCGCCGTCATGTCAATGCCGATGGCCGAGAACGTGATCCCGTTGTTGCGGTAGTACCGCTGCACCTCGGGGATGTAGTCCTCGGGCTGATCCCCGGGGAGACCGTCCGTGATGAGGATGACGTGCCGTCTGTCGACGCGCTTTTCCGCAATGAGCGCCCGCCCCGCACGCGTGATGGCGGGCGTGTATTTCGTTCCGCCGCCGACCGAGAGCCTGTCGATGATCTCCTTGATGGCCGTCTCCTCCGTGCGCGAGGTGAGCTGCAATTCGGTGTGGTAGCTCGTCTCCAATGTGACGAGGCCCATGTAATCGCGCTCGGTGAGCGCTTGCAGACAAATGTTGGCGGCGTTCTTGGCCCAATCCAACTTTTCCCCCGCCATACTGCCCGAGATATCGACGACGATGACGACGCCGACGGGGGGCGTGTAGTTGATGGCCTGCACGGGCAGCATCTGTTGCAGCACGCTGTTTTGGAGGTCGAAACGGTTGAATGCGTGCGCGTTGCCGTCTGCATCGTTGCCGCCGACGGTGAACAGGCCGCCGCCGTATTCATAGACATAGGTATAGAGCAGCTGGTCCAGCCCGTAAGGCGTCAGATCGGCGCTCGCAATATTGTTTAAAATAATTTGGTCGTATGCGAGAAGTTCATCCACGGTGGAGGGCACGTGCTCGTCGGAGGCGAGGTGCAATTCTTCCGCCTCGTAATCTGCCCCTTCCTGTTCGAGAAGCGTGGAGAGCGCATCCGATTCGCCGTCGTTCTTCCCCTGGTCGATGATCAGAACGCGGTTATATACTTCGAGGTAGAGATAGGCATAGTAGGTGTTGTTCTCTTCGAGCTTGTCGCCGCTCTCCGTGATCTTCACGCGGATCTCGTGGAGCCCCTCCGTCTCAAAGGTCTTGTTGAACGTGACGAGCTGCGTCCCTGCCGAGATGTCCACCGTTTGCAGGCCGGTATCGCTGTCGAAATCGCCGTTGTCATACAGCTCGATGACGGTGGAGCGGGCGCCGTTTTTGGACAGGATGTCCACGCCGATGGTGCACTCCTCCTTGACGTTCACATGGTAGGCGGGAAACTCCACGCCCACGACCTGCACGTTGTCGTCGCTATAATCGGAGGAGATGTAGACGGTGTCTACCTTGGTCCCCTGCGCCGAAATGGAACGAATGACCGTCGTCGCCGTCTCGTCCGTCTCCTTGCCGTCGGAGATGAGGACGATCTTGGCCGTTTCGCGGTGTTCGAGCAGGCCGCTCGCATACCTGAGCGCCGCGGCAATGTCCGTTCCGCTCGTGTCGGGGAGCGGGGCGCTTTGATAGCGCTCGAAGATGCTCTCCGTGTCGAATGTCAAGGGCACCGCGTATTCCTGCGTGAACCCGAATGTGACGACGCCCACCTTGAAGTTGTCGTATTGGCTCTCACTGATGACCGTCTGCATGAAGTCCTCGCGCGCGGCCCGCGATTCCTCGGCCGTATCCGAGACATCCACGAGGAGCAAGATCTCATTCTCCACGTTGGGGACGCGGTATTCGAACCTGAGACCGGAGAGCACGCTGATGCAGAGCACCATGATGATCATGTGCAGCACCATGGAGGTGATGCGGTTGCGCGTCTTGCGGAACTTTTTGGGGCGCAAGAAGTATGTCAGAATGGTCAGCGCCAACGCCGGGATCAAGAGAAGCATCAGCCACGGCCTGGCAAAAGCTATCGTAAAATCGGTCATGAGGCTCCTCCTTATCGGTTATCCAGTGCTTGCAGCAGCCACTCGATGAACAGCAGCGTTACGAGCGCCACTGCCACCCATAGCAACAGTTCTTGGATGGAATTATCCGGTTTTTGTTCGATGACGGGCTCCGCGAGCGCGTCCTCCATCCGCCAGATATTGCTCTCGACGGCGGGGATCTTGACGAAGATGTTCAAGTTCGAGACATCGCCGCTGAAATAGGAATCCTGTTGCAGGTTATACACGCCCGGCGCCGCGAACGTGAGCGGGACGGTGAACGAGATGGCGCCCTCCTCCTTTTGATACGAGCCGAGCTCGTTTCTGTTCGCGTCGAATACTTTCAAGGAGGGGCCGCGGGGAGATACCGTGACCTGCTCCCCCACCTCGAACGAATTGCCCTTGACTGTGCCCGGGATGAAGAAATTCATGGTGTTATAGAGCATAACATACCATTCGGGCAATTCCACGATGTTGGAATAGTGCACGCTGAAAGGCATCAAGACGATCTTGACGTTCCCCTCGTCCCGCACGAGCAAGAGCGGATTGGTGTCACAGGACATCAAAACGCGATAGGCGGGATCATAGTTGAGCATGGTGTAGCGCGTGACGGAGATGTAATCCGCCACGACGTGCCTGACGATGGGATGCTCCTCCTCCGCCGAGAGATACATGGAGCTCTGATACTGCTGGCGCCCGACAATGGTAAATCCCGCGCCTGCTGGCGCTTTGTCGGGATCGGCGAGGAACACGACGCCGTCCGAGGGAAGCGGATCGGGCACTTCGTGCTCGTAAATATAGAAGTCAAACCCGTTCGTGACGAAAGGATCCTGCAACAGACCGCCCTTGCGCTCGATCTCCGTGATGCGGATATCCCACCAAGCGGCAAAATCATTCCTGAGCACGTCGAGCGCGCTGGTGAAGAATGGATTGGGGTTGGTGCTCGAATACAGAACGTTCACGATGGGCTTGCGGCCGCCGTAAATTTGATAGGAATTGTCGTCTTGGAAGCTGTCCCGCTCGTCGATGGTGATGCTGATGGACTGATAGGAGGTGAACGAACTGTCGGATTCCTGCAAATCGTTGTAGACAAAGCCCTCCATGTCCTCCCCACCGCCGCGGCGGAAGATGATGGTCTGCGTCTTTCCGTCTATGCAATCGACGGACTGTTTGAATGTCAGCTGCTGCCCTTCGCTCGAAAGGTTGGAATTGGCGCCGTTGACTTGCACGCTCACATCCAGCGAGAGGGCCATGCCTCCTTGCCCGTAACAGGCGACCTCCACGGTGAGGGTATAGTACCCGTCTTCCAGCGAGGCCTCCGCATTGAGGATGGCCGCGTTCCACTCTTCGTTGCCCATGACGGGCACCACTTCTATGCTCTTGGGGACATAGCCGTAAGTTGTATCCGTGTAGAGATAGATCTTTGCGGCGGGATTCTCCGCGAGGATCTCCTCGCACAGCTTGATGGCCCCTTCGATGTCGGCGGAGCCGTAAGAGCACGCCGCATCGCCGTTCAGATATTCTTCAAGGGTATCCATGAGGACAGAACGGTTTTTGAGTTCGGTGCGCGTCGCCAAGTATTCGGGGCTCTCATCCGCAAGGATGACGGTCATCGCACCGCCCTCCGCCATGATGTTGTCGGACAGCGTGATGACATCCTCCACGGCGCGGTGGAAGCGCGTCGTCCCGTCTGTCTCGGCATACATGCTCGCCGACGAATCGATGATCGCAATGACATCCGAGCGGTCGGTGTTTCTGTCATAGAAAATTGCCGGCCGCGAGATGATCAGCGCAATGGAGGTGAGGATCAGGATCTGGCAAATGAAGATCAAGATATTCCTGAGCCTGTTGATCGGGATCCTTTTTTTCTTGTACTTTAAACTGAGCTGCCAGATATGGGTGCTCGAAACATGCTTTGTCTGGAAGTTGGGTTTGAGAATGTAGATGAGGATGAGGACGGGAATGGTCAGCAAAGCCAAGAGTCCCAAAGGCACCAAAAGTTCAAAACTCATGACATGATACCTGCCTTTAAAAGCTCACCGAACAGAACGCGTTCGATTGCCGTGTCCGTGGAGACGGAGATATAGCCCGCCTCCCGCCTCGTGCAAAAGTTGCGCATGTCCTCACGAAAATCGGACAGCGCCGCCTGGTATGCCTCCAACATCCCCCGCGTGATGCGGAGCTTCATGTTCCTCGGGTCCTCCACGTCCAAAGACTCGGAGTCCATCAGGTGCACGCGCCCCTCATACGCCGGTTCCAACTCCTCCGGGGTGAGCACCTGCAACAAGAGCACTTGCCGCTTCTTGTAGCAGAGATAGTCCACCGCTTTCTTCCAGTCGCTCTCCGTGCAAAAGTCGGAGATGATCACCGTGAGCCCGTTGTTCTCGCTCACGTTTGCGCAACTCGTGATGCAGCTGTATAGGTCAGTCTCGCCGTCG
>CANQJF010000035.1 GCA_947624225.1 uncultured Clostridia bacterium
ATGATCTCGCACCGTTCGAGCCCCGCGACGGAGCGGTAGACCTCCTTTTGCAGGTCGTGGGGGAGGGAGGTGGAGAGCCCCTGCACATACACCTCGCGCGTGTCGGCGCCCTCGGGCTCCAAGAAGAGCTGGTGGCGGGACTTGTCCGCAAAGCGCACGACCTTGGTCTCGATGGAGGGGCAATAGCGCGGGCCCGTCGAGCCGATCTCCCCGTTGTAGAGGGGGGCGCGGTCGAGGTTGTCGAGGATGAGTTTGTGGGTCGCGGGGTTGGTGTAGGCGAGGTGGCAGGGCGTCTGCTCATGCACCGCGGGGACGCTGTCGTTTAAGAATGAGAAAGGGTAAGTCTGCTCTCCGGGCTGTTCTGCGAGGGCGGAATAATTGACCGTGCGGCCGTCGAGGCGGGCGGGCGTGCCCGTCTTAAAGCGCCTGACGGAGAAGCCGAGTTGCAGCAAATTTTGGGTAAGCAGTGTGGCGCGTTCAAAGCCATTGGGGCCCGACTCGCGGACATGGGTACCGGTAATTGTGCGTGCGCCCAAGTAAACGCCCGTGGCGACGACGACGGCGCGGCAGGAAATGATGCCGCCGTAAGCGGTCAGAACGCCCGTAACGCGGCCCTCTTCCACGAGGATCTCGGCGACTTCGCCTTGCAGGATGCGGAGGTTTGCCGTGTGCTCAAAGGTGCGCTTCATCTCGGTGTGGTAGCGGTTTTTGTCCACCTGCGCACGGAGGGACTGCACGGCCGCGCCCTTGCCCTCGTTGAGCATGCGGTATTGGAGGGCGCACTTGTCGGCGCAAACGCCCATTTCCCCGCCGAGAGCGTCGATCTCGCGCACCAAATGCCCCTTCGCCGTGCCGCCGACGGAGGGGTTGCAGGGCATGAAGCCGATGCTATCGAGATTGAGGGTGACAACGACGGTGTTCAGCCCCGTGCGCGCGAGAGCGAGCGCCGCTTCGGCCCCCGCATGCCCCGCACCGATGACAACAGCGTCGCATGTCGTTTCTTGAAAAATTTGCATAAATTGGGAAAGGTTCACGAAATTTGTTTTCTTTTCGCGCTGTCATACCGTCCGCGCGAGGTTTCTATCGTGGACTAAGCGCGCCACGAGCGCCCGCTGTCATGTCGAGCGAAGTCGAGACATCTCGGGCGCGAAGTAACGGGGCAACGCCCTTTGAGTGTATCCCCTTGGTAGAACGCTTTTGTGGGGACGAAAACAAATTTCCGTGACGGAAATGGGCGTTAGCGCCTTAATAGATTCTGTCTCTCGTTCGTTCCATCGTACAACAAGCCGACAGGGCTCGGCAAATTGGGTGCGTTCCGCCGAAGTGAATTCGGCTGCACGCATGGGATTTGGAATGGGTTCACGAAATTTGTTTTCTTTTCGCGCTGTCATACCGTCCGCGCGAGGTTTCTATTGTGGACTAAGCGCGTCACGAGCGCCCGCTGTCATGTCGAGCGAAGTCGAGACATCTCGGGCGCGAAGTAAGCCCCAACGGGGCCGAGTGTATCCCCTTGGCAGAACGCTATGGTAGGGTTCAGAAAACAAATTTCCGTGATGGAAATACACTTTTGCGCCTTAACACACTCTGTCTCTCGTTCGTTTCATCGGACAACAAGCCGACAGGGCTCGGCAAATTGGGTGCGTTCCGCCGAAGTGAATTCGGCTGCACGCATGAGATAAACCCCTCTGTCACTCGCGGGGCTCGCGACATCTCCCCTTACAGGGGCGACGAGACCTCATCTGTCTCACTTCGTTCGACACCTTCCCCAAAGGGGAAGGCAAGAGCGTCGGACTTCGTTTGAGGGGATACACTCGCTTCGCTACTTCGCGCCGTTGGTGCTCGTGTCGCGCTTGGTCCACAAAAGAAACTTCGCGCGAACGGTATGACAGCGGGGAGGGGGCAAGTGCCGTTCTGCTCCCCGGCAGGGATCGCTCTATTGTTTGAGGACGACGCTGCGGATGTCGCTGACGTCTTTGGAGATCTTGTCGTTCACGCGCATGAGTTCCTCTATTTTGTCGTGCGCATAGATGATCGTGGAGTAGTGCATGCCGCCCATCTCCTGCCCGATGTTGACGAGGGGCATGGAGAGCATGTCGCGCATGAGGTAGGCACAGATCTGCCTCGCCCGCGCGATCTCAGCCTTTTTGTTCTTGCTGAGGAGCTCCTGCCGCGTGATGTTGAAGTGCGCGCACGTCGCGCGGATGATGGCGTCGGGCGTCACCTCCTCGGGCTCGCTCACATTGATGGATTCTTGCAGCGCCAGCGCCGCGAGTTCGAGCGAAATGGGCTGTTCGTGCAGTTTGCTTGCAAAGATGACGGTGTTCAGGCGCCCCTCGAGCGTGCGGACGTTGTTATCCGAATCCTTGACGAGAAATGCGAGCACTTCGTCGGGGACGACGTATTTCTTTTCCAGCGCCTTTTTCTTTAAGATGGCGATCTTGGTCTCGATGTCCGGCGGTTGGATGTCGGCGATGAGCCCTCCCTCAAAGCGCGTTCTGAGGCGCTCTTCGAGCAGTTTTAAGTCCTTGGCGGGACAGTCTGACGTGATGACGATCTGCTTGTTTTGCGAGAAGAGCTCGTTGAACGTGTGGAAGAATTCCTCCTGCACGCCCGATTTTCCCGCCCAGAATTGGATGTCGTCGATGAGGAGCACGTCGACATTGCGGTAGCGGTTGCGAAAGCGCGCGATCTGCCCCTCGCCGTTGCGGGAGAGGGAATCCACAAATTCGTTGAGAAATTTCTCGCTCGTCGTGTAGTGCACTTTGAGCGAGGGCTTCTTGTCGGCGATCTCGTTGGCGATGGCCTGCATGAGGTGGGTCTTGCCCAGCCCCGTGCCGCCGTAAATATAGAGGGGATTGAAGTTCTCCCCGGGCGCACTCGCGACGGATTTGGCCGCCGCATAGACAAATTTATTGGAGGTGCCCACGACGAAAGAATCGAAAGTAAAGCGCTTGTCCGTCTGCAAAGAGGATTCTTCGAGCGCGTCGGGGAGTTCGTCGAGCGTGTATTGCGAGCTGCCCTCGACATAGACGATGAAATCCGTCAGCCCCACTTGGGCCGCGGCGATCGCCTCGCGGAGCTTGGCAGCATTGCGCATGACGATGCTCGCCCCCGTCTCCGAGGACGCGCGCAGAACGATTTTTTTGTTGATCACGTCGGTGGCTTCCAAATTTTTGAAGTACGTCTCGTACGTGATGTGCGTCACGAGCTTGTCCAATCGCTCGCGGATCTTTTCCCACAGCAACTCGAATTGTGCTTTTTCCGTCATTTTTTCCTCACAAACGCTTTTGCTTTTTCGTAGAATTTGTTATAATGTTCAAGGATGGGGACAAATTGCCCCGCATCCCCATTATAATACAAAACCTTCCGAAAGAAAAGTATTTTTGCCGCCATGGTCGTAAAAAAATTGACGCTCAAAAATTTTAGGAACTATGAGGAGGAGACCTTCGTGTTCGACGAGGGGCTCAATGTCCTCACGGGCAAAAACGCGCAGGGCAAGACCAACTGTGCGGAGGCGGTTTTTTATCTGTGTACGGGTTCGTCGCTCCGCATTCGCCACGACAGACAGCTCATAAGGCGGGGGGCCGAACGGGCTTTCATCACGGCAGAGGCCGTGAGCCGGTTCGGGACGTTTACGCTGGGGGCATCCATCGGGGAGAACGGGCGCGAACTGTTCTTTAACGAAAACAAGGTGCGGCGCAGTGTGGATTTTTTGGGCAACATGAAGAGCGTGTTCTTCTCCCCGGGCGAGCTCAGGCTCATCCAGGACGGCCCCGACGAGCGCAGGCGCTTTTTGAATCTGTCTATTTCGCAGACCTCGCGCGAGTATGCCTCGGCGCTGCTCCGCTATCAACGCATCCTCGAACAGCGCAACAACTTGCTCAAAGAGCGGGACGCGGGGCCCGTCTTTGAGACGCTTCCCGTCTGGGACGAACAGCTCGCGCTCTATGCCGCCCGCATCGCGGTGGCGCGGAGGGAATACCTCAAAGAACTCTCGGCCCTCGCCGCGGACATCCACGGGGAGCTCACCGACGGGGCGGAGACGCTTGCGCTCGCACCCGACCGCAACTACTCGGGGGACGAGGGGGAGGTAGCGGAGCGCCTCAAAGAGGAGCTCGCGGCCAACTATGAGCGGGATCTCCGGCTGGGCTACACCTCGGTAGGACCCCACCGCGACGACGTGAAGATCTCCATCGACGGGGCGGATGCACGGGGATTTTGCTCGCAAGGGCAGGCACGGACGGCGGCGCTCTCCATGAAACTTGCCGAAGTGGCCGTCTTTACGCGCCTCGCGGGGGAGCCGCCCGTGCTCATCCTCGACGACGTCATGAGCGAACTCGACCTGCCGCGCAGAAAAAAATTGCTCGCACGGGTGAAAGACCTGCAAGTCATTCTCACCTGCACGCACGCCGAACGCGTTCTCTATGGCGCGGAGTGCAAAAAAATACGCATTCACGGAGGAAAAATTTTGCTATGAGAGCCGATCTTCACATTCATTCCGTCTGGTCGGACGGGCTGTTCCGCCCCGATGAACTCGCAAAAAAGGCCAAACAAGCGGGGTTGGAACTCTTTTCTGTCACCGATCACGACAGCATGGGCGGTTCGGAGGAGGGGGCCCGGGCGGCGCGCGCCGAGGGGCTCCGCTATGTGCGCGGCTGGGAGGTCTCCTCCTATGAGGGAACGGACAAGATCCACGTGCTCGGCTATGGCTGCAAAAAGAATGCCGACTATGAAGAATTCCTCCGCTTGCGCTTTGAGGGCGGCCGCATCCGCGCCGAAAAGATGGTGGCGCTGGCCAACGCCCACTTGGGAGTGCATGTCACAATGGACGACGTCGAGGCATACCATGTCCGAAAGGGTGCCCCGATTCACACCATGCACGTGGTGCGTGCGTTCGCGGCGGCCATCCAAAGAGACCCCGGTCCGCTCTATGGCGAACTGTTTGCGCTCGGCGGGCCCGCCTTTGTCGCGGAGTACCGTCCCACGCCCTTTGAGGCGGTGGAGATCATCCACAAGACGGGGGGTATCGCCGTCCTCGCACACCCCGGGCGCATCTTCGGCCTTACCTTGGAGGAAATGCTCTGTTGGAGGGCCGCCACCGATGAGGCGGAGCGGGAGCGGCTGGACGCTCGCGGGCTCGCGCGGCGCCGCAAGATCATGGACGCGCTCACCGAGGCGGGGCTGGACGGCATAGAATGCGTCTACACGCGCCATACTGAGGAGGAGACGAGAGAGTTTCTTGCGTATGCCGAACGGCGGGGCCTTTGGGTGACGGGCGGCTCGGATTTTCACGCCGAGGGCACGAGAAACGTGCTCGGTGCGCCCCCCTTTGACGCAGACGAGGGGCTGTGCAAGTTGCTCCTCGGGCTCGAAGGGAGCGTATGAAATATCAAAAGATCGCATCGCTCCTCCTTGCGGGGAGCTTTTTTTTGGGCAGTTGCGGCGGCGGACGCTTGAAGCGCGGCGTGACCGTGAACGGGCTCGACGTGGGGGGCATGTCTCAAACGGAGGCCTTGGAAAGGGTGCGGGAGCACCTCGAACGGCTGCCGCTCACCGTGGTATCGCCCGCGGGGGAGTTTGCGCTCGCGCTGGATTATGCAGATGACGGCGAACGCGTGCTCAAAGAGGCAAAAAAGGCGGGCAATTACACCGTCTCCATGCGGCGGGAGTGCGTTTTGTTGGAGTCATTTGCAGACATGGTATGCCTCTTGAATGCCAAAGAGGGAAAAGACGCCCGTTTGGAGTTCGATGCGGCGGGCTTCACCTATGTGCCGGAGGAGATGGGGGTGGCGTGTGACCGCGCCGGGCTCATCGAGGATGTCTCCCGTGCGCTCAGGGGCAAGGAGACGCGCGTGTCGCTCGTGACGCGGGAGGTGGCGCCCGATGTCACCGTGGAGGAGTTGCGGGCGCGGACGCAGCTGCTTGCCGCCTTTTCCACAAAATTCGATGCGGGCAACGGTGCACGCAGCCACAACATCGCCCTTGCGGCCTCGCGCATTGCGGGCACGGTGGTCGGGAGCGAGCAGACTTTCTCTTTCAACGCGCGCGTGGGGGCGCGGACGGCGGAGAACGGGTTCGAGGAGGCGGCCGTCATCCAAGACGGAGAATTTGTGAGCGGCGTGGGCGGCGGCGTATGCCAGACGAGCACCACCCTCTTCGGCGCTGCCCTCCGTGCCGGCCTGACCATTGAAGAGAGCCACCCGCACTCCCTCTCGGTGGGGTATGTTCCCCCCTCGCAGGACGCCATGGTCTCCTCGTACAGCGACTTGAAATTCACCAATCCCTATGCTTTCCCCGTCTACATCCTCGCGGCGGCGGAGGCGGGCGAGGTGCGCTTTGAGATCTATGGCCTGCCCGACGGACGGCGGTATGAAGTGGAGAGCCGCGTTCTGTTCCGCTTGGACCCCCCCTCGGTGAAGATCGTGGAGGGGACGGCCAACCGCATCGTGCGGCAGGAGCGGGCGGGCCTGTGCAGCGAGAGCTATCTCTCCGTCTATGAGGGGGAGCGCCTCCTCACGCGCGCGCTCATCAGAAGGGACACGTATGCGTGCGTGCAGGGCATCGAGGAGCGCGTTCCCATGCCGCCCACGCCGCAGGAGATCTTGGAGGGCATGGAGGAAGAGGGACCGCCCGAAAACGGGGAGGAGCAGGCGCCCGAAAATGAGGAAAGGGGCGCGGAGGGGGCACTTTAAAGACAGGGCGCCCGAAAGGCGGCATGCCTTAACAAAGGGCAAAAGAGGCCTGTCTCCCGCCAAAGGAGGGGCAATTTTGCGGCGAACGGAGGGGCGGACGGGAGCTTTTCGGGGAAAAAAGCAAAATAATCGCAAGGAAATTGCAAAAGGGGGGCAAAAGTGCTTGCCTTTTTCGCGGTTTTGCTTTATAATTCCAAATGACTTCGGGCGGTCCTCTGCAATCGGTTGATTGGCATGAACGCCGCGCAAAACATGGAGGTAAAGTCATGGGACTCATCGAAGCGATCGAGGCCGAAAACATGAAAGAGAACATTCCCTCTTTCAACGTCGGCGACACCGTGAAAGTGGGCTATCGCATCATCGAGGGCGGCAAGGAAAGGATCCAGAACTTCGAGGGCGTGGTCATCGCGAAAAAGCACGGCGGTATCCGCGAGAGCTTCACCGTGCGCCGTCTTTCGTTCGGCGTGGGCGTGGAGCGCTGCTTCCCCATCCATTCTCCCAAGATCGCATACGTCAACGTGGTGCGCCAAGGGAAAGTGAGAAGGGCCAAGCTCTACTATCTTCGCGGGCTCACCGGAAAAGCCGCAAAGATCAAGGAAAAGAAGTAAGCCACTTTTCGAGAAAGACCTGCCGAACGGGCAGGTCTTTTCTTTTAAATGGGGTCTGAGACCGTCCGCGGCATGAAAAATTTTTCCGAGGCACGGTTTTTTTCTCAATTTCGGCAATAAATTTGTTTACAATTTTGAGACAATCGGTTAGAATAGAAGCAATAATATAATAGGGAATAGTACCTTATGAAAAACTCTCTCGGTAAACGGAAGGGATACAAAGCCTTCCTCGCATTTCTCATCGTGGCGCTTGCTTTCCTTGCGGTGGGGTTGGGCACGCTCGGCAACCTGAACGGCACGGGCGACGCCTTTGAGCTCCGCTCCAAGATGCAATCGGACACGGAGACCCCCAGCGTCACGTTCCGCCTCTCCGGCCTCACGGAGACAGATGCAGACGGCCACAGCACCACCACGAGCTTGCGCCTCAGGCAGGTCTATGTCAACCTTGCCACCATCTATGGCGAGCCGGGCGAATATGCCACGTTGCGCATCGAGCGCAGCACGAGCGGCAACACTTTCTCCACGGGGCTGAATGCAGTGTTTGAGAACTACTTCATGCCCGAACCTGTCCTCGGCGAGGACGGGAAGCCCGTCAAGGAAATCCCCATGGCCGATGCGACGGAGGAATTCTTCCGCTTTGTCGCGCCTTTCTCTTTCCCCGAGGCGGGATGGACGGTGTCCACTTACCCCTATATCCGCCTCTCGCTGTACGGGGAGAATCCCAACGTGCTCATCAACGAAGTCGTGTTCGTGGGCGAGAAGTTGGACTCCTCCTATGACGGAACGGGGGAGATGTGCGTCGTGCCCGCCCAGATCTATGCCGCCACGCCCTATGCCGACGAATCGGCTTCTGCCGCCGTCGTGCGTGCGGGGGCGCTCATCGACGCGCAGAGGATGCCCGCGGAGATGCAGTCCACTTTCGGGCGTTTCTCCGAGGCGGAAGTCTCCACGCTCAAAACCATCGCCGAAATGCGCCTCGGCAACACCTATGCCGCCGACGCGGAGGGGAATGCGCTCGACAGCTATGAGATCGAGCGGAGCTATGGCGCGCTGGGCATCGACATCCTCGCGCTCGGCACGCTCATGTTCGGCATCAATCCTTTCGGGCTGAGGTTCTTCTCCATGCTCGCGGCTTTCGGGGCGCTCATTGCGCTCGCCCGCTTTGCCGTGCGGCTGACGCGCAGCGAAAAGGTGGGGCTCGTGTTCGCGCTCCTCTATTCGCTCTCCGTGCTCACTTTGGGTTACGGCCACCTCGGCACGCCCCTCATGCTCGGCATATTCTTCTTTGCCTGCTCGCTCGACCTCGTGCACGCTTTCTTTGCAAACGGCATGAAGCGGGCCAACTTCCTCGGGGCTTTGCCTCTGCTCTTCGCGGGCGTGTGCGGAGCCGCCGCCATCTGTGTCAACGGCGCTTTCCTCATCCCCGTGTTGGGCGTTGTTGCACTGTTTGTTGCGGGCATGGTACGGCAACAAAAGGTCAAACGCTATCGTATCGACAAGATCCTCGCGGAGGAGACCCCTGCCGAAGTGCAGGAGGGAGAACAGCCCGAGACGCGCGAACAGCGCGCCGGCAAGACGGTGGCGGAGTTCCGCTTTAAAAACCGCGTCGCGCCCCTCGTCTTTGGCGTCGGGCTGGTGATCGGCACTTTCCTGCTCGCCCTCATCGGGATGATCCCCGCTTACTTCACCTATCTGAAAGCATTCGACGATCCCGCTTCTCCCGCGATGAACATCTTCGCGCTCGCGTGGAAGTCCTTTGCGGGCGGCTTTGCGGGGACAAATCTCTACACGCTTCCCGCATGGAGCGTCTTTGCCGAGCTCTTCCGCGGAACGGGCAGCCTGTATGCCGTGACCGCCATCACCGTCAATCCCGTCGCGCTCATTGCCGGCGGCGTGGGGCTGGTGTATGCGCTCGTCCGTCTCGTTCTCGCATGCTTTGCGCATGAACACGACAAGGCTTGGCGTGCGGAGCTCCGCCGCAACGTCATCCTCGTGGCGCTCTTCGTGCTCTCGCTCATCGTGGCGCTTGCCGTCAAAGAGGCAGCCGCCTTTGTCGCGCTCCTCTACCTCATCGCCATGCTCGCGGCCGCCTGCCTCTTCGGCGGGGAATACGAGGGCAAGATGGGAACGGCCATGCGCGTTATCAACGTCGTCGGAATTATTTTGCTTGCGCTCGCCTTTGCGGCACTCTCCGTTGTGACCTTCTCCATTCCGCTTCCCGCAAGTTTTCTCTCGGCAATTCTCGGTTAAGGGAGGAGGGTAGGTCATGATCGCCAAGATCGTATGCTATGCGTTGAACGGTCTCGAAGGAGTCCCCGTGGAAGTGGAGACCGACGTCAACCGCGGGGTGCCCTCTTACGACATGGTAGGGCTTCCCGATGCGGCTGTCAAGGAGAGCAAGGAGCGCGTGCGCTCCGCACTCAAAAATAGCGGCCTGCTCTTTCCCATGAATCACATCACCATCAACTTCGCGCCCGCCGACATCCGCAAGGAGGGTGCGGCGTTTGACCTCGCCATCGCGGTCAGCCTCTTGAAAGCGAGCGAACAGCTCGTTGGCGTCAAGATCGGGCGCACCGTCTTTTTGGGGGAGCTGGCCTTAAACGGCGACCTCCGTCCCATTGCGGGGCTGTTGCCCATCCTCATTTCCGCGAAAGGGCACGGCTTCACGCACTTCATCATCCCCGCGGACAACGCCAAGGAAGCGCGCTTTCTCGGCGGCGCGGAGATCTATCCCGCCCGCACGCTCACGGAGGTGGTGGGGCACCTCACGGGCGCTTCGCCCATTGCCCCCCTCGAAACGCTCTCGTATATCCCCGGCGGCCGCACGCAGACCTCTGCCGACCTCAAATTCGTCAAGGGTCAGCCCATGGCGCGCCGCGCGCTGGAAATCGCCGTGGCGGGAGGGCATAACCTGCTCATGATCGGCCCCCCGGGCACGGGCAAGACCATGCTCGCGCGCTGTCTGCCCACCATCATGCCCGACCTCTCTTTCGAGGAGGCACTCGAAATCACGAAGATCCATTCCGTGGCGGGCGTTTTGGGCGCGGAGGGGATCGTTTACGAGCGGCCTTTCCGCACACCGCACCACACCGCAACCACGGTCGCCATGTGCGGCGGCGGCAACAAGGTGGTGCACCCGGGAGAAATTTCCCTCGCGCACGGCGGCGTGCTCTTCTTGGACGAGCTGCCCGAGTATAAGCGCTCCACGTTGGAGGCGCTCCGCCAACCCTTGGAGGACGGCGTCATCACGGTCTCCCGCGCAGGCGGCACGGTGGCTTTCCCCGCGCGCTTTATGCTGTGTGCGAGCATGAATCCCTGCCCTTGCGGCAACTTCGGGTCCTCCGAGCGCACCTGCACGTGCACGCCCGCCGAGATCAGACGGTATCGGAAGAAAGTCTCGGGCCCGCTGTTAGACCGCATCGACTTGCAGGTGGAAGTGGACGATATCGACTATGACGACCTCACTTCCTCCGCCGAACAGGAGACTTCCGCCGCCGTCAAATCGCGCGTCAACCGTGCACGCAGCATCCAGGCGACGCGGTTCGGCAAGTACGGCATCAATTCCAACGCGGAGATGGGGGAGCGGGAGCTTGCGGAATTCTGCACGCTGTCCCGCGAGGGCGACGACATCCTCCGCTCCGCTTTCGAACGCATGCACCTCTCCGCCCGTGCGCGTTCGCGCATCATCAAGGTGGCGCGGACCATCGCGGATTTAGACATGTCGGAGGAGATCTTGCCCAAGCATGTCTTTGAGGCGGTCTCCTACCGCATTTACGACAAGATCGGGTGAGCCATGAACTATACCGATGACGAACGGGCATTCCTCTGGCTGTGCTGTTGCGCTAAGACGGACTATCATCATCGCGTCATGCTGCTACACGAGGCACCGTCGCCCGCGGCGCTCTTGAAGAGGCCGGAACAATACTTCTCCCTTGCACCGGGGGCCGCGTTCACGCCCGATGCGCGCAAGCGGGAGGCCGAGGCAGACGCCCTCTTGGAGAGCCTCGAAAGAAAGGGTTACTTCGCGGTGACGCTCATCGCGGACGACTATCCCGAGTCCCTCAAACACATCTCCCTCCCGCCCCTGCTCCTGTTCGGAAAGGGCAACAGGCGCCTGCTCAAAAAGCGCAAGTTCTGCATCGTCGGCTCGCGCATCACGCCGCCATGGGCAGAAAACCTCGCACGGAAATTTGCGGAGGAGCTGTCGGCGCGCTTTGCCGTCGTCACGGGTCTCGCCGAGGGGGGAGACAGCGCGGCCATTGCGGGCGCGCTCCCGAGCGGCAACCTCATCTCCGTGCTCCCGTGCGGGCTGGATGAATGCTATCCCGCGGCGCACGCCTCCATAAAGGCGCAGATCGGGGAACACGGCCTGCTCCTCTCCGAGCTCCTGCCCGGGGAGACGGCCAAAAAATATTCTTTCCATGCGCGCAACCGCCTGCTCGCGGGGCTGTCGGAGGGCGTGTTGGTCGTTTCGGCGGCCGAAAAGAGCGGCACGCTCATCACCGCAAATTGCGCGCTCGAATTCGGGAGAGACGTCTTTGCGTTCCCCCACAACGTCGGGTCGGCGCACGGCGAGGGCTGCAACGAGCTCATCAAGAAAGGGGCGTATGTCGCTACCTGCCCCGCCGACGTCTTTTCGCTCTATGGCATGCAGGCCCCGCAGAAAAAGGAAAAGATCTTCACCGGAGAGGAGATGCGGGTGCTCACTGTTTTGAAAGATTACGGTGAGCTCCACACCGCGGTGATCGCGGAGAAGGTAGGCATGTCCGCATATGAGGTTGCGGCAATTCTCTCGGCGCTGGAAATCAAGGGCGCCGCGGTCAAGTCGGGCGGCAATAAATACAGCGCCGTCTGAGCACAAATTTGTTTGGAAATGCGCTTCGGCGCAAGTTGTTAGAATAGAGGTAATTATGGATCTTATCATCGTAGAATCGCCGAGCAAGGCAAAGACGATCGCGCGGTATCTCAAAGGGCAGTACCGTGTGGACGCTTCGGGCGGGCACATCCGGGATCTTCCGCAAAAGAAACTCGGTGTGGCCGTCGATAAAAATTACGAACCCCGCTATGTCACCTCGCCGGGGAAAGAGGAGACCATCCGCCGCCTCACCGAGGAGGCCAAGAAAGCGGATAAAGTGTACCTCGCCACCGACCCCGACCGCGAGGGCGAGGCCATTTCGTGGCACTTGCAGAGCGTGCTCGGGCTCCCCGAGGACGGGCAGAACCGCATCGAATTCAACGAGATCTCGCCCAAGGCCGTGCAGCACGCCTTGGCGCATCCCCGCTCCATCAACTACAACCTCGTAGACGCCCAACAGGCACGGCGTGTCCTCGACAGGCTCGTCGGTTACAAGCTCTCGCCCCTGCTCAACAACAAGATCCAGAACGGGCTCTCCGCGGGCAGGGTGCAGTCGGTCGCCCTCCGTCTCGTCGTGGAGCGCGAACGGGAGATCGAGGCGTTCAAGCCCGAGGAATATTGGACGATTGCGGCCGAGCTGAGGGATTTGGAGGAGCGCTATCCCACTTTCCGCGCCCTGCTCGAAAAGCGCAAGGGCAAGAAGTATAAAGTCACCTGCAAGCAGGAGGCCGACGAGGCACTCTCCGCACTCAACGCGGGGAAGTATGTGGTGGCGAGCGTCAAGAAAGCGATCACGAAGTCGCACGCACCCGCGCCTTTCACCACGTCCACCCTCCAACAGGACGCCTCCAACAAGCTCGGCATGACGGCCCCCGAGACAATGCTCATGGCGCAGCACCTCTATGAGGGCATGGACCTCGAAGGGGAGGGGCATGTCGCGTTCGTGACCTATATCCGTACCGATTCCACCCGCGTCTCCGCCGATGCGCAGGCGGCGGCACGGGCCTATATCAAGGAGCAATACGGCGAGGAATACCTCCCCGCAAAGCCCAACTTCTATGCCTCCAAGAAAGGCGCGCAGGACGCGCACGAGGCCATCCGTCCCATCGACCTCACCCGCACGCCCGAGTCCGTCAAAAAGCTCTTGGACCGCAAGCACTACAACGTCTACAAGCTCATCTATGAGCGCTTCATCGCCTCGCAGATGTCCGAGGCGCAATACGATTCCATGCAGATCGAGATCGAGAACGGCGAATACGGGCTCAGAGCGAGCGGAAAGGCGCTCCGGTTTGCGGGATTCACCGTCATCTATGCCGACTTCCGCAACACGGACGAGGAGGAGACCAAGGGACTGTTGCCTCCGCTCGAAGAGGGGACGCCCGTCAAGGCGGAAAATGTCACCGCAGAGCAGAAATTCACCAAGCCGCCCGTGCGGTATACGGATGCCTCCCTCGTCAAGGCCATGGAGGACAAGGGCATCGGCAGGCCCTCCACCTATGCCTCCATCATCTCCGTGCTCACCAAGCGCAAGTATGTGGAGAAAGAGAGCAAGTATATGAAGCCCACGGAGATCGCCTATCGCATCACCGACATGCTCGTCAAGTACTTCACCGACATCATGGATGTGGGCTTTACCGCGGACATGGAGGAAAAATTGGACGAGATCGAGGAGGGGGGCAAGGATTGGCACGCCATCATCGCCGACTTCTACCCGCCGTTTGAGGAGAAACTGCACTTTGCTTCCACCGACGGGGATGAGATCACCGACATCCTCTGCACCAAGTGCGGCCATCCCATGGTGCGCAAGACGGGCAAATACGGGAAGTATCTCGCCTGCTCCAACTACCCCGCCTGCTCGAATATCGTGAGCGAGGGGGAGGCCGAGACCTCGGAGGTCCCCTGCCCCAAGTGCGGCAAACTGATGGTCATCAAATCGGGGCGTTACGGCAAATTCCTCGCCTGCCCCAACTATCCCGCCTGCAAGTCTACCCTGCCCTTCGGGGAGACGGCGGAGGAGGAAGTGTTCGAGGGCGTCTGCCCGCAGTGCGGCAAGCCCACCAAGCGCCTCAAAACGCGCACGGGCAAGACCTATTACGGTTGCAGCGGATACCCTGTCTGCAAGTTCATGAGCTGGGACATCCCCACGGGCGAAAAGTGCCCCAAGTGCGGCGGCTTCCTCGTGAAGTCTCCCCGCGGTGTCATCAAGTGCGCGGATAAGGCTTGCGCATACAGGGCGCCCAAACCGCCCAAGGCAGCCAAGTGAGCGTCGTCATCGTCGGCGGCGGGCTCGCCGGCAGCGAAGCGGCATATTTTCTCGCAGAGCACGGCCAAGAGGTCGTGCTTTATGACATGAAGCCCAAAAAATTCTCGCCCGCCCATGTCAGCCCCAATCTGTGCGAGCTGGTGTGTTCCAACTCCCTCAAAAGCGACGACGTCTATGGCAATGCTTGCGGCCTGCTCAAAGAGGAGATGCGGCGGCTGGGTTCGCTCACCATGCAGGCGGCCGAATATGCGCGCGTGCCGGCGGGTGGGGCGCTCGCCGTGGATCGGGAAAAATTCTCGGCATTTGTCACCGAGCGCCTCAAAGCCCACCCCCATGTCCGCATCGTGGAGCAAGAAATGACGTCGCTCCCCCCAAAGGGGATTGTCGCAACGGGGCCGCTCACCTCCGATGCGCTTGCCCTCGATATACAAAATCGCTTCGGTACGCTGCACTTTTACGACGCCTCGGCGCCCGTCGTCTCCGCGGAGAGCATCGACTTCGACAACGCCTTTACCGAGGACCGCTATGGCCGCGGGACGGGGGACTATCTCAACTGCCCCATGGACAGGGAGGAGTATGAGGCCTTTGTCGAGGCGCTCGTGGGTGCGGAGCGGGCGGTGCTCCGCGAATTCGAGCGGGGGGATGTGTTCGAGGGATGTATGCCCGTGGAGGTCATGGCCGCCCGCGGGAGGGATACCCTCCGTTTCGGCCCTTTTAAACCCGTCGGATTGGAGTGGAATGGGCGGCGGCCGTATGCCGTCTTGCAGCTCCGCAAGGAGAACGCGGCGGGCACGAGCTACAACCTCGTCGGCTGCCAGACCAACTTGAAGTTCGGCGAACAGAGGCGCGTGTTCTCCATGATCCCCGCCCTGAAAAATGCCGAATTCGAGCGCTATGGCGTGATGCACCGCAACACCTATCTCGAATCGCCGCGCTGTCTCAATGCCGATTTCTCCGTCAAGGAGAATCCCGATCTCTTCTTCGCGGGGCAGATGACGGGCGTGGAGGGATATGTCGAAAGTGCGGCCTCAGGCCTCTTATGTGGGTACCATGTCCTAAGGAGGGCGCTCGGAAAGCCCACAGTCGTGCCCTCGGACGTGACGGTCATGGGTGCGCTCTCCCGCTATATCGCCACGCCCAACAAGGATTTTCAGCCCATGAATGCCAACTATGGCGTGCTCGCGGGGGCATTTGGAGAGGTGCGGGACAAAAAGCAGAGGAGAAAACTTTTGGCCGAGCGCGCACTTTGCGAAATAGAACGTTTCAAAGCGGAGACTTTGGGTTAAATATAAGTGGATCATACAGTCCCTGTCGGGACAAAGGAGTGTAGAATGGAATTTCGAGGAACCACCATCTGTGCCGTCAAGCGGGACGGCGTCACGGCCATCGCCGGGGACGGGCAGGTCACCATGGGCGAGAGCGTCATCTTTAAAAACACGGCCGTCAAGGTGCGCAGGATATACGGCGGCAAGGTCATCTTGGGCTTTGCGGGATCGGTCACCGACGCCTTTTCGCTCACCGAGCGGTTCGAGGGGATGCTCAATAAGTTCGCGGGCAACCTCATGCGCTCGGCGGTGGAACTTGCAGACCTATGGCGGAGCGACAAGATCGGCCGCAAATTAGACGCCATGATGATCACGGCGGACAAGGACACCCTGCTCATTCTCTCGGGCACGGGGGAGGTCATCGAGCCCGATGAGGGCATCTGTGCCATCGGGAGCGGCGGGAATTACGCGCTCGCTGCCGCCCGCGCGCTCGCCCAGAACACCGAGTTCTCCGCGGAGGAGATCGCAACGAAGTCCCTCAAAATCGCCTCGGAGATCTGTGTGTTTACCAACGACCATATCATTTGCGAAACGGTTTGAGCACTTTTTGAGCACATATATGCGTCGCAATGCGTCGTCGTGCTTACGTTTTCCCTTGGTCACGTACGGAAATAGTACGCTCCCGGCGGGAAAGCCGCGCATTCCTTGCCTTGCTCGCATCTAGCACTCAAACATGCGGGACGTATGCGTCGTTGTGCTTACGCACGGAAGCCCTACCCCTTTGGGGGGGAGGGTGGCACGAGCTCCGCGAGTGACGGATGGGGGGGATCGGCGTATGCAAAAAACAAGAAAATTTCACAACCCCAAACTTTCGGAACGTGCCAATGACTTGCGTAGGGCTCCGACGAAAGAAGAAAGAAAACTGTGGTTTGATTTTTTGCGGACCCTGCCCGTACACTTTTGCAGACAAAAAACCATCGGAAATTATATCGTAGATTTTTATTGTGCCGAGTGCGCTCTGGTTATTGAGCTGGATGGGGCACAACACTATGAGGAAGTCGCCGAAGCGTATGACAGGAAACGCGATGCCTATCTTGCCTCTCTCGGCCTCACTGTTTTGCGCTATTCCGATCTTGAATTCAACCGCAATTATAAAAATATTTGTGCCGACATTCTGAATCATATAGGATTGGAATGACCCCACCGCCCACATGGGGGAGCGCTTTGCCAAGGGGATACACTCAAAGGGCGTTGCCCCGTTACTTCGTCGCTAACGCTCCTCGTGTCGCCCTTGGTCTACAATAGAAGCCTCGGGCGGATGGTATGACAACGTAAGAAAACAAATTTCGTGAGCATCCCCCCCACCACCGCCTTGCAGGCGGAGCCTCCCCCCGTTGGGGGTAGGCCTTAGCTTGGTCGCGCACCTCGCCCCCGTTGGGGGTAGGCCTTAGCTTGGTCGCGCACCTCCCCCCGTGGGTAGGTCTTGGAGCGGGGGCCCCCCGGCAATGCTGTCAACAAAAAAAGGAGTTAGCTATGGATCTTTCACCCAAACAAATAGTAAACGAATTAAACAAACACATCATCGGGCAGGATGAGGCCAAAAAGGCCGTCGCCATTGCCCTCCGCAACCGCTATCGCCGCTCTCAGCTCTCGCCCGAGCTCCGCGAGGAGATCACGCCCAAGAACATCATCATGAAAGGCCCCACGGGTGTCGGCAAGACGGAGATCGCAAGGCGGCTCGCAAAGCTCGTCAAGGCGCCTTTCATCAAAGTGGAGGCGACCAAGTATACCGAAGTGGGCTATGTCGGCAAGGACGTAGAGGGCATGGTGCGCGATCTCGTGGAGTGCGCCATCCGTCTCGTCAAGGATGAAAAGACGGCGGAGGTCTCCGTGAAAGCCACCGAGGCCGCCGAACAGCGCATGCTGAAAATTCTCGTGGAGCTCAAAAAGAACGACCGCGGCGAGCTTGACCGCAAGATCTTTGAGGACAACCTCCTCGCTTCGCTCCGCAAGGGGACGTTCGACAACACCGTCATCGAGGCCGATGTCTTAGACGAGCCCAAGAACATGGAACTCATTCCCGGTGGCGCGGCGATCAACCTCGGCTCCATCTTCGGCGAGATGCTCCCCGCCCGCAAGAAGAGGCGCAAGCTGACCGTAAAAGAGGCCATGCGCATCTTTATCGCGGAGGAGGCGGACAAGCTCATCGACAACGACGCCGTCACCGACGAGGCGCTCCGCAGGGCAGAGAACGACGGCATCATCTTCATCGACGAGATCGATAAGATCGCGGGCAAGGGCAACACGTCGGGGGCAGATGTCTCCCGCGAGGGCGTTCAGCGCGATATTCTTCCCATTGTCGAGGGCAGCACGGTGATGACCAAATACGGGCCCGTCAAGACCGACTACATGCTGTTCATTGCGGCGGGGGCGTTCCATGTCGCGCGCGTGGAGGACCTCATCCCCGAATTGCAGGGCCGTTTCCCCGTCTCGGTGGAACTCCATTCGCTGACCAAGGAAGATCTCGTCAACATTCTGTCCAACACCGAGCATTCGCTCACACAACAGTATGCCGTCCTCCTCGCGGTGGACAATATTGACTTGAAATTTACGCCCGACGCCATCGAGGCCATTGCCGAGATCTCCGAGGAGATCAACCTGACAAGCGAGGACATCGGCGCAAGACGCCTGCACACTGTCATGGAGTATCTCTTGGAGGACATCTCTTTCAACGCGGGCGGCGGCGATTATCCCGTGATTCCCGTGGAGATCAACCGCGCTTACGTCGAGGAACACCTCAAAAACATGACCAGCGACAGAAATTTGAAGAAATATGTGCTGTAAAGATTTCGTAAATTTCTATCATATAGAAGTTCTTTAAAAATAAGGGCATAGAAATTTACGAGGCGAATGCGCTCTTGCGCTTGAAGAGCATGGTCCCGATTATCTGCTCAACGGACAAGAAGCCGACAGGGCTCGGCAAATTGAGTCGCCCACGCCCGAAATAAATTCGGGCTAAGGCAAGTGATCGAATGGCCTACCCCCAACGGGGGGAGGCTCCGCCTGCAAGGCGGTGGTGAGGGGGGGATGCTCGCTGTCCATCAAAGTTGGTCGACACCCCACCCCCTTAGTCCGTTGCGGCGGCAGGGACCGCCGCAACCCCGTCGGCGAGGCCACGCCTCCTGTCGCGGCGCCATTCACAGCCCACCGGGCTGTTGAATGAGAATTGCGCCAGTGAATTATACTATCAAGTGCAACGGGTGGGGAGAAAAAAAGTAGTTCAAACGGAAGTCTGTGTTATAATAGAGCT